>NZ_JBIVHW010000004.1:0-445481 GCF_044749405.1 Pseudomonas sp. NPDC089422
ACTATGTGATTTCTCGCATGGCCACTTGTGATGCTGATAATCTTTGTGACTATCAGTCCGTACTCACAAGCACCCACACGAATTGCTTGATTCGACTTGTTAAAGAGCGTTTGGTTAAGAGCCTTTCGTCTCAACCGAGGCGCGCATTCTACGCTTTCCTCATTTCGTGTCAAGCGTTATTTTGAAGTTTTTTCGAAGCTGCTTTCTTTCAAAAGCGTTCAACTTCAACAACTTACCGCTTGCCTCGTTGCGTTCAACGCTGCGAGGAGGCGAATAATACGCGCTTTGAAATCAGAGTCAACACCTTGATCTGAAAAAACTTTCGATCTTCATCTACGGCCGCCTGGCAACTAAATGCATGAAGCACCGCTCTGTAGAGAAACAACCCGTGGAGCGTAACGGCCATGAGCGATGCGCAGAGCGAGAAGACCCCAGGCCTGTCGGCGGACGAAGAGAAGGAAGTCAGCCACAACCAGCCGCCGCGGGCAGCGGTATTGCACGAGATCATTCGTTACCAGGGCGACCAGGAGCTGGAGCGCACAATCGCGGCGTTGTGGTGGTCCGCCCTTGCCGCCGGCCTGAGCATGGGCCTGTCACTAATGGCCATGGGGCTGTTCTATACCCGGTTGCCTGAAGGCGACAGCGCCCAGGTCATCGCCAGCATCGGCTACAGCGCCGGCTTTCTTGCGGTGATCCTGGCACGCCAGCAACTGTTCACCGAAAACACCCTCACCGCCGTGCTGCCCGTCATGACCACACCAAGCCTGGCCAACCTCGGGCGCCTGTTGAGGCTGTGGGGCGTGGTGCTGCTCGGCAACCTGGCGGGCACCTTGCTGGTGGCCTGGGTAATGCTCGAACTGCCGATCTTCGACAGCAAGACCGACGTGGCCTTCCTCGAAGTCGGGCGCAAGGTAATGAAGAACGACATCAGTCAGATGTTCGCCAAAGGCATCGTATCGGGCTGGATGATCGCCACCATGGTCTGGATGATCCCCTCCATGGAACACGCCAAGATCTGGATCATCCTGATGATCACCTACCTGATGGCGCTAGGTGACTTCACCCATATCGTCGTCGGGTCGGTGGAAGTTTCCTACCTGGTATGGGCCGGCGACGAAACCTGGCGCAGCTTCTGGCTGGCGTTCGCCTTGCCGACCCTGGCTGGCAACATCATCGGTGGCAGCTTCATCTTCGCCCTGATCAGCCATGCCCAGGTACGCAGCGACAGCGGCAAGCCGCCATCGCAACTATTGAAGGATGAGGAAAACCAGCAAGACCGTGACTGAACTCAGCGCGCCGCCAATGCCCGTTCGACCGCCCTGCCCCGCTGACGCGCCGGGTGCGGCTGCCACCAGTTCTGCCCCTCGTGCGGTGAGTCGATACTGACCCGCTCGCCCATCTGCGGCGTACTCAGCCGCAGTTGGGCTGCAGCTGCCAGGGCGACGATGCGCTCGAAGGGCTCCTGCCAGCCATGGATGGACAGGTCAAAGGTGCCGTTGTGGATCGGCAGCAGCCAGCGCCCGCGCAGATCCAGATGTGCCTGCAGGCTCTGTTCCGGTTGCATGTGCACGTTGGGCCAGGCCACGTTGTAGGCACCGGTCTCGATCAACGTCAGGTCGAACGGCCCGAAGCGCTCGCCGATTTCAGCAAAACCGGCGAAGTAACCGGTATCACCGCTGAAGAACACGCGGGTCTGGTCATCTATGAGTACCCAGGAGGCCCACAAGGTGCGGTTGCTGTCGAACAGGCCTCGCCCGGAGAAGTGCTGCGCGGGCGTGGCGACGAAACGCACACCCTCGACTTCGGTCTCCTGCCACCAGTCCAGTTGCACGACCTTTGCAGCAGGCACCCCCCACTCGATCAGCAGGTCACCCACCCCGAGCGGTGCCAGAAAGCGCTCGGCACGTGGGGCCAGTCGGCGTATTGCCTGCTCATCGAGGTGGTCGAAATGGTCGTGGGACAGAATCACCGCCGTCAGCGGCGGCAACTCATCCAGCCCCAGCGGCGGGGCATGAAAGCGCAGTGGCCCGGCCCATTGCACCGGCGAGGCGCGTTCGGCGAAGACCGGGTCGGTAATGAAGTAGCGACCGCGCAGCTTGAGCAATACCGTGGAATGGCCCAGGCGCCAGAGGCTGTGGTCCGGCGCATCGAGCACCTGCTGGCGGGTCATGGGCTGCACGCTGATCGCGGCCGCTGGCCGGGTTTCCGGCGGCTTGCGCAGGAACAGGTACTTGAGGCCGATGCGCAGCTTTTTCAGCACGCCATCCTGGGGCAGGCTGGCCTGGTTGTGAAAACGTCCATCCCGCTGTGGCGCCGATCGGTCGCCAGGATTAGCCATCGGAGCCATGAGCAGCAACACTCCAAGCAAGAGGAAAGGCTTCATGTTACCCCACTGGGATCACATCAACCGTGAATTGGCTTGTAAGGTCATTTTTCGCTGATGAAACACTGTTCAACAATATTCACGTGAGTTATGCGATAAACGGCAACCCCAGCGGAAGAACATCGACCATGAAGGACAATCGCAGTGGCAAGGGACTTTCTTTCGTCAAGCGCATCTACCTGCCGCGTGTCATCGGCCTGGGGATCGGCCTTTTCAGCGTAGCCACTGGCGTGGCACCGCTAGCGCCGCCAACCTGGGTCTGGGTATTGCTGCTGTTCAATGGCCTGCTCTGGCCACATGTCGCCTACCAGTGGGCATCGCGTTCGGCAGCCCCTTACCAGGCGGAACAGCGCAACATGCTGCTGGACTCGCTGCTGGGCGGTTTCTGGAGCGCAGCCATGCATTTCAACCCGCTGCCGACCGTGACCGTGCTGTCGATGATGACCATGAACAACGTGGCCGCAGGCGGCAAGCGCCTGATCGTTCGCGGGGTAATGGCTCAGCTGGCTGGCATGTTGCTGGCTGGCATGCTGCTGGGCACCGGGCTGCAGTTGAACACCACGCCACTGCAGATCTACGCTTGCCTGCCAATGCTGACCCTTTACCCGTTGGCACTGGGCTGGGTCTGCTACCGCCTGGCAATCAAACTGGCCGAGCACAAGCGCCGCCTCAGTGCGCTGAGCCTGACCGACAGTCTGACCGGCCTGCTCAACCACGGCGCCTGGAAGGACCTGCTGCTGCTCAGGTTCCAGGCCTGCCGGCAACAACAGTCAGCCGCCGTGATCGCGCTGATCGACATCGATCACTTCAAGACCATCAACGACACCTTCGGCCATGTGGTCGGCGATTGCGTGCTGCGCCTGATGAGCGATGAGCTCAAGCGCATCCTGCGCGAATCCGACCAGGCCGGGCGCTATGGCGGCGATGAGTTCTGCGTGATCCTGCCCGCCACCAGCGAGGCTCAGGCCTGCCAGGCCATGGAGCGCCTGCGTGAACAAGTCGCCAGCTACCGCAACCCGCAGCTACCGCACCTGCGCATCAGCCTGAGCATCGGCCTGGCAGCTTTCCACGCCGAGCTGCAGTCTACCGAACAGTGGCTGGAACAGGCCGACAAGGCGCTGTACTGCGCCAAGCGCCGCGGGCGTGACCAGGTCAATTTCGCCCAAGGCAAGGCCACCGTGCTCAGGCTGGCCTATCCTGACTGAACCTCCTTGCTGATTGCCCGGCAGGGGACAGCAGTCAACAAGGAGTTGCTCGCGCATGGCCAGGACCGCCAGCCCCCTCCCCCGTCTCCAAGTCCGTCATCTGATTGGCGGCTTCTGCGCAGTTTTCGGCCTCGCCTGCCTGGTCACGCTAGGCGCCTTGTTCAATATCGCCGCCACGCTCGACGAACAAGAGCAGCAACGCAGTGCGTTCCATGCCACCCAGGCGCTGGAACAGCGGTTGCTGGCCTCCAGGCAGTTTCTATCGAGCTACGCGGTGTGGGACGCCGCCTTCGAACACCTGGCTGGCAAGGTCGACTGGCAGTGGGCCTATGAAGAAAAGAACGTAGGTGAGTCGCTGTACAGCGCCAGCGGCTACGAAGGGGTATTCGTGGTGGAGGACCAACGCACCACCTATGCGCTTTTCAAGGGGGCGCCAACCCAGGCGGATGCCGGCAGTTTCATCGATGCCCCCCTGGCCGCAGTCATCGATGCGGCGCGCGGGGCCGCCAGTGCCCGCGAGCAGATTACCCGCTTCGTCATGTTCAACAACTGGCCAGCAGTGCTCAGCGCTGCCGCCGTGCGCCCGGACCGGGATGTTTCCGCGCAGGAGGTGAGCCACGCACCGGTCATGCTGTTCGTCGACCAGCTCACCCAAGCCAAGCTCGAGCGCCTGGGCGCGGGTGCCGGCCTTGCGCACATGCACATCGAAAAGGACGGTGAGCACGGTCGCCCCCAGCAACACATCGCCCTGGGCGACACCGGCTACCACCTGAGCTGGACCAGCCCGCAGCCCGGGCGGCAACTGTTATGGGCCGTGCTGCCGCCGTTGATCTGCGCACTGCTGATACTGGCCTTGGTAATGCTCTATCTGTTTCGCCATGCACTGCGCAGCTCTCGTGCCATCGACCTCAGCCTCGAGCGTCTGCAGCAGAGCAACCAGGCGCTGGAGGCCAGTGAGCAGCGTTTTCGCGCGGTTGCCGAGGCTGCGTCCGACTGGATCTGGGAGACCGACCGCCGGCAAAGGCTGACCTATCTGTCACAGCGATTCGTCAAGGTCACCGGCGACCCGGTCGAAGCCTGGCTGGGCCAGCCGCTCAACCAGTTGCTCAGCTGTGAAACCACCCCCCTTTCTCCGTGGCTCGACGCCCAGGCCGAGGCCGATTCGGAACAATCAGCCAATTTGCGCTGTGCCTACCTCGACCACAATGGCCTGAGCCGCTACTGCCGGATTTCAGCCCGGGCGATTCGCTTCGATGGCAAGCTCGCGGGCTTTCGCGGCACGGCCAGCGATATCACCGACGAAGTCGAGGCCCATGCGCGCATCCAGCACCTGTCGCTGCACGACCCGCTGACCGGCCTGGCCAACCGCAACAAGCTGGCCCGGCATCTGGAACAGGCGTTGCTGCGCGGCAGCGACTCGCCGCCGCTGACCCTGCTGCTGCTCGACCTCGACAACTTCAAGCCGATCAACGACTCCCTTGGCCACGCGGCAGGTGATGCGGTCCTGCAAGAGGTCGCCGCGCGCCTGCGTGACACCACGCGCGACGTCGACCTGGTGGCGCGCCTGGGCGGTGACGAGTTCGTCCTGGTGCTCACCGGCATGGATAACCGCAGCGAGATCGACAAGCTGTGCCGGCGGCTCATCGAATTGCTGCAACAGCCCATCGCCTTCGAAAGCCATCAGTTGCACATCGGCGCCAGCGTCGGCATCGCCCAGACCCGCACCCAAGGCTTCGATGCGGGCGAGCTGATTCGCTGCGCGGACATCGCCCTGTATCAGGCCAAGGCCGATGGCAAAGGCACCTGGCGCTACTTCAGCGCCGAGATGAACCAGCAGATCCAGTATCGCCGCCAGCTGGAAAATGACCTGCGCAGGGCCCTGAACAACAACGAATTCGTCCTCCATTACCAACCACGCTACCGCCTGGGCGACCTGCGAATCGTTTCGGTCGAAGCCCTGCTGCGCTGGCAACATCCGCAAGAAGGCCTGCTTGCCCCGGACACCTTCATCCCGCTGGCCGAGCAAAGCGAGCTGATCGTCACCCTGGGACGCTGGGTATTGCGCGAAGCGTGCCGCAGTGCGCTCGACTGGCCGGACCAGCTGCTGGTGTCAGTAAACCTGTCTCCGGCGCAGTTCATGCGCAGCGACGTGGTTGCCGACATTCGCGAGATCCTTCTGGATACGCGCTTCCCCGCCCAGCGGCTGGAGCTGGAGATTACCGAGAACGTGATGCTCAACGATATCGAAGGCGCGCTGGCCACCATGCTTGCGCTGAAGGAACTGGGCGTGCGGCTGAACATGGATGACTTCGGCACAGGCTACTCGTCGCTGGGTTATCTGCGGACCTATCCGTTCGACAGCATCAAGATCGACAAGCGCTTCATCGCCGGCCTTGCCAACGCCACCGGCAACGACCGGGCCGTCGTGCAAGCCATCATCAACCTGGGTGAGGCCATGGGGCTTACCGTGACCGCCGAGGGCGTGGAAACCGAACAACAGCTGCAAACCCTGGCCAGGGACAATTGTCATGAAGTGCAGGGCTATTACCTGAGCCGGCCGCTGGACAGGGCCGGCTTCGAGCAATTGTTGCAACAAAAGCCGGGTTGCTCTGCCGATGCCACTTGAACCTGCTCAGCGCATCGAGCGCTCGGCCACGATTTCCGGCAGATCACTGCGCCGCAGGTAGATGCGTAACGGTTCGCCAATGTTCAGCCGCTCATCCACATGCTGCTCCAGCAACAGCGCCAGACGCTCCCGGCACAGTGCCATGCGCGCGCCCTGTTGCGGCCGCCAGACGAATTCGTTGCAGGGGGTGATGCTGTCATCCGCCACGTCCATGCCGAACGCGTCCTCGGAAAACCGCACGATATGGATGCCGCGCTTGCCATGAAAGCCGACAAAGCCATTGAGCTGGTCGGCAGCGCTGCAGATATCCTGGGAAGTGATGGCCATGACGTAACCTCGCAAATGAACGAAAGTGACGCACGCCAGGCAGGCAGCGGTCGCCTCTGTTGAGCGACGCGCAGTGGGCAGCCTAGCTCATGTACTCATCGTTGTGCCAAGGTTTTCGCCGTCTGGCATCGGGTCGACCTGCGACGCCAGTAGCCCGCCCAGCCAGCTCATGAAGGCCTGGACCCGGCGTGGTACATGCCGTTGCCGGGCATACAGCAAGGACACCGGCATGGCCTGTGCCTGCCAGCCGTGCATCACCGCCACCAGCTCGCCGCTTGCCAGGTGATGCGCCACGCCGACAGCCGGCACCTGGATCAAGCCGAGGCCCGCCAGGCATGCCGCCGAGTAGGCTTCGGCGTTGTTGACCGTGACCACACCGGCCATGGGCTCAAAGCACACTCGGCCGGCCTGCACGTATTCAAAGCCCGCACTGCGCGCCCCCAGGTTGCGCACATAGTGGACCAGGCGGTGCCCCGCCAGATCCTCCAGGCTCTGTGGCACGCCGCAACGGGCAAGGTAGGCGGGGCTGGCGCAATTGCGCATGCTCAACTGGCCGACAGGCCGCGCCACGACATCCAGGTCACTCAGTGCACCGATGCGCATGACGCAGTCGAAGCCTTCACGCAAAAGGTCAACCTGTCGATCAGTGCAACTGATCTCCACCTCCAGCCTGGGAAACCGCGACAAGAACTGCGGCAAGGCCGGAATGATCACACGGCGGGCCATCATGGTCGGCATATCGACCCGCAGGCAGCCGGCCAGCTCGGCATCGTTTGCGCGGAACAGGCTCTCGATTTCGTCCATGCCCGACAACAGGTCCTTGCTGCGCTCATACAGCAGAGCGCCGTCCTGGGTCGCCTGGACGCGCCGCGTGGTGCGGTTGAACAGTCGCGTGCCAAGCAATTGCTCCAGCGCCCTCACCTGCTCCGATACCGTCGAGCGCGGCAGGCCCAGGCTGTCTGCCGCCAGTGTGAAACTGCTCAGTTCGCTGACGCGAACGAACGTGCGCAGCAGTTCCAGCTTGTTCATGCCTCCCCCTACTGTTCGAAGCAGACGAACAGTATTTCCGATTCTGCTGGATTTAACAGCCTCGGCACGATCAATAACCTGTCCTTCATCCACCACCCACGAGGGATACCACATGACCCGCAAGATCGCTCTGATCACTGGCGCCAGCCGCGGCCTGGGCCGCAATACCGCCGAACACCTGGCTGCACGCGGTATCGACATCATCGGCACCTACCACAGCAAGGCCGACGAGGCCCATCAGGTGGCCAAGGCCCTCGAAGCAGCTGGCGCCAAGGCTGCCATGCTGCAGCTGGATGTAGGCGACAGCAGCAGCTTCGCCGACTTTGCCGAACGTCTGGGCACGACCTTGCAACGACACTTCGGCCGTGAGCGCTTCGATTTCCTGGTGAACAATGCCGGTATCGGCCTGAATGTGCCGTTCAGTGAAACCACTGAGGCGCAGTTCGACCAGTTGCTGAACATTCAGCTCAAGGGGCCGTTCTTCCTCACCCAGCGGCTGCTGCCGTTGCTGGTCGATGGCGGGCGCATCGTCAACATCTCGTCCGGGCTGGCGCGTTTTGCGCTGCCCGGGTATGCCGCCTATGCGGCCATGAAGGGGGCGATGGAGGTCTTGACCCGGTATCAGGCCAAGGAGCTGGGGGCACGTGGCATCCGCGTCAACATTCTCGCACCGGGGGCCATCGAGACTGACTTTGGTGGCGGTGTGGTGCGCGACAACCAGCAGGTCAATGACTTCATTGCCGGTAATACGGCGCTGGGACGGGTCGGGTTACCCGATGATATCGGCGCGGCGATCGCGCTGTTGCTCGAAGAGGGCAATGGCTGGATCACCGGGCAGCGGCTGGAGGTGTCTGGCGGGATGTTCCTTTAAGGCAGAGATTTTGGGGCCGCTTTGCGGCCCCCCTGGCCATCACTGTTCTATCTGATCCTCATGCACCTGCACGCTGGCGGTCATCCCCGCACTCAGGTGCACCCCTTCGGGAATCTGGTCCAGCCTGATCCGCACCGGTATCCGCTGCGCAAGCCGCACCCAGTTGAAGGTCGGCTCCACCACTGGCAGCAGCTGGCTGTCCGGGTTGCTGTTGCTGTCGGTGATACCGCGGCTGATGCTTTCCACATGGCCCTGCATCGCATCGCCCGCGCCCATGAGCCAGACCTTCACCTGATCGCCAACCCGAATGCGCGGCAGCTTGGTCTCCTCGAAGTAGGCCTGGATGTAGAACGTCGAATCATCCACCAGGGCCATCACCGATTGACCGGTATTCACATAGTTGCCCTGGGCCAGACGCAAGTTGGTGATATGCCCGCTGCGCGGCGCCCGTACTTCGCTACGCGCCAGGTTGATCTTCGCCACTTGCAACTGGGCTTCGGCCTCGTGCAGTTCGCCGCGGGCGACGGCGGCGTTGATCTGGGCATTCTCGCGCAGCTCGGCACTGATCGCCTCCGGGCCCAAGGCCGTGCGCCGCGCCGCCTCACGCTCGCGCAGGTGCAGCTGCTGGGCGCGGGTTTCAGCCACTGCACTGGCCTGGTCGAACGCGGCCTGGAAGCGCTCGCGATCGATGCTCATCAGCAGGTCGCCAGCCTTGACTTGCTGGTTGTCCTGCACCTTGAGTTCACGCACCCAGCCAGACACGTCCGGGGCGATCACCACCACATCGGCACGTACCCGGGCATCACGCGTCCACGGCGTGAGCATGTAGTACTGCCAGAGCTTGAAGCCGGCCAGAACGGCAATGGCGACCACGCACAAGGTCACCAGGGTACGGACGACAGCACGCATTGAATCACTCCTTACAAAGGCCCCAGCAGGCGGACTACCAGGAACAGCACACAAACGAACAACGCCGTGTCGAACAGCGCCTCATGCCAGATCCAGCGCCCCAGCGGCGTGGCCTGCACCAGCAGGCGCAGCACGCCGGTCAGCGCCAGCGCCATCAGCACATAAATCAGGAACGGGCTGAGCAGCACACCGCCCAGCTCCCACTCACGCAAGCCCATGGGCATCCTCCTGTGAACGGCACCACTTGCCCCAGCTTTTCTGCAACTGCAGTACCGCGCCCTGGGCGAGGCGCAACGGGTCGCTGGCCGGTGCCCGCTGCAAGGCGGCGATGAACTGCTCGCTGGCCGCATCCAGGCGCTGCCCGCGACCAGCAGCCGGGCCTTTGGCCAGCACCGCCTCGACCTGCTGCAAGTACTCGCGCTCGGCGCCAGCCAAAGGCACCTGGGCCACCGCCAGGCACATGCGCAGGTGCACCAGCTCGTCACCGATATCCAGCCCATGCAGGCCGTCATCCCAGCGCTTGCGCTCGGTGGCCGGCAATTCGCTGGCATGCCGGGCCAACTGCATCAGGCGGTCGGCCATGCGCCCGCCAAACCAGCTGTCGGCACCGCGCAGATCGCGCCGGGTCAGGCGTACCAGGTCGCTCTGGGTCGCGGCGCGCAGGCGCCGGCCAAGCCAGGCCGGGTGGCGGAACACCAGCAGGCGAAACGCCAACACGGCAGCGCCCACGCCCACCAACATGGCCAGGGCACTGTTGAGCAGGGTCGCCACACCGAACGTCATGGCATTGAGCGGTGAGACCAGCACGATGAAGTGCAGGCAATAAGAGGTCGCCGTGGCGCCGGTACGCGGATGGGCCATGCCCAGCGCGCCGAAGAACAGCGGCACGCCCATGCCCAGGCAAAGCATGGCAAAGCTGCTCCACTGCGGCAGGATGATCTGCCCGACCAGGAAGGCCGCCGGGATCGCCAGGAAGATCCCGCGCAAGAAACTCAGGCCGATCTGCGCACCGTTCTCGCGGCTGGCGAACAGGCTGCAGACCACGCAGGTCAACACCAGGCCGCCAGGCGCCGACGGCCAGGCAGTGGCCAGCCAGAAGCTGCTCATCACCAGGAAGGCCAAGGCACTGCGTGAACCGAACAACAAGGCCAGCGACCAGTCGCGGTGCACCGCCAGGCCCTGGGCGACATCCTTCGGCGCCCTGCCCGCCTCGACATCGTCCAGGGCCTGGGTGGCGGCCATGGTGAAGTCCAGCAGCAAGGCCATGCGCGCCAGGCAGAAGTGCTCGGCAGAGCTGATCTGCTCGTCATGCGCGGCGTCCCAGATGCGCTGGCGCAACACCAGCAGGCTCGGCTGATCGGGGTTGACCAGTCGGGCCCGCACATCCTCAAGCCAAGGACCGAGGCGCCCGGCTTCATGCGCGTCCAGTTGCCGCCACTGCCGGCGAACCGAGCGTGAGATACGCAGCAGCACCATAAGCTTCTGGCTCAGCCCGCGAATGGCCTTGGCCCGCAGCCGCCCGCGCGGGCCCTCGAACCAGGCATGCTCGCGCTGGGTATCGATGGCAACAATGCGGCCGAGGCTGTCGAGCAACCCTTTGCGCGCTTCGTCTTCGCCGCCAAGCATGGCGCTTGCCGCCTGCAAGCCGTTCTGCCAGGCCTGACGGGCCTGCCCGGCGAGCTGCTGCTCGACCCGCATCGGCCAGATCAGGGCACTGCTGGCGGTGGCGCAGAAGATCCCCAGGCAGATTTCGGTACAACGCGCCACCGCCTGGTCGAACACCTGCAAGGGATGATTGATGGCGGGCAAGGCAATGATGGCTGCGGTGTAGCCGGCCAGTACGAACGAATAGGCCCAGGCACTGCGCAACTGCGTGGACGCCGCCGTGCACAGGGCCAGCCACAGCGCCAGGGTGATCAGGAACAGCCATGGGGTCTGGGCGAACAGTCCGATGAACACCACCGACATGACCGTGCCGACCAAGGTCCCGGCCAGACGCGCCAGGCCCTTCTGCACCACCATTCCCGACAACGGCTGGGCGACGATGAATGCGGTCATCAACGCCCAGGACGGTTGCTCCAGCCCCCAACGCATGGCCAGCCACAGCGCCAGGCCAGCCCCAAGCAGGGTCTTGATGGCGAACTTGATGGCGAGGCTGCTGGGCGCGAACAGGGCCTGGAGGGTGATGGGCACGAATCGGACCTTGCGGGGGATGGTTACATGAACGATAGACAACGGAGCGAAGGATACTGTCGAGACGATTAATTAGCTAGCTAATCATCTTTATCGACAAAAAATGCAGACAAAAAAATAGGCGACCGAAGTCGCCCTAAATGCCTTGCGTGCTCGTGGATCCGAAAGGTCAGCGCTGCTTGCGCTTGTGCGAGTCCTTCCAGATGAAAATGCCCAGACCGGCAAAGAATGCAACCATCAACCCGACCGTTACCACGCCCGCGATAACCACATTGTCGAAGAACATGCTGGCCTCCCGATTCGTTTGCCGTTGTCCGATGGATGCAAGGTAACGAATACGGGGGCGGGGAAAATTGATCAGGGTCAATACTGCCCGGGACCGGGCACGCGAGGCGGGTGCAGGGTTGACCTGCGTCAAGTTTCAGCGCTTCTTGGGCTTGCCCTTGGGCTTCTTTTTCTTCGCGGTGGCAAGCGGCATGGCCTGCTCGAACGCCTGGCGCACTTCGTTCAGGCGTTTTTCCTTGAGGTCATGGATGCGCTTGGCGCGCTCGGCATCGAAGTCGATGAGGTTGTCTTGGCTCATGGGTGGGCTCGACGATCTACAGAGACTTGCATCATGAAGCCAGGCGCCGGCCGTGACCAGCCCCGCGTCAGACTTCGATATCGACCAGCAGGCCCTGACGCGGGTGCTCGCCCATCAGCGGCGCCACCGGCACGGTATTGTCGGCGTTGACTTCATCGCCAGGCACCGCGCTGTATCGCTCCTCATCGCCCTTGTTGTTGCGCCGTTGCTGCTGCCGGCGCTGCTCTTCACGCAGCAGCAAGGCCTGCTCCTGCGGGTCGCGCTGCTGCTTGAGGTCGATGGCGCTTTCGTTGGACGAAGGCTGCACGGGCACCACCGGCTTGATGTCGGGGGTCTGCCTGACCGGGTCCTGTTGTGAGGTCACGGGGGCGGCACTGAGCGGGATGATCGGCGGCAACATGGAAGTTCTCCTGTGCCCACTGTATCGGCCGTCCATTAGCCAGCTTGAGCGTGAAGGGCAGGAATGTGCGGCCGGTCACGGCCGCCTCATGCATGGACAGCTGTCACTGGGTATCGTCTTCAGGGTCGTCGTCGACCGGCGGGCTGGCTTCGCTCCAAGGCCGCTTGTAGACCTGCTGCCAGACCGAGTCCATGTGCTCACGCAGCACCTGTGGCGCGTTCTTCAACGAAGCGCTGTCTTCGCGTTCGCCGCCAACCGGTTCTTCACCTGCCGGGGTGATCAGCGACTGGCCAGTGATGGTGTAGGCGCTTTGCCCTTCGCGCATTTCGATGGCGATGTCATGGGGGTCGATGCCGCCACCACAGAAGGCATGGCTGGCCACGGTCACTTCGGCGACACCGTCCTTGTTCAGGTCACTGACGTCGCTGACATCGGTATAGAAATCGACATCCAGGTCCAGCCCCGGGCAGGTGGTTTCCTGTTCGATCTGCCAGCGCGGCTTGAATGCCTCGCTCTCGGCGGTGCGCCCGTACAGGGTGGCCTTGAGCACCACCTTGTCGACTTCCTGCTCGGACTCGGCATCGACCGCCTGGCCATCGCTGCGGCTGAGCACCAGCAGCCCCTCGCCGTCGCGGTCGCGGAAGTGCACGCTCTTGATCGGCGTCTGCACGCCCAGCACTTCGAGCTGCTCGACCGGGATCGCAGGCAAGGTTTCAAAATTTTTCTGTTCACAGGCAGCCAGCAGCAGCAAGCTGCCCAGGGCCAGGGAGGTGTGCAACCAGCGGTGCTTGAGCGGCATATCGGTGCGTAGCCCTCGTCAGCAAGACGGTGTTCTGCGATGAAACAGCTAGACTCATGGACTTCTGGTCTATGGTCCGCCCGGCCTATCCGTTAACATAGCCGGCTTTTTCATCGCGGGAGTTCAGGCAGTATGGCGCAGCAGTATCAACCGGGGCAACGCTGGATCAGCGACAGTGAAGCGGAGCTTGGCCTGGGGACTATCCTGGCGCAGGATGGCCGCCTGTTGACCGTGCTCTACCCGGCCACTGGCGACACCCGCCAGTATTCCCTGCGCAATGCGCCGCTGACCCGCGTGCGTTTCTCGCCGGGTGACCAGATCACCCACTTCGAAGGCTGGAAGCTGACCGTACGCGAGGTCGAAGACATCGACGGGCTGATGGTCTACCACGGCCTGGATGGCCAGAACCAGGCGCGCACCCTGCCAGAAACCCAGCTGTCGAACTTCATCCAGTTCCGCCTGGCCAGCGACCGCCTGTTCGCCGGGCAGATCGACCCGCTGTCGTGGTTCAGCCTGCGTTACAACACCCTGCACCACACCAGCAAGCAGATGCAGTCGTCGCTATGGGGCCTGGGCGGTTGCCGCGCGCAACCGATCGCCCACCAGTTGCACATCGCCCGCGAAGTCGCCGACCGCAGCGCCCCGCGCGTATTGCTGGCCGACGAAGTCGGCCTGGGCAAGACCATCGAGGCCGGCCTGGTGATTCACCGCCAGCTGTTGTCCGGCCGCGCCAGCCGCGTGCTGATCCTGGTGCCGGAGAACCTCCAGCACCAGTGGCTGGTGGAAATGCGCCGGCGCTTCAACCTGCAAGTCGCCCTGTTCGACGCCGAGCGCTTCATCGAAAGCGACGCCAGCAACCCGTTCGAGGATGCCCAGCTGGCGCTGGTCGCCCTGGAATGGCTGGTCGATGACGAAAAGGCCCAGGACGCGCTGTTCGCCGCTGGCTGGGACCTGATGGTGGTCGACGAGGCGCACCACCTGGTGTGGCACGAAGAACAGGTCAGCGCCGAGTATGGCCTGGTCGAACAACTGGCCCAGGTGATCCCGGGCGTGCTGCTGCTGACCGCCACCCCCGAACAGCTTGGCCAGGACAGCCACTTCGCCCGTCTGCGCCTGCTCGACCCCAACCGCTTCCATGACCTCGCGGCGTTCCGCGCCGAGAGCGAAAACTACCGCCCGGTGGCCGAAGCCGTGCAGGAGCTGCTTGAAGAAGGCCGCCTGTCACCCAAGGCCCATGCCACCATCCAGGGCTTCCTCGGTGCCGAGGGCGAAGCCCTGCTGGCCGCAGTCAACGATGGCGATACCCAGGCCAGTGCCCGCCTGATCCGCGAACTGCTCGACCGCCACGGCACCGGCCGCGTGCTGTTCCGCAACACCCGTGCGGCCGTCCAGGGCTTCCCCGAGCGCCAGCTGCATCCGTATCCGCTGGCCAACCCCGCGCCTTACCAAGACCTGCCAGCCGGCGAACACGCCGAGCTGTACCCGGAAGTGGCCTTCCAGGCCCAGGGTGAGGTCAGCGATGACGAACGCTGGTGGCGCTTCGACCCACGGGTCGACTGGCTGATCGACACGCTGAAGATGCTCAAGCGCACCAAGGTCCTGGTGATCTGCGCCCACGCCGAAACCGCCATGGACCTGGAAGACGCCCTGCGCGTGCGCTCCGGCATCCCGGCCACGGTGTTCCACGAGGGCATGAGCATCCTTGAGCGCGACCGCGCCGCGGCCTACTTCGCCGACGAGGAATTCGGCGCCCAGGTGCTGATCTGCTCCGAAATCGGCAGTGAGGGCCGCAACTTCCAGTTCGCCCATCACCTGGTGATGTTCGACCTGCCGGCCCACCCGGACCTGCTCGAACAGCGCATCGGCCGCCTCGACCGGATCGGCCAGAAGCACACCATCGAACTGCACATTCCGTATCTGCAGGACAGCCCGCAGGAACGCCTGTTCCAGTGGTACCACGATGGCCTGAACGCCTTCCTCAATACCTGCCCGACCGGCAACGCCCTTCAGCACCAGTTCGGCCCGCGCCTGCTGCCGATGCTCGAAGGCGGCGATGCCAAGGCCTGGAGCGCGCTGGTCAGCGAGGCCCGCGGCGAGCGCGAGCGCCTGGAGGCAGAACTGCACAGCGGCCGTGACCGCCTGCTGGAGCTCAACTCCGGTGGCGCCGGTGAAGGCCAGGCGCTGGTCGAGGCGATCCTCGAGCAAGACGACCAGTTCGCCCTGCCGATCTACATGGAAACCCTGTTCGACGCCTTCGGCATCGACAGCGAAGACCACTCGGAAAACGCCCTGATCCTCAAGCCGAGCGAGAAGATGCTCGACGCCAGCTTCCCGCTGGGCGACGACGAAGGCGTGACCATCACTTACGACCGTGCCCAGGCCCTGTCGCGTGAAGACATGCAGTTCCTCACCTGGGAACACCCGATGGTGCAGGGCGGCATGGACCTGGTGCTGTCTGGCTCGATGGGCAACACCGCGGTCGCGCTGATCAAGAACAAGGCGCTCAAGCCGGGTACCGTGCTGCTCGAGCTGCTGTTCGTCAGCGAGGTGGTGGCACCCCGCAGCCTGCAGCTGGGCCGCTACCTGCCGCCAGCGGCGCTGCGCTGCCTGCTCGATGCCAACGGCAACGACCTGGCGTCGCGGGTGGCGTTCGAAACCCTCAACGACCAGCTCGAAAGCGTGCCGCGGGCCAGCGCCAACAAGTTCGTCCAGGCCCAGCGTGACGTGCTGGCCAAGCGCATCAGCGGTGGTGAAGCCAAGGTCATGCCGGTCCACGTCGAGCGCGTGGCCGAAGCCCAGCGCCGCCTGGTCGCCGAGGCCGATGAAGAGCTGGCACGCCTGACCGCACTGCAGGCCGTCAACCCAAGCGTGCGTGACAGCGAGATCGATGCGCTGCGCAAGCAGCGTGAACAGGGCCTGGCGATGCTGGACAAGGCCGCGTTGCGCCTGGAGGCCATTCGCGTCTTGGTCGCGGGCTGATCGACCTGTCATATAGCTGGGGCCGCTTTGCGCCCCTTTCGCGACACAAGGCCGCTCCTACAGGAAACTGCAATCACCTGTAGGAGCGGCCTTGTGTCGCGAAAGGAGCACGAAGCGGCCCCAGTTCGTTATGCCGACTGGCTATCGACTTCAGAGCCAAATCATTGAAGCCAAAGTGCCACTAGTCAGGAAGGTTTAACCACCTGTTTCTATACTGCCCCAGAACAGTCTCCACAGGGCTTGAACGGAGACGAGTGAAAACTCGAGCAAAGGGCAAGCAATGGACTGGCTGGGTCTGCAACTGTTCACCGAACTGCCGGTATCCGGGCGCATCGTCATCGACTGCCGCCATGAGCCGCTATTGATCCTGATCGCCTTTGCGGTGGCCAGCGCGGCCTGCTTCGCCACCCTCGACATGGCCGAGCGCCAATCCCACAGCGAACACCCCGCCGCCCAGCGGCAATGGCGCATGCTCGGTGCCTGCTGCCTGGCAGGTGGCATCTGGGCCATGCACTTCATCAGCATGCTGGCCTTCCAGGCTCCGGTGGAAATGCACTACGACGCGTCGCTGACCGGCCTTTCGCTGCTGATCGCACTGGTGGTGGCGTGGATGGCGATGACCAGCCTCGACCGCAGTGAAATGCGTCTGCGCCATTACCTGCAGAGCGCCCTGCTCATCGGCCTGGGCATCATCCTCATGCATTTCGTCGGCATGGCCGCGCTGCAGACCGGTGCCCAGCAGTACTACCAGACCGCCCTGCTGCTGGGCAGCGCCGCCATCGCCCTGCTCACCAGCCTTGCTGCCTTGCTGCTGGCCCGTTACTTTCGCAATGGCAGCGGCAACCTGCACCAGACCATGAAGTATGGCGCCAGCCTGCTGATGGCCGGCGGCATCGTCGCCACCCACTTCACCGCCATGGCCGGGATGACCCTGGTCATCCCGGCCTCCACCGCCCTGAGCCTGCCATCCACCGACAACAGCCTGCAGCTGGGGCTGACCATCGCCTTCATCACCTTGCTGATCAGCGGCAGCAGCATCAGCGCCGCCCTGGCCGACAAGAAGCTGCAGAGCAAGGAAGACGACCTGCGTCGCTACGGCGTGCTGCTCAGCCAGCTGGACCAGGCCCGCGAGTCACTGCAACAGGCCGCCCACTACGACGCACTGACCAACCTGGTCAACCGCCGTGGTTTCAACCAGCTGTTCGCCGAACGCCTGGCGGAACAGGACGCCAGCGATAGCCGCCTGGCCGTGATGTTCCTCGATATCGACCATTTCAAGCGGATCAACGACAGCCTGGGGCACGACGCCGGCGATCAACTGCTCAAGGTGATTGCCAACCATATCAAGGCCGCCACTCGCAGCCATGACCTGGTGGCGCGCTTCGGTGGCGACGAGTTCTGCGTGGTTACCAGCCTCAACAACCCTGAAGAGGCACGCCACCTGGCCCAGCGCATCATGCAGCGGATGAAGGAGCCGATCGATCTGGCGGGCAGGCGCATGGTGATGACCACAAGCATCGGCATCAGTATTTTCCCTGATGACGGTATCACCTCTGAAGAACTGCTCAAGCATGCCGACCTGGCCCTTTATCAGTCCAAAGGCAGCGGACGCAACAGCCTGCACTTCTTCAACAGCAGCCTGAAAAGCCGTGCCAGCCTGGAGCTGCAGCTGGAAGAGGAACTGCGTATCGCCCTGCTGGAAGAACGCGGACTGTGCGTACACTACCAGCCGATATTCGACCTGCGCACCGGCCAGGTGTCCAAGCTCGAAGCGCTGGTGCGCTGGCAGCACCCGCAGCACGGGCTGATGGGGCCGGATCGCTTCATCGGTATTGCCGAAGCCAATGGCCTGATCGTCGACCTCGACCTTTGGGTACTGCGCCATGCCTGTCAGGACCTGGCCCAGTTGCACCGCAACGGCTTTGCCAGCCTCAGGGTCACGGTCAATTGCTCGGCGGTGACCCTGGGCCACGAAGCCTTGCCCAACGAAGTGGAAGTTGCACTGTTCCAGGCCGGCCTGGCGCCCCGCCATCTGGAACTGGAGGTCACCGAGAACGCCCTGATGGGCGATATCCAGCACACCGTCAACCTGCTCAAGCGCATTCGTGGCCAGGGCGTGAACCTGTCGATCGACGATTTCGGCACGGGTTATTCATCGCTGGCCTACCTCAAGCGTCTGCCCCTGGACGTGCTGAAGATCGACCGCACGTTCCTGCAGGATGTGCCCGGTAGCCTCAAAGATCGCCAGATCATCCAGGCCATCATCGCCATGGCCCATACCCTGCACCTTCAGGTAGTCTGCGAGGGCGTCGAAACCGTCGAGCAGTACGAGTTCCTTGCCAGCAATGGCTGTGACTACCTGCAAGGCTACCTGCTCAGCCGCCCGGTACCGATGTCGGGGCTGCGACCGGTCCTCGACCAGCTCGATCGTCAGGAAGCGTTGCTCAGCCCTTGTTGCGATACAGCTCTACCAGGGTCGCCGGATCTTTTTGCAGATACCCCTGGCTACCGTGCAGGCGCATCAACTGCGCGGCAAGGCCACTGAGCGGCGTTGCCGCGCCCTGCTCGCGGGAAAGCTTGACGGCACCGTCGAGGTCCTTGAGCAACGTGCGTACGTGCCACTTGATCGGTTCGAAACGGCTTTCGGCCATCTGCGGCGCCAGGATCTGCAGCGGCTTCGAGTCGGCAAAGCCACCGGCAAGGGCCTCGGCGATCAAGGCGGCGTCGACGCCTGACTGTTCGGCCAATGCCACCACCTCGGCAATCACCAGGGCATTGCAGGCCACGATCATCTGGTTGCAGGCCTTGGTCACCTGGCCTGCCCCCACACCGCCCATGTGCGTCACCCGCTGGCCAAGTACCTGCAGAACCGGGCGCGCACGCTGCAGGTCAGTGGCCTCGCCACCCACCATGATCGCCAAGGTGCCCGCCTCGGCCCCTGGCGTGCCGCCGGAAACCGGCGCATCCAGCCAGGCCATGCCACACAGCGCAGCCAGCTCGGCAGCCATTTCCCGGGTAGCGGTCGGTTCGAGGCTGGAGAAGTCCACCAGCAATTGCCCGCTGCGCCCGCCCTCGGCGATGCCTTGCTCGCCAAACACCACCTCGCGCACCACCGCCGTGTCGGCCAGGCACAGCAGCACCATGTCGCTGTCACGGCACAGCTCGGCCGGGCTGGCCGCCAGGCGGGCGCCTGCTGCGACCAACGCGGCACATTTGTCCGGGCTGCGGTTCCACACCGTCAGCGGATAACCCGCGGCCAACAGGCGCCGGCACATCGGCAGGCCCATCAGGCCAATCCCGGCAAATCCCAGCGAAGGCAGTGCAGTACTCATGAACGACTCCAGGCAGACGATTAAAGAAGCGTGACAAACGGGCGATGCAATGCCAGCTCGACAAAAAAATACCTAAAACAAGTAAGGGAAACCCCTATCGCACCCGCAAATGGCGCACTGATAGAGTCGCGGCGTTTCGCGTGATGGCCATATGGCATAACCCACTGATAATCACTGACACCAGGCAAATGGCGCACTATGACCTCTACGAACACTTCTGCCAATGCGGTCCCCGAGTCTTCGACTCTCTCCAACCCCAGTGGTGTTCGTGACACACTGCCGACACGCACCCCACCGACACAGCAGTACCTGTACTTCACCGAGCAGGACATCCAGCGCATCCTCGACAACCTCGACGGCCTGCGTGACCTGGTGTTCCCCAGTAACCAGCACATCGAAGTCGACGACCCACTGCGCCTGGAGCAGCAGTTCCCGTCGGTCTGCCTGATCGGCCTGGGCCGTTGCGGCTCGAACATCGCCCTGGACGTGGCCGAACTGGTCTACAACGCCCGTACCTTCTTCCTCAACGAGTTCAACAACGAGGACCGCCTCAAGGGTGAGTCGGGCTACAGCCCGGCACGCTGGATCCGCCAGAACCTGCGCCTGGTGCAGAACAAGGGCGTCAAGCCGGTGTTCCTGGTCGAACCACTGGTGATGCTCGGCGACCTGGACAAGGACATCGCCGGGCGTATCCGCTTCTCGCGCAAGGGCGAGCGCGGCGAGTTCCTGCGCGACTACAGCAAGATGAAGATCATGGACCTGTCCGAAGTGCACGCTGGCGGTGCCGGCAACGCGCCGATCCTCGGCCAGTACCTGGCCAAGATCATCCTCAACAAGGACACCCAGCGCTTCTCCAGCGCCGACTGGAAGCTGATCCACTCGTACCTGATCGACTCCTGCGGCATCAAGGCCAACCAGTCGCGGTTGTATTTCTACATCTTCAGTGCCGGTGGCGGTACCGGTTCAGGCATGGCGTCGGAGTTCGGCCTGGCCCAGCAGTACTCGTACATGAACAAGACCTTCGACACCAAGCCTGCCGACGAGAACGACGGCAAGAGCGGGCACTCGTTCGTCTTCGAGCCGATCTTCACCAGCGGCATCTGCGTGCTACCCAATGCGACGGACCATCGCAGCGAAATGTCCGAGGCCCTGCACATCAACGCCGGTCGGTTGTTGTGCAAATACCTGTCAGAAGAATGGGACTTCTCGTACAACTTCGATAATGAGGACAGCAGCGAAGCCAGCGTGATGGGGCGTATCCGCCCATGGAACGCGATGATGCTGATCTCCAACGACATCATGCGCTACGCCGAAGAAAGCGATGACGGCACCATCCACAACATCGACGTCAACGCCATGGAGAAGCACGCCAACCAGTACATCTCCCAGCAGATCTTCAACATCCTTACCGCCCAGGCGGTAACCACCGACTACGACCAGAACTACTTCCGCCGCGCGGGCATCGACATTGGTGAAACCATCCGCCTGGACGCCAACGACCTGTTCATGAGCCTGGCCGGCCCGGTAGCGATTGCCTATGCCGAATCGGTGGTACCCGAAGTACCTGCGCCAGGCACGGACAAGTTCAAGGTGTTCGAGCGCGAAACCCCGCGCCTGGACATCGACGACCTGTTCTTGCGTTCCATCGACCTGCCGCACTTCAACAAGCAGACCCAGGCCATCGAAGGCATCAGCCTGCTGCCGATCGAGTCGCGCCGCTACCGCGCAGCCCTGGAGCAATACCAGGCCTCGGGTTACGACGCGGCCGCACTGCATGACCTGCACTTCTTCAAGAACTGCTCGTCGGTGGTGTCGATCGTCTCGCTGCCCAAGGACTACAAACTGTCGTACATGGACTTGAACCGGCTCAAGACTCACCTCAACAGCCTGTTCCCCAATACCACGCTCAAGCGTTACGCACTGGTGATCGGCGCCTCGGCCAACCTGTCGCTGACCACCCTGATCGCCAAGAGCCCATGCCTGTCGGACGACTTCCTGACCCTGATCGTGGCCTTCATCAAGCGTTGCTTTGCCCGCACTCCGTATCGCTTCGATGACACCCTGGACAACGCCATCCTCGAGTTCATCACCAGCGAGCACTTCGCGGAGGAGCGCATAGACGACCTGCTCAGCGAGTTCGAGAACCCGGCGAAGATCCTCGACACCAACTGGTACGCGATCAAGCCGATGTACGAAAAGAAGTATCGCGAGCTGATCAACGACAAGAGCCGCTTCGTGTCGATCAACGATATTCGCCTGTCGCGCGAATGCGTCAAGAAAGCGGTGAAGTACCTGCGCGAGATTTTCCGCCACCGCATCGGCAAGACCCGGGTGATTTCGCTGAACAGTCATACCGGCCGGGTCGACTACTGAGGCAACGGGGGCTGCCCTGCAGCCCCCATTACGCATGCCGTAAACTGTTACCGCAGCGCCGAATCAGCCCACCACTGTTACCAACTTCCACCTTACGTGAGCGTCAACAAGCACCGATATGGGGCGGCTGTGCGTTTTTACGCACTAAAAAAGCGCGCCGTTATTCCGGTTGCTTGGCCTGAATCACGATGAACGGTGAAACCACCACGGCCCAGATCTCTGGATCGCGGCTTTGCAGGTCGAGCGCCTGCTCGGCGCTGACCGGCCCGACAGTGCCATCACTACGCCACTTGGCGAAGATCTCGCTGCGATTCTCGGCCATTGCCGCTGCAACCTCGATCAGGTCGAGACTGGGGTCGACCCAAATCAGGTCACCCTTGGCCCAGAAACGCTCCAAAGCCTTCCACTCGATTGTCGCGGTCTCGCCGAGCAATTTGGCATAGAGGGTGCTTGTTTGATCAGTCATGGGTTTGTACCCGCAAATTCGGCCAATGAAAAAAGGCCGGCATTTTTGCAGAAAAACCCGGTTTCAAATATGTAATTTGGTCGATTGGCCCCGAAGTTGTGGGGTGGGGCCGGGGATACAGGCAAAGTGATGGCGCTTTTCTGTATCTTTGTGTCGATCATGCGACAACCCGCGGAACAGGCAGTTTTTGCCCGCTTTTCAAGCGCGCAAACAGCGCTCTACACTGTACCGGTACAGTTCCGGGACATGTTCCGGGGGAAGGTGGGCATGCAGTGTGGCGTGGCCATGCCGCAAATCCCGCCCGGTCTGTAGCCCTGGCCGCCAGGACTATAAGAATTACAACAGAATGAGTGGAGCACTATGATCAAGATTTCCAAGCTGTTCGCCGCAATGGTACTGGCCGGGGTAGCCAGCCATTCGTTTGCCGCCGATACCATCAAGATCGGGATCGCGGGCCCTAAAACCGGCCCTGTGACCCAGTACGGCGACATGCAGTTCATCGGCGCCAAGCAAGCCATCAAGGATATCAACGCCAAGGGCGGCGTCGATGGCAAGATGCTCGAAGCCAAGGAATACGACGACGCCTGCGACCCTAAACAGGCCGTGGCAGTCGCCAACAAAGTGGTCAACGACGGCGTCAAGTTCGTCATCGGCCACCTGTGCTCCAGCTCCACCCAGCCAGCGTCCGACATCTATGAAGACGAAGGCGTGATCATGATCACCCCGGCCGCCACCTCGCCGGAAATCACCGCCCGTGGCTACAAACTGATCTTCCGCACCATCGGCCTGGACAGCGCCCAGGGCCCGGCTGCCGGCAACTACATCGCCGACCACGTCAAGCCGAAGGTAGTTGCCGTTCTGCACGACAAGCAGCAGTACGGTGAAGGCATCGCCACCGCGGTCAAGCAGACCCTCGAGAAGAAAGGCACCAAGGTTGCCGTCTTCGAAGGCCTGAACGCTGGTGACAAGGACTTCTCCTCGATCATCCAGAAGCTCAAGCAGAACAACGTCGACTTCGTCTACTACGGCGGCTACCACCCCGAGCTGGGCCTGATCCTGCGCCAAGCCCAGGAAAAAGGCCTGAAAGCCAAGTTCATGGGCCCGGAAGGCGTGGGTAACGACTCCATCTCGCAGATCGCCCAAGGTGCTTCCGAAGGCCTGCTTGTGACCCTGCCGAAGTCGTTCGACGCCGATCCTGAGAACAAGGCCATCGTCGACGCCATCAAGGCTGACGGCAAGGACCCGAGCGGCCCGTTCGTGTTCCCGGCCTACTCGGCTGTCGAGCTGATTGCCGAAGGCATTAAAGCTGCCAAGTCCGAAGACACCGACAAGGTGGCAGCTGCCATCCACGCCGGTTCCTTCAAGACCCCGACCGGCACCCTGTCCTACGACGAGAAAGGCGACCTGAAAGACTTCAAGTTCGTGGTCTACGAATGGCACTTCGGCAAGCCGAAGACCGAAGTCTCCCCTCAGTAACTGCGTGACTAATAGCTGACCGTAGAAGCCCACTGTGCGAGCAGTGGGCTTTGTTTTACGAGGTTCATGGGCCTGATCCCCGCGATCCGGGGGCCGACCCACCTGAAAATCTTAAAACCGTCACCCGCGGTTTCCTGGCCGTACCCCGGCCAGCGAAATGCAAATCAGGTTTTTAGGAGCGCTGTAATGCCTGAGATCTACCATTTCTTCCAACAACTGGTTAATGGATTGACCATCGGCAGCACCTATGCCTTGATCGCCATCGGCTACACGATGGTGTACGGCATCATCGGCATGATCAACTTCGCCCACGGCGAGGTGTACATGATCGGTTCCTACGTGGCCTTCATCGCCCTGGCGGGCCTGGCCATGATGGGTATCCATTCGCTGCCGATCCTGATGACCGTCGCTTTCGTCGCGACGATCTGCGTCACCAGTGCCTATGGCTACAGCATCGAACGGGTTGCCTACCGCCCCCTGCGCAACAGCAACCGCCTGATCCCGCTGATTTCCGCCATCGGCATGTCGATCTTCCTGCAGAACACGGTCTTGCTGTCGCAAGACTCGAAGGACAAATCCATCCCCAACCTGATCCCGGGAGCCTTCTCCTTCGGGCCGGGCGGTGCTGAGGAAGTACTGATCAGCTACATGCAGATCCTGGTGTTCGTGGTCACCCTGGTGGCCATGACCTGCCTGACCCTGTTCATCTCCCGTTCCCGCCTGGGCCGCGCCTGCCGCGCCTGCGCCGAGGACATCAAGATGGCCAACCTGCTGGGCATCAACACCAACAACATCATCGCCCTGACCTTCGTCATCGGTGCCGCCCTGGCGGCCGTGGCGGCCGTGCTGCTGAGCATGCAGTACGGGGTGATCAACCCCAACGCCGGTTTCCTGGTGGGCCTGAAGGCCTTCACCGCGGCGGTACTGGGCGGCATCGGCAGCATCCCGGGCGCCATGCTCGGCGGGCTGGTGCTGGGCGTGGCCGAAGCCTTCGGCGCCGACATCTTCGGCGACCAGTACAAGGACGTGGTGGCATTCGGCTTGTTGGTTCTTGTCCTGCTGTTCCGGCCGACCGGCATCCTGGGCCGCCCGGAGGTTGAAAAAGTATGAACAGAAATCTCAAACAGGCGTTCTTCAGCGCCTTGCTGGTCTGGGCCGTGGCCTTCCCGGTGCTGGGCCTGAAACTGAGCATCGACGGCATCAGCCTGGCGGTGCACAGCCAAGGGTCGTTCACCATCAGTATCATCGCCGTGTGTTCGGTGCTGATGTTCCTGCGCGTGCTGTTCGACAAGCAGTGGAACTCGGTGATGGGCCGTCGCTCGGATCGCAAGCTGATCCCGCCAGCCGTCAGCAACTACCTGACCCTGCCGAAAACCCAGCGCTACGTGATCATGGGCCTGATCGTCGCGGCTTTAGTGTGGCCGTTCTTCGGCTCGCGCGGGGCGGTGGACATCGCCACGCTGATCCTGATCTACGTGCTGCTGGGCCTGGGCCTGAACATCGTGGTCGGCCTGGCCGGTCTGCTCGACCTCGGCTATGTCGGTTTCTACGCCGTCGGCGCCTACAGCTACGCGATGCTCTCGCACTACCTGGGCTGGAGCTTCTGGGTCTGCCTGCCGATCGCCGGCCTGATGTCGGCCACCTTCGGCTTCCTGCTCGGGTTCCCGGTACTGCGCCTGCGCGGTGACTACCTGGCAATCGTGACCCTCGGCTTCGGCGAGATCATCCGCCTGTTCCTGCGCAACCTCACCGACTGGACCGGCGGCCCCAACGGCATCAGCAACATCCCCAAGCCGGAGTTCTTTGGCCTGACCTTCGAGCGCAAGGCCGCCGAGGGGATGCAGACCTTCCACGAGTTCTTCGGGCTGGAATACAACTCGATCAACAAGGTCATCTTCCTCTACCTGGTCGCCCTGCTGCTGGCCCTGCTGGCACTGTTCGTGATCAACCGCCTGCTGCGCATGCCGATCGGCCGTGCCTGGGAAGCGCTGCGCGAGGACGAGATCGCCTGCCGTGCGCTGGGCCTGAACCCCACCGTGATCAAGCTCTCGGCATTTACCCTGGGTGCCTGCTTCGCCGGTTTCGCCGGCAGCTTCTTCGCGGCGCGCCAAGGCCTGGTGACACCGGAGTCGTTCACCTTCATCGAGTCGGCGATCATCCTCGCCATCGTCGTGCTCGGCGGCATGGGTTCACAACTGGGCGTGATTCTCGCGGCCATCGTGATGATCCTGCTGCCGGAGCTGATGCGTGAGTTCAGCGAATACCGGATGCTGATGTTCGGTGCGCTGATGGTGTTGATGATGATCTGGCGTCCGCAAGGCCTGCTGCCTATGCAACGCCCCCATATGGAGCTGCATCGATGAGCCGTGAAATTCTGCAAGTCAGCGGCCTGAGCATGCGCTTCGGTGGCTTGTTGGCGGTCAACGGCGTGGCCCTGACCGTCAAGGAAAAACAGGTGGTGGCGCTGATCGGCCCGAACGGTGCCGGCAAGACCACGGTGTTCAACTGCCTGACCGGCTTCTACAAGCCCAGCGGCGGTACCATCCTGCTCGACGGCCAGCCGATCCAGGGCCTGGCCGGCCACCAGATCGCCCGCAAGGGCGTGGTGCGGACCTTCCAGAACGTGCGCCTGTTCAAGGAAATGACCGCGCTGGAAAACCTGCTGATCGCCCAGCACCGTCACCTCAACACCAACTTCTTCGCCGGCCTGTTCAAGACCCCGAACTTCCGCCGCAGCGAGAAGGAGGCCATGGAGCGCGCGCAGTACTGGCTGGAAAAGGTCAACCTGACCGAGTTCGCCAACCGTACCGCCGGCACCCTCGCCTACGGCCAGCAACGCCGCCTGGAAATCGCCCGCTGCATGATGACCCAGCCACGGATCATCATGCTCGACGAACCCGCCGCCGGCCTGAACCCCAAGGAAACCGAAGACCTCAAGGCGCTGATCGCCTACCTGCGTGAGTCGCACAACGTCACCGTGCTGCTGATCGAGCACGACATGAAGCTGGTGATGAGCATCTCCGACCACATCGTCGTGATCAACCAGGGCACGCCCCTGGCCCACGGCACGCCGGAGGAGATCCGCGACAACCCTGATGTGATCAAAGCCTACCTGGGGGAAGCGTAAATGCTGAAGTTCGAGAACGTTTCCACCTTCTATGGCAAGATCCAGGCGCTGCACAGCGTCAACGTGGAGATCAACCAGGGTGAGATCGTCACCCTGATCGGTGCCAACGGCGCTGGCAAGTCGACCTTGCTGATGACCCTGTGCGGCTCGCCGCAGGCGCACAGCGGCAGCATCAAGTACCTGGGTGAGGAGCTGGTCGGCCAGCCGTCCTCGCACATCATGCGCAAGAGCATCGCGGTGGTGCCGGAAGGCCGCCGCGTGTTCGCCCGCCTGACCGTCGAGGAAAACCTGGCCATGGGTGGCTTCTTCACCGACAAGGGCGACTACCAGGAGCAGCTGGACAAGGTCCTGCAGCTGTTCCCGCGGCTGAAGGAGCGTTACATCCAGCGTGGCGGCACCATGTCCGGTGGCGAGCAGCAGATGCTGGCCATCGGCCGGGCACTGATGAGCAAGCCCAAGCTGTTGCTGCTCGACGAGCCTTCGCTGGGCCTGGCGCCAATCATCATCCAGCAGATCTTCGACATCATCGAACAGCTGCGCCGTGATGGCGTGACGGTGTTCCTGGTGGAGCAGAACGCCAACCAGGCGCTGAAGATCGCCGACCGGGCGTATGTGCTGGAGAACGGCCGGGTGGTGATGCAGGGCACCGGCGAGGCACTGCTGACCGACCCGAAGGTGCGCGACGCCTACTTGGGTGGTTGAATGAAAAAGGGCCTTCGGGCCCTTTTTTCTGCCCGCAGGACGTGTATCGTGGCCAGCTCTTTGGCAAAGATTCTCCGGAGCCCGCCCCATGCGCCTCACCCCTACCCTGCTGCTCTCTGCCCTGCTGCCCCTGTTCGCCGGCTGCCAGTTGCTGGCCGAGCAGCCCCGTGACCCGAACATCGGTACCACGCGCATGCAGGGCGAACTGAGCGCAGGCGGCGGCCGGCTATTGTTCAAACCCTGCGGTGAAAGCCGCCACTTCGTGGTCAATGACCTCGCTGGCACCGGCATCCTCCAGGAGTCCGTCAACCTGGCCAAGGACGCCAACGCCAAATTGTTCGCCGACGTACGCGGGCGCCTCAGCGGCAGCAAGCAGGCCGACAACGATGGCCAGCTGGGGGTCAGCCGCCTGTACCGGCTGGAGCCCTCCACCCGTGCCTGCGACGACCCCAACTTCAAGCAACTGACCCTGCGCGCCAATGGCCACGAACCGGACTGGGACATCAAGGCCAGTGGCAAGGGCATGGTGCTCAACCGTGTCGGCAAGGACCCACTGCCCCTGCCGTTCCTCGAAGAAGAAGTGCCCGGCGGCGGCCTGACCCTGACCAGCGAAGCCAACGGCCAGCACGTTGAGCTGTGGGTCGCCCCGCAGCGCTGCGTCGATAGCGCCACCGGCGCCGTGCGTCACCTGCGCGCCGAGCTGCGCATCGACGGCCAGACCCTGCGCGGCTGCGGTTACTACGGCGGTGCGCGCGACAACTGATCGCCGGGCGCTTTTATCCTGCCAGTCGGGGCGGCTAACAGCTTATACTTGGCGGTTTGTGTAAAGCCGCCGGCCGCCCATGGCCGGGATACTGGACCCTGCCATGCTACGAATCACCGAACTCAAGCTGCCCCTGGACCATCCCGACGAAGCCCTGCGTGAAGCCATCGTCCAGCGCCTGGGCATCCGCGACGAGCAACTGCTCAGCTTCAACCTGTTCAAGCGCAGTTACGATGCGCGCAAGAAGAACAGCGAGCTGCTGTTCATCTACACCATCGACCTTGAAGCCAGCAACGAAGCCGAGCTGCTCAGCAAGTTCGCCGACGATCACAACATTGGCGTGGCACCCGACGTCACCTACAAGTTCGTCGGCCAAGCCCCGGCCGACCTGCAGGAACGCCCGATCGTGGTCGGCTTCGGCCCGTGCGGCATCTTCGCCGGCCTGCTGCTGGCACAGATGGGCTTCAAGCCGATCATCCTCGAGCGCGGCAAGGAAGTGCGCCAGCGCACCAAGGACACCTGGGGCCTGTGGCGCAAAAGCGTGCTCAACCCCGAGTCCAACGTGCAGTTCGGCGAAGGCGGCGCCGGGACCTTCTCCGACGGCAAGCTCTACAGCCAGATCAAGGACCCGAACCACCACGGCCGCAAGGTCCTCGAAGAGTTCGTCAAGGCCGGTGCGCCGGACGAGATTCTCTACATCAACAAACCGCACATCGGTACGTTCCGCCTGACCGGCATGGTCGAGCAGATGCGCCAGGACATGATCGCCCTCGGCGCCGAAGTGCGCTTCCAGGAAAAGGTCACCGACCTGCTGATCGAAGACGGCCAACTGACCGGCGTAGTGCTGGAAAGCGGCGAGCAGCTGCACTCGCGCCATGTGGTCCTGGCCCTGGGCCACAGCGCCCGTGACACTTTCCGCATGCTGCACGCCAAGGGCGTGTACATGGAAGCCAAGCCGTTCTCGGTGGGCTTCCGTATCGAGCACCCGCAAACGCTGATCGACAAGGCTCGCCTGGGCAAATACGCCGGCCACCCGAAACTCGGCGCCGCCGACTACAAGCTGGTCTACCACGCCAAGAACGGCCGTTCGGTGTACAGCTTCTGCATGTGCCCGGGCGGCACCGTGGTCGCCGCCACCAGCGAACCGGGCCGGGTGGTCACCAACGGCATGAGCCAGTACTCGCGTAACGAGCGCAACGCCAACTCCGGCATCGTCGTCGGCATCGACCCCGAGCGCGACTACCCGGGCGGCCCACTGGCCGGCATCGAGCTGCAGGAGCGGCTGGAAGCTCACGCCTACGTCATGGGTGGCAGCAACTACCAGGCTCCGGCGCAGCTGGTTGGCGACTTCGTCGCTGGCAAGCCGTCCACCGCACTGGGCAGCGTCGAGCCGTCGTACAAGCCGGGGGTAACCCTGGGTGACCTGGCGCCGAGCCTGCCGGACTTTGCCATCGAGGCCATCCGCGAAGCGCTGCCGGCGTTCGACCGCCAGATCAAAGGTTACAACCTGCATGATGCGGTGCTGACCGGCATCGAGACGCGCACCTCGTCGCCACTGCGCATTACCCGTGGAGCGGACTTCCAGAGCCTGAACATGAAGGGGCTGTTCCCGGCAGGTGAAGGTGCGGGGTATGCCGGTGGCATTCTTTCGGCGGGTGTGGATGGTATCCGCATTGCCGAAGCCGTGGCTCGCGATATCCTCGGCCTTTAAAGCTACTGGCCCAGGACAACAAAAAACCCCGAACTGGCATGGCCCGTTCGGGGTTTTTATTTGCCGCTACGATCAGTGCGAAACGCGGCTGGTACCGTCAACGGTCATGATGCGCACACGGTCACCAACGCGGAAGATTTCGTTCTGCTGCACAGCCTGCACATAGGCACGCATGCTGCCATCATCCTCACGCACGGTGATTTCCACGCCCTGGGTACGGGTGATGCCTTCCTCGGCAGCGGAACCTGCCAGGCCACCAGCCACCGCACCAATCACGGCGGTGACGATGCTGCCACGGCCACCGCCAATGGCACTGCCGGCCACGCCACCAACGATGGCGCCAGCACCACCACCGATCGGCGTCTTGGTGCCTTCAATCTTGACTGGACGCAAGGATTCGATGGTCCCCATGCGCACGGTCTGCACGCGACGGGCCTCATCACGGGAGTAGCTGTCACCGGTCAGGCTGGAGGCACAGCCACCAAGCAACAGCGACATGGTGGTGAAAGTCGCCACCAGCAAAGCGGATTTACGCATGGGTACAATCTCCAAAAAACAGGTGTCCATTAGACGCTGCGCGTTGACGGCTGTCACGGCGCCAGCACAAAAAAATTATTTCCATTCAGCCCCTGTACAGCCTTGTAGCGACAGTAATGCGGGCGTTACAGCTCAGACCAAGGATAGCCACGGATTACTTCATCGTCTGTGAAGAAGTGTGGTTTGAGGAGGGAACGGGGCTGCCAGGCAGCCCCGGGGATGTCAGGGCGCCAGGCGCTCCCGCGTCCACTGCCCGTCGACCAGGCGATAGTTCAAGCGGTCATGCAGCCGGCTGGCCCGCCCCTGCCAGAACTCGATCCGCTCAGGCAGCAAGCGATAGCCACCCCAATGTTCCGGGCAATGCGGCTGGGTATCGGAGAAGCGCGCTTCGGTGGCCTTGACCAGGCCTTCGAGCTCCTCACGATTGGCAATGACACGGCTCTGCGGCGAAGCCCAGGCCCCCAGACGGCTGCCCAGCGGGCGCACCTGGTAGTAATCATCCGACTCTTTGGCCGTGACCTTTTCCACCCGCCCTTCGATCCGCACCTGGCGCTCCAGCGCCGGCCAGAAGAAGGTCATGGCAGCGAACGGGTTGGCCAGCAGTTGCTGGCCCTTGGCGCTGTCATAATTGGTGAAGAAGGTGAAACCACGGTCATCGAGGCCCTTGAGCAGCAGCACACGACAGTGCGGGCGGCCCTCGCCATCGACCGTGGCGAGGGTCAGGGCGTTGGCCTCCACCGGGGGCTGCTCGGTCTTCACCGCGTCGGCAAACCACTGGTGAAACAGGGCGAACGGCTCACCCGGGGCCTGGGCTTCGGCCAGGCCATCACGGGTGTAGTCGCGGCGCATATCGGCCAGGGATTGGGTCATGGCTGCGTTTCCTTGACGATCAGTTGGTCTTCGCAGGGCTGTTGGCGGCTACTTTCTTGTCAGTGGTAGCGGCTTTCTTGGCGGCCGGCTTGGCTGGCGCGGCTTTCTTCTTGGCAGTGGCCTTGGCCGCAGGCTTGGCAGCGGCTTTCTTCGCAGCTGGCTTGGCGGCTGGTTTCTTGGTCTCGGCCGGCTTGGCGGCAGGCACCTTGGCATCCTGCACCGCAACCATCGAAGCCGGGGTGGCTACCGGAGCCGCCTGTTGATACTTGGCCAGCAGGGCAACCATGGTGTTCTGCGGCGTCAGCAGCATTTCCACACGGCGGTTCAGGGCACGGCCTTCGGCGCTGTCGTTGGCGGCACGTGGCATTTCCGAGCCCATGCCCTTGAGCGACAGGCGGTCACGCTGCAGGCCACTCAGACGGAAGATCGCCGATACCGAGGCGGCGCGCTCCAGGCTCAGCTTCTGGTTGGCAGCGGCCACACCGCTGTTGTCGGCATGGCCGAGGACCAGCACGGCAGTCTTCGAGTCGCCTTCCACGGCCTTGGCCACACGGGTGATCGGCGCCAGGGTCATCGGCAGCAGCATGTTCGGACGATCCGGGTTGTACGAGCCGTCGACCGGAATGGTCACCACCAGCACGTTGTCGCGGCGCTCCAGCTGCAGCTTGCTGTCCTTGACCGCTTCACGCAGCTTCGGCTCGTACTGGTCCAGCCAGGCCTGGGTGGCCTTTTCGTCGATCTTCGGCACCACCGGCCCTTTGGCCTGCTTGTCGTCACCGCCGAACGGCCACCACCAGTGGCTGGCGCTCTCGGACTTGGCGTCGGCCTTGGCGACCTTCTCTGTAACCGCTGCTTTCACTTCCTTGTCGGCAACCTTGTCCGAACCGAATGGCCACCAGCTGCTGCCGCCGTCCTTGGAGGTGTCCTGGGAGTGGCTGGCGCAACCGGTCATAGCGGCCAGGCACAGGGCGAGAGCTAAGGTTTTATGTGAAGACATCAGCGATACACCATGAAATTGAAAGATATTTTGCCAACGCATTTCGGGCGTTGGCATTGAGGATAGTCAAAGGGGTTGCGTAATACCCGCTTTACCCGATCAAAGGCAAGTGCCAAGCACGCGTACCAGCTGCTGGGCTCTTGGATCCATGAGCACATAAGGGCCGAGGGTATTGACCACGAAACCAAAAGCCACGTCGTGCTCCGGATCGGCAAAACCAACCGAGCCGCCAGCGCCTGGATGGCCAAAGGCTCGGGCGCCGAGGCCGAAGGTGGCGTTGGCCACATCGGGCTGGTCGAGCATGCATCCCAGGCCAAAACGGGTCTGGGTCAACAAGGTGCGATCCTGGCCAAGGCTGTGTTCACGGGTCAGTTCGTCGAGCAGTTCGGATTCGAGCAGGCTGCCGTCGAGCAGGCCTGCGTAGAAGCCTGCCAGGCTGCGCGCATTGCCGTGGCCATTGGCCGCCGGCTGCTGCATGCGCCGCCATTCGGGCTTGTTGGTGCTGGTCAGGATTGCCGGCGGATTGGTGAAGGCGCGAGTCGACAGCGCCTCGGGCTCACGCATGGTCACCTGCAGCAGGCGCTGGGCTGCGGCATCACCCGCGTTGCCCTTGCCACGGGCAATATGCGCCACACGGTGGAACGCTTCGTCGGCCAGGCCGACATGGAAGTCCAGCCCCAGCGGCCGGGCGGTACGGGCGACGATCGACTCACCCGGGCCACGGCCATCAGCGCGGCGGATCAGTTCGCCGATCAGCCAACCGTAGGTGATGGCGGCATAGCCGTGCTCGGTGCCGGGCGTCCACCAGGGCGTTTCGGCGGCCAGGGCATCGACCATGGTTTGCCAGTCATACAAGGCTTCAGCCGGCAGCAGATCACGGATGGCCGGCAAGCCGGCACGGTGGCTGAGCAACTGGCGCAGGGTGATGTTCTGCTTGCCGGCCTGGGCGAATTCCGGCCAGTAGCGCGCCACCGGGGCATCCAGGGCAAGCTTGCCCTCACCCACCAGTTGCAGCGCCGTCACGGCGGTGAAAGTCTTGGTGCAGGAGAACAGGTTGGCGATGGTGTCGCTGTGCCAGGCCTGCTGGCCGTCCTTGTCGGCACTGCCCGCCCACAGGTCGACCACGGTCTCGCCACCGACCTGGATGCACAGCGCCGCGCCACGCTCCTGGGGATCCTCGAACAATGCCGCAAACGCTTCGCGCACCGCTTCGAACTTCAGCTCATAGTGACCCTGGATCTGCACCCGCTGTTCTCCGTACGACCTTGCTGACAAAGGCGTGCATTGTTTCAGCAGTTGGCGGTTTTGCCTACTGGGCAAGGGCGGATGGTCGGTGCCGAAACAGCAGTTTCATCTGTGCCAGGGGGCGCAAGCGCCCCCGGTAGACCTTCAGGGGGCGTTTTTCTCCAGCTCGGCGCGTAACTGACCAACGGCCTGCAGGTTGCTCTTGCGCACTGCCTCGACGAACCCCGGGTACGGCACATCGGTGATCGCCACCAGGCCCAGGTGGCCGTTCTCGCCATCAAGCAAACGCCCGCTGGCCGGTTGGTCGAGGTACTGGAACCAATGCACGCCGACGATCATCGGCTGTGCCAGGGCAGCCTTGAGGAAGTTGCCGTAAGCAGGCCCACGGTCCTCTTCCCTGGCCACTTCCACCGGCCCGGGCCAGAACGGCCCACGGTCGCGCGAACCGAACTGGAACTCAGACACCAGCACCGGCTTGTCGAGTTCGACCAGGCGGGCAAAGTCATATCCATCCTCGGGCTTGAGGGTATAGAAGTTGAAACTCAGGACATCGCAGAACTCGGCGCAGGCCTTGACCGCTTCCGGTGTGCTCACGGCGTAGCGACCGCCCAGCAGCAGGTGGTTGGGCGCATGCCACTTCAGCGCATCGGAAATGGTCTTGAAGTAGGTCTCGGCGAATACCTGCTGGAAATATTGGTAATCACGCTCGATTTCCGGGTGCTCGGGGTTGGGCAGCGGTGCCTCGAAGCCTGGGTCTTCCATCAGCTCCCAGGCCTGCAGGTCGATGCCCCAGGCCTTGGACAGCCCCTCCTGGTTGCGATACTTGTCGCGCAGCTGCTTGAGGAAAGCGCGCTTGGCCGGCACGTCGGTGGTCAGGCGCAGGGTGCCATAGGCCAGGCCATAGCGCGCCTTGGGGTCGCTGCCGGGTGCAGCCCAGGCCAATTCGTTGTCGGCGAAATAGCCGATCAGCCAGGGGTCGTCACGGTGATCGCGTGCGGCAATGGCCACGGCGCGTTCCGTGGCCATGGCAAACCGTGGGTCGAACGGGTCAGGCATGCGGCCCCACCAGTCCATGCCAGTGCTGATGCTGGCATAGTCACCGACGATCGACAGCGGCAAGGTATAGGCCATGCGTTTGGCCTGGCCGACGGCCGGGTCACTCCAGTTACCCAGGGTATTGAAGCCCCAGGCCTGCAGCCGGTCCAGCGTGTGAGCCTGCCAACGCTCGCCGTCCAGCGCCAGCGGTGGGCAAACGGGAGGTGCTTGCCCCTCCACGGCTGGCGGGCAAGGCTTGCCATAGGTGCGCTGGATATTCGCGGCGTAGAAGTCGAACCAACGCCCCTGCTTGAAGCTGCGCCCTTGCGACGAGGCGTTGCCATCGTCGTTATTGCCTTCACCATAAAAGGCCGTCAGCGCGTCGCCTTCACCTGGCAAGGCCTTGAACATCCCCTCGCGGCCGGCAACGTAGGTGCGCCCGCCATCAGCGGCCACGGCATTGACGCCCAACGAATAGAACGGGTGGCCTTCCGGCGTGACCAGGTACCAGCGGCCATCGCGCTTCTCCGTGCGGAAAAAACCCTTGGCTGCGAACGCCGGCCCGGCCAGCAAGCCCCCGTAGCTGTCCAGCTGCTGCTTCTGGCGGTCAGCCAGCCAGCTCTTGAGCTGCTGCTGTTCGCGAGTGTCAGCAGCCTTGAGCTGATCGTCGCTGGTGATCTTCTCGGGCCAATGCCCCCGGGTGGACTGGCCGAAGGTATCGATCAACTCGTGGTAGGCCGCCTGGTAGGCCTGGTCGTCGTCCTGGATGCCGACCTTCTCGATCAGCAGGTTCTGCGCCACCTTCGGGTTGGGTATGGTCAGGCTGACCGATACCACCTGCTTGAGGTCAACCTCACCGGCACTGCTGGTCAACAGCAACCGCTGCCCTTCGTAGACCCAGGGCATGGGCGGACCGGCACGCATGCCCTGGCTCAGCGGCGAACTGGCCTTGAGCGGCACCATGACCGTTTGCGCAGGCCCTGCAGGCAGGTCGATACGGCTGCTCAGCGTGCGCCCATCGCTGGCGAGCACCGTGACATCAACGGTCAAGGCCCAGTCCTGGGCGCTTTGCATGCGCAAGGTGAGGAACTGCCCAGCCGACCAGTCCCACACGCCGCTCTGCGGGCTCAGGCGCAAGGTGGGCCGTTCGACCGGGTTGAACACCACCCGCCTGAGCACCTCGCCTTCGGCCGTCTGCTCCGCGTTGTACTGCGGCATGCCGGTGCCTTCGGTCGCCACATTGACCACCGAGGCCGGGCGGACGAAGCTGAACAGCGTCTGTTGCCCGGCCAGCAAAGGCGTGCTGAACAACAGAGTGAATACCACGGGCAAGCTGCGGCGAATCATGGGGCTGAGGCTCTCCTTCCAGGCCCTCATGGGCCCGCGACTGAGTCATGGACAACGGGCCGGTGCTTCATGCTCCGGCCGTCAGGAAATTTCCCGCCGGAATGGCGGCAGCGCATTGAGAATAGCCTTGCCGTAGCGCTGCGTGACCAGACGCCGATCCAGCAAGGTGATGACGCCGCGATCCTGTTCGGTACGCAACAGGCGACCGCAGGCCTGGATCAGGCGCAGCGAGGCGTCGGGGACGGCAATCTCCATGAACGGGTTGCCACCGCGGGCTTCGATCCATTCGGCCAGTGCCGCTTCGACCGGGTCGTCGGGCACGGCGAAGGGGATCTTGGCGATGACCACATGCTCACAATAGGCACCTGGCAGGTCGACACCCTCGGCGAAGCTGGCCAGGCCGAACAGCACGCTGTGCTGACCATCGTCGACCCGTGCCTTGTGCTTGTTCAGGGTTTCCTGCTTGGACAGGTTGCCCTGGATCAGTACCAGCTTGCGCCAGTCGCGGTCCAGGCCGTCGAACACTTCCTGCATCTGCTTGCGCGAAGAGAACAGCACCAGTGCGCCACGGGCATCTTCGACAATGCTCGGCAGCTCGCGGATGATCGCCGCGGTGTGTGCCGCCGCGTCGCGCGGGTCGGCCTTGAGATCGGGGACCCGCAACAGGCCGGCATCGCCGTGCACGAACGGGCTGGGCACCACGCAAGTGACGGCATCGCGGGGAAGCCCCGAGCGCATGCGGAAGCGGTCGAACTTGCCCAGTGCGGTCAACGTAGCCGAGGTCACAAGGGCGCCGTGGGCGACACTCCAGAGGCTGCGCCGTAGCATTTCAGCGGCCAGAATCGGGCTGGCATTGACCTCGATGTCGAACAGCGCGCCGCTTTCGGCCAGGGTCAGCCAACGCGCCATGGGCGGGCTGTCTTCCGGGTCTTCGGCGGTGAACGCGGTCCACAGCTCCCAGTTGCCCTGGGCGCGGGTGACCAGGCTGCCGAACAGCGGGTACCACTCCTCGGCCTGGTGGCTGGCGATGCCGATGTTGACCTCACCGTCCATACCTTCCTTGAGCAGGTCGGCCAGGCGGGTGAACAGGTCATTGAGGCGGGCGAAGCCCTTTTTCAGCTCGATGCCGACTTCGCGAATCTGCTCCGGCACCACACCGCCCTCGAAACGGTAACGCGGGCGCTCCCGGCCTTCGGTGTCCTCGCTCGGGCGGAAGTCGGCAACCTGCTCGCACAGGGTGAACATGAACTGCTGCTGGGTGCGCACTTCCCGCGCCAGCTCCGGCACCTGTTCGATGTACTTGCCCAGGTCGCCCGGCAACGGGTGCTGGGCCAGCAGCTTGGTCAGGTTCTTGGCCGTCTGCTCCAGCCAGTCGGCAGTGGAGCGCAGGCGCGAATAATGGGCAAAGTGGCCGATGGCCTTGTCTGGCAGGTGGTGGCCTTCGTCGAACACGTACAGGGTGTCGCGCGGGTCAGGCAGCACCGCGCCACCGCCCAGGGCCAGGTCGGCCAGGACCATGTCGTGGTTGGTGACGATCACATCGACCTTGCCCATGCCCTCACGGGCCTTGTAGAACACGCACTGCTGGAAATTCGGACAGTGGCGGCCGGTGCACTGGCTGTGGTCAGTGGTCAGCCGCGCCCAGTCCTGGTCCTCGATCGCCTCCGACCAGCTGTCGCGGTCGCCGTCCCAACGGTTGCCGGCGAGCTTTTCGATCATGCTGTTGAACAGCTTCTGGCTACGCTCGTCGACCTCGATGTGGAAGCCTTCTTCTTCGAACAGCTGGGCAGTGGCCGACTGCGCGTGGCCCTCCTGCAGCAGGATGTCGAGCTTGGACAGGCACAGGTAACGGCCGCGGCCTTTGGCCAGGGCGAAGCTGAAGTTCAGGCCGCTGTTACGCATCAGGTCCGGCAGGTCCTTGATGACGATCTGCTCCTGCAAGGCCACGGTCGCGGTGGCAATCACCAGGCGCTTGCCGGCGGCCTTGGCAGCCGGGATCGCGGCCAGCGCGTAGGCGACCGTCTTGCCGGTACCGGTGCCCGCCTCCACCGCAACCACGGCGGGTTCGCCAGCACGGCGCCCTTCGTCGTCACAGGCGATGTCGCCGAGCACCTTGGCCACTTCGGCGATCATCAGGCGCTGGCCGTACCGCGGCTTGAGGCTCTTGGCTTCGAGAAAACGCGTGTAGGCGCCCTGGATGGTGGCTTTGAGTTCGTTGCTGATCATGGTCTGCAGGCGCCCGGAGGGCTGGATATATTTTCAGTGTTTCGCATGGGGCAGCTATCATACCCCGCTATTGCCCTTTGTGCCGCATGGAGATCCGGATGCTAGCCTTTGCCCTGCCCTACACACTGCATGTTCTCGCCGCCCTGGTATGGGTCGGCGGCATGTTCTTCGCCTGGCTGGTGCTGCGCCCGGCAACGGTTGCAGCCCTTGAAGGGCCTGCCCGGCTGCGGTTGTGGGTGGAAGTTTTCCGACGCTTCTTCGTCTGGGTCTGGCTGGCCGTGGCGATTCTGGCGATAAGTGGTATCGGCATGTTGCACATGCGCTTCAGCGGCTTCGAGACTGCGCCCAAGTATGTCCAGGTGATGATTGGCGGCGGGATTGCCATGTTCGCGTTGTTCATGCGCATCCAGGCATTGCTGCTGCCGGAGCTCAAGGCGGCGGTGCAGGCCGAGGACTGGCCGGCAGGGGCCGCCGTGCTGGGGCGCATTCGGCGGATGGTGGGGATCAACCTGCTGCTTGGCCTTGCGGTCGTCGCAGTGGCCAGTTCGCGACTGCTGATGTGATGTTGCGGGTGCCGGCGGTGGGCCGGCATCCGTTATCAGAGGCGCTGCAGGATCAGTTCACCCTCGGCGCCAGCCAGCCCCGGCTGCCCCTCCTGCCCCGGTCGGCCATTGGCCCCGGCATCGGTGCGATACACCAGGCAACCCTTGCTCGCCCCGCCTTTACCGGCCTTGCCGGCAGCCCCGGCCTTGCCCGGCGCACCGCCTTCCAGGCGCACCACGACGCGCTCCTGCGGGAACCCCTGCGGCAGACTCAGGCGAATCCGCCCGCCAGGCGCACCGTCATGGCCGTTGCCACCATCATCGCCATTCGCCCCTTTGCTTGCCTGGCCCCAGGCACAACCTCCCGCCTGGCCATTGGCGCCATCAAGGCCCACGTAACCTGGCGCTCCAGCGCCACCACGGGCATCGATGGCCAGGCGCTCGGCATCCACCTTGGCGAGCCTCAGCTCCAGGCTGCGCCCCGAGCGTGCAGCCCGTTCATAGCTGCCGGGCGCCCCTGGCGCGCTGATCTCGCTGCCCTCGCCCAGCACAGCATTGCGTACATCAATCAGCAGCGATGCTTCGGCGGGCGCAATGGCAATCCGCGCATCGCGGCCCAGTTGCAGATGATCGACCTTCAGCTCGGTCAATGTGGCCGGCAACAGCAAGGTCGCCGAGTCCGCCACTCGCAATTGCTCCAGGTGCACGCTGGCCGATTTGTTCGGCAGGCGCAGCATGGAATGGGCGGCAACCTCCAGGCTCTGCGCCTGGGCCATGGGCGCGGCCAACATCGCCAGCAACATCAATTTACGCATGGCGAGGCGCCTCCTGCGGACGGGGAATGGACATGACATGGAAGATGCCGGTCAGCAGGATCTGCAGCCGGTCGAACCAGCGATGGCTACGGCCTCGCAGGCTGCCATTGAAAAACAGCACTTCAAGAAAATGCAGGCTCAGCACCAGAATGCCCAAGGCATTGATCAACAGATTCAACGGCAACGGTTGCGGCATCATCAGGTTGAACAGCACCACGCCCCAGAACGCCACGGTCAGGACCTTGCCCAGGCCCAGGATGAACTTCATATCCCGCCCCTACGTGTCTATTTATTGTTATGTCTACGCGGCCCGAGCAAGCGTGCCGCGCAGCCAACACTACCTGCAAGCCCAGGCACGCGCCAGCACAGTCAGTTGAGGTGCAAGTCCACCCGTCGGTTGTGCGCACGCCCTTCATCGGTGGCGTTGTCGGCGATTGGCTCGTGGGCACCATGGCCCTCGCTGGTCACCTTCTGCGGCGCCAGGCCCTGACTGATTAGGTACTCGGCGACACTGGCAGCGCGGCGTTCGGAAAGCGCCTGGTTATAGCTGTCGGAGCCAACGTTGTCGGTATGCCCTACCACCTTGATGCGCGTGACCCCCAGCTCGTTGAGGCGTGGCAGCAGGCTTTTCAGGCGCTCCTCGCTCCCCGGGGTGAGGTCGGCGGAATTGAAGGCGAACATCACCTGACCCTGGTCGTCGAGGGTGATCACCTCGGGCTTGGGCTCTGGCGCGGGTTGGGATGGCGGATAGTGCGGCAGCGGGCAACCCATGTGGTCAACCGGGGTGTTGGCCGGGGTATCGGGGCAGCGATCACGACGGTCGAACACGCCGTCGCCATCTTCGTCGCCATCCTGGGCATAACAGATCAGCCCGCCGGTGATCGCGCCCAGTGCACCGAGACCCGCCGCCCAGCTCGAGTTCTCGATGGCGCCCAGGCCACCCCCCACCGCGCCACCGCGCAGGCTGCAGATGGGCCAAGTCCTTTGATTGAGAGGCGCACTGCCGTCACTGTGGGTGGCGCAACCTGCAAGCAGGCTGGTGACCACCAGCAACGGCATCGCCGCCTTCGACATTACACTCATGATGAATGCTCCTGTGTCATCGGCCGCAACCGGCTAGCAGGATTAAAGACGCGCCCGCGCCACTTCTCAAGGCGCGGGCGCAGGGTCGTCAACGCTGGATCTTGATCTCGGTACGACGGTTCATGGCACGCCCCTCGGCCGTGGCATTGTCTGCCACTGGCTGGGTTTCGCCAGCACCCACCACCGAAACGAAGCTGGCGCGAGGTACACCACTGTCGATCAGGTAATCGGTTACCGCGTGGGCACGGTGCTCTGACAACTTCTGGTTGTACTTGTCGGAGCCCACGCTGTCAGTGTGGCCGGTCACGGTCAGACGGGCGCTCGGGGCCTCTTGTTTCAGGCGCGTAGCGACCGTATTCAGGCGCTCCTTGTCGGCCGCAGTCAGGCGCGAGGAATTGAACTCGAAGTGCACATCACGAATGACGATCACTTCTTCTTTCTGCACCACCACTTCCTCGACCACAGGCGCCGGCTCAGGCGGACAACCATTGGCATCGACCTTCACGCCGCGCGGCGTATGCGGGCACTTGTCACGGCTGTCCGGCACGCCATCACCGTCCTCGTCGCCATCGCCGTGGGCCCAGCAATAGCCCGCCGCCAGGCCACCGCCGAGCAGCGCGCCCCAGCCAGCCCAGCTGGAACTCTCGATGGCACCCAGGCCGGCACCGGCGACGCCCCCGACGGCAGCACACTTCGGCCAGTCGGTTTTTTGCAAACCTGCACAACCAGTCAACACACTGGTGAGCAGTACCAGGGGTAACGCTGTGCGTACTATGCTCATTTTCGTAGCTTCTCCTAGGGGGAATCGGCATAAGACCGATCTCTGGGAGTAAAGACCGCGCAATCCATCCCTGCCAGCAATAAGCCACGACGCGGCCACTTGCCTCTATGCCGGCGGACAGCAGCCCGCTAGTCTTGGATGACTTGAACGAGGATTGGCAATGACCGACGGTTTTTCCCAGCGCACCCCGCAACAAGCCCTGGCCGCCCTGCTAGAGCGCTTCACCCCGCATCGCCTGCTGCTGGTGGGCACCCGCTTCCCGGCCCTGGACGCCTTTGCCCAGGCTCATCCCCAGGTGACCATCGAAACCTGCGCGCCGGGGCCATTGCCGGCAGCGCTGGCAGCGCAACGCTTCGACCTGGCGGTGCTGGTGGACTGCCTTGAACACTTGCCCAAACGCACCGGCCTGCAACTGCTGGGCGGCATCCGCAACCTCAACGCAAGCCGGGTTGCCGTGCTGGCCGACCTGCCCGCCTGCGGTTGGCAAGACACCGATTTCTTCTCCCTGGCGCTGTCGGCCAGCGAGAAATTCCGCCGTGACGAGCAGGTGTTGAGCTTGTTCACCTATGATCTACATGATTACAAGCAGGTCCCGGACTGGCTCAACGCCAAGTTCTGGGCCAACCCTGAAAACTTCGGCAAGTATTGGTGGTGATGATGAGTGTCTTGGTTTGCCCTTGTGGCAGCGGCAACCTGCTCGACGCCTGCTGCGGGCACTACCATGCCGGCACCCCGGCTCCCGACGCCCAGACGCTGATGCGTTCGCGTTACAGCGCTTATGTGTTGGGGCTGGTCGACTACCTGGTCGCCACCACCCTGCCGGCCCAGCAAGCCGAGCTGGACCGTGCCGCCATGGCGGCCTGGAGCGCCCAGAGCACCTGGCTGGGGCTGGAGGTGGAAAGCGCCGAGGTGCTCGGCGGCCAGCCCGAACACGCCTTCGTGACCTTTACCGCGCGCTGGCATGACCAGGAGGGCGACCATCAGCACCGCGAGCGGTCTGCTTTCGTGCAGCACGAGCGACGCTGGTACTTCATCGACCCCACCGTTGCGCTCAAGGCCGGCCGCAACGACCCCTGCCCCTGCGCCAGCGGGCAGAAATTCAAGAAATGCTGCGCCAGCTACGTCGGTAACTGAGCATGATCGCCGCCACCCGCCTGCTCTTGCTCAGCGCCTTGCTGGCACTGCTGGCGGGCTGTGCCAGCTGGGGCGAAGACTGGCGCGAGCCGCAGCTGCACCTGGACAAGGTGGAAACAGTGAAGGCGCGGCTGCTGCAACAGGAGTTCGTCCTGCACTTGCGCGTCGACAACCCCAACGACAGCCGCCTGTTCATTCGCAATCTGAACTATTCGGTATGGCTCGACGACCTGCTGCTGGCGCAGGACGAAGTCAGCCTCTGGCGCAGCGTCGGCGGGCATGCCCGGCGCACGTTCAAGATCACGGCGCGGACCAACCTGTGGCAACACCTCAAGCCACTGGCCAAGCTGCTCAAGAGCGGGCAGCCGCTGCATTACCGCCTGCAGGGCGAGCTGGAGACCGGGCTGATCTTCCATCAGGACCTGCACTTGTCGCGCAGTGGTGAGATAATCCCCGGCGATCTCATACCGGAGTAACCCTGCAATGACCCAGCAACCCCATGTTCATGGCCCGGACTGCAACCACGGTCACGATCATCATGATCACGACCACGGCCATGTACACGGCCCGCACTGCAACCACGGCCACCAGGAGCCGGTGCGCAACGCCCTAAAGGACGTCGGCCGCAACGACCCGTGCCCGTGCGGCAGCCAGAAAAAGTTCAAGAAGTGCCACGGCGCTTGATTTGCATGCCTTAAGCCATGTAGCGCCTGTGAGACCGAGCGCCGCCCGCGCGGCGCATCGCAGGCAAGCCTGCTCCTACATCTGTTTCGGGCCAGTAAATCCTGTGTCATTCGCGCGCGTACCCTTGGTGCATGACTCGAAATTGCGTCGTACAAACAAGGGATCGCGCGCCAATGCTTCAGGAGTAACTGGCCCGAAACAGATGTAGGAGCAGGCTTGCCTGCGATGCGCCGCGCGGGCGGCGCTCGATCTCACAGGCGCCGAAACTTTTTCGGCATGCTACCTTTAGCGCCTCTTAAACAACCCCTCTCCACGCCCTCCCGCAGGAGCCCTTGTCATGGCCGCCCCCGTCCTTCCTCCCTTCCGCCCGCGGTTCACTGCCGCCGCCACGCTGCTCGGCATGCTCGGGCTCGCCGGCTGCCAGATGGGTGGCTATCAGGACAGCGTGCCACCGACCACCGGTGTGCAGCCGCTCAAGGGCCTGGCGCAGAACGTCTCGGTCCGGCGCAATGCCATGGGCGCGCCGCTGATTGAAAGCAGCAGCTTCCATGACGCCCTGTTCACCCTCGGCTACGTGCATGCCGGCGATCGCATCGAGCAGATGCTCGCCATGCGCCTGCTCGCCCAAGGCCGCCTGGCGGAGCTGGCCGGCAGCGAAGCGCTGGATATCGACCGGCTGATGCGCGCCGCCAACCTCAAGCAGAGCGCCGCCCAGCAGTACGCTGATGCCTCGCCACGCCTGAAACGCTTCTTCGAGGTGTATGCCCGCGGGGTCAACGCCTACCTGTTCCGCTACCGTGACAAGCTGCCGGCCAACCTGGCCAGCAGCGGCTATCGCCCGGAGTACTGGAAGCCTGAAGACTCGGCACTGGTCTTCAGCCTGTATGCCTTCAGCCAGTCGGTAAACCTGCAGGAAGAGCTCAGCGCCCTGACCCTGGCGCAGAAAGTCGGCAACGACAAGCTGCCCTGGTTGCTGCCCGGCGCACCGGACGAGCCCCTGGCTGAGGCCGAGGTGGAAAAACTCAAGGGCCTGAACCTGAGCAGCCAGCTGCCAGGTTTGCCCGCGCTGGCAGCGGCCAGCCAGAAACTCGCGGACCTCGACCTGCTCGGCAGCCCCGGTTCCGCCAACCTGGCGCTGGGCCCGCAACGCAGCCGCAGCGGCAAGAGCCTGCTGGCCAGCGACAGCCGCGCAACCTGGGCACTGAGCCCGGTACAGATGCACACCGGCAAGTACCAGGTCGCCGGCCTGTCATTGCCGGGCCTGCCCATCGTGCTGGCCGGCTACAACGGCAAGCTGGCCTGGAGCAGCAGCGCGGTGATGGCCGACAACCAGGACCTGTACCTGGAACAGCTGCGTCATACCGGCAACCAGGTGACCTACCTGGCCGACGGCAAGTGGCTGCCGGCCCGCGCCCGCAGCGAAACCTTCTTCATCCGCGGCCAGCGCCCCGTGCGCGAGGTGATGTACGACACCCGCCACGGCACCCTGCTGCCCCAAGCGGGGAATGCCAGCCTGGGCCTGGCCCTGGGCCTGCCGCAGCTCAAGGGTGACCGTAGCCTCGACGCGCTGTTCGACCTGACCCGCGCACAGAATGTAGAGCGCGCCTTCGACAGCACCCGTGAAGTCGCCACTGCCGCGCTCAACTTCGTCTTCGCCGAGCCCGAACATATCGGCTGGCAAGTCAGCGGGCGCTACCCGAACCGCCGCGAAGGCCAGGGCCTGCTGCCGTCACCGGGCTGGGACGGGCGCTACGACTGGGATGGCTATGCCGACCCGATGCTGCACCCCTATGACCAGGACCCACCGGCCGGCTGGATCGCCCACGCCAACCAGCGCAGCCTGCCGCGTGGCTACGGCATGCAGCTGTCCAGCACCTGGTACTACCCTGAGCGCGCCGAGCGCCTGGGCCAGCTGGCCGCTAACGGCCGTCACGACAGCCGCAGCCTGATGGCCCTGCAGAACGACCAGGTGACGCTGCTGGCCGACAAGCTCAAGCAGATGTTCGACGCCCCCGGCATGGCCCAGCCGCTCAAGCAGGCGATCGACGCCCTCCCCACAGCCCAGCGTGACAAGGCGCGCGACGCCCTGGCCCGGCTGAAAGCCTTCGATGGCCGCCTGAGCCCGGTGTCGGCGGATGCGGCCCTGTACGAGCTGTTCCTCCAGGAAGTGACCCGGCAGACCTTCCTCGACGACCTCGGCCCGGAATCGAGCCCCGCTTGGCAAGCATTCGTCAGCAACGCCCGCCTGTCGTACTCGGCCCAGGCCGACCACCTGCTGGGCCGCGACGACAGCCCGTTCTGGGACGATCGCAACACGCCACAAAAAGAAGACAAACCGGCCATCCTCGCCCGCAGCCTGGCGGCTGCCGTGGATGCCGGCACCGCACAACTGGGCAGCGACCGCCGTGCCTGGCAATGGGGCAAGCTTCACCAGTACCGCTGGCCCGCCCCTGCCTACCACGGCCTGGGTGACGCACTGAGCCGCTCGCCGATGGCCGCCGGTGGCGACTTCAGCACCGCAGCCCTGACCCCTTACGCCTGGGGCAGCGATTTCGACACCCGCCTGCCGGCCTCGGCGCGGATGATCGTCGACTTCGGCCAGGCCGAGCCGCTGCAGGTATTGACCAGCAACGGCCAGTCGGGCAACCCGGCCAGTTCGCACTACAGCGACGGGCTGGATGCCTGGTTCAAGGGGCGGTTCATGAGCCTGCCGCTGCAGCCGCAGAACTTCGGGCGGGCCTACGGCAACCAGCGGTTAACGTTGGTGCCGGGGCGGTAAGGGATTTCGGAAACATCAAAAGGTGAGTCAGGGCAACCAAGTGCTCGCCGCTAGATTTTCAGCGCCTGTGAAATCGAGCGCCGCCCGCGCGGCGCTCGATCTCCCAGCCGCTGAAAACCTCCCGGCAGGCACTTATCAGCGCCAACTCCATCCGAACTTCCACACCCAGCCACGGCTCCTAACTGGTAACCCCCAAACCAGCGCACCCAAGCCATGGACCTCGTCATCGCCCGCCCCGAAGGCCTGTACTGCCCGCCCGGTGACTTCTACATAGACCCCTGGCGCCCGGTCGAGCGCGCCGTGATCACCCATGGCCATGGCGACCATGCCCGCACCGGCAATCATCACTATCTGACAGCCGCCCCTGGTGCCGGCATCCTGCGCAGCCGGCTGGGTCAGGACATCGACCTGCAGACCCTGCCCTACGGTGAACGCATCCAGCATCAAGGCGTCACCCTCAGCCTCCACCCGGCCGGACATGTGCTGGGGTCGGCACAGGTGCGCCTTGAGTATCAGGGCGAAATCTGGGTCGCTTCGGGTGATTACAAAGTCGAGCCGGACGGCACCTGCGCTGCCTTTGAACCCGTGCGCTGCCATACCTTCATCACCGAGTCCACGTTCGGCCTGCCCATCTACCGCTGGCCCAGCCAGGCGAACATCTTTGCCAGGATCAATGCCTGGTGGCGGGGCAACGCTGAGCAAGGCAAGGCCAGCGTGCTGTTCTGCTATGCCTTCGGCAAGGCTCAGCGAATTCTCCATGGCCTGGCCCCGGACATCGGGCCGATTCTCGTGCATGGTGCTGTCGAGCCACTGAACCGGGTATACCGTGAAGCCGGTGTGCACCTGCCGAGCACCCGTTATGCCGGTGATGTCCCGCGCAACGACCCACTGATGCGCCAGGCGTTGATCCTGGCACCACCGTCTGCTGCAGGTAGCAGCTGGATGCGCCGTTTCGGCGACTACAGCGATGCCTTTGCCAGCGGCTGGATGCTGTTGCGCGGTACCCGGCGACGGCGTGGTGTCGATCGTGGCTTCGTGTTGTCCGACCACGCCGACTGGCCGGGTTTGCTGTGGGCCATCGGCCAGACAGGTGCCGAGCGCGTCATGGTCACCCACGGCTCGGTGAATGTGCTGGTGCGCTACCTCAACGAACAAGGCCTGGATGCCCGCGCCTTCGTCACCGAATACGGCGAAGAAGATGACACCACGGTCGCGGAGCCTGAGGCATGAAAGCCTTCGCCGAACTGTACCTGCGCCTGGACGCAACCACCTCCAGCAATGCCAAGCTCGAAGCCTTGCGCGACTACTTTGCGGCAGCGCCCGCCGTGGATGCCGCCTGGGCCGTCTACTTTCTCGCAGGCGGGCGCCCACGCCAGATGGTGCCGACCCGTGTGCTGCGTGAGCTGGCCACGGCGTTGGCAGGGTTGCCCGAATGGCTGTTCGAGGAAAGTTACCAGGCCGTCGGCGACCTGGCTGAAACCATCTCGCTGCTGTTGCCGCAAGCCGCCCATGCCAGTGACGACGGCCTGGCACACTGGGTCGAAGCCCATCTGCTGCCCTTGCGCGGGCTGCCTGCTGAAGAAGTCCAGCAGCGCCTGCCGCCCTTGTGGGCGCAACTGGACCGCCCCAGCCTGATGCTGTGCCTGAAGCTGATCACCGGCAGCTTTCGTGTCGGGGTGTCCAAGCTGCTGGTTACCCGCGCCCTGGCACAACTGGCGGGGCTGGATGCCAAGCGCGTGGCCCAGCGACTGGTCGGCTATACCGACATCGGCCATCGCCCGACAGCCGCCAGTTACCTCAAGCTGATCGCCGAAGAATCCGCTGATGAACATCGCCAACGCGGTGGCCAGCCTTACCCATTTTTCCTGGCTCATGCCCTTCAGGCCCCGCTGGAGCAGTTCGAAGCCCTGCTCGGTCAGCCAGCTGCGTGGCAAATCGAATGGAAGTGGGATGGCATTCGCGCCCAGGTCGTCAAACGCGAGGGTCAGCTGTGGGTCTGGTCACGGGGTGAGGAGCTGGTCACCGAGCGCTTCCCAGAGCTGCACGGCCTGGCCGAAAGTTTGCCGGACGGCACGGTGCTCGACGGCGAGATCCTGGTCTGGAAACCGGGCGTCAGCGCCGAGGTACCGGCTGTGCAACCGTTCGCGGTGCTGCAGCAGCGCCTTGGCCGCAAGACCTTGGGCAAGAAACTGCTGGCTGACGCTCCAGTTGTGCTGCAAGCCTATGACTTGCTGGAATGGCAAGGCGAGGACTGGCGCAGCCGCCCGCAACATGAACGGCGCCAGCAGTTGCAGCGTCTGGTCGACGAGTGCCCGTTGGCCCCCCTGCTGCTTTCACCGCTGCTCGAAGGCAACGACTGGCGCGACCTGGCCCGGCAACGCGAGCAGTCGCGCAACCTGGGGGTGGAGGGGCTGATGCTCAAGCAGCGCGATGCCCTGTACGGTGTAGGTCGGACCAAGGACATGGGCCTGTGGTGGAAATGGAAGATCGACCCGTTCAGCGTTGATGCGGTGCTGATCTATGCCCAACGCGGCCATGGCCGCCGCGCCAGCCTCTACAGCGATTACACCTTCGCCGTATGGAACGCCCCACCCGGCACGCCCGATCGCGCGCTGGTGCCCTTCGCCAAGGCCTATTCGGGGCTCAGCGACGAAGAGATGCGCAAGGTGGATGCGATCATCCGCAGGACCACGGTGGAAACCTTCGGGCCGGTACGTAGCGTCACGCCTACCCTGGTGTTCGAGCTCGGCTTCGAGGGCATTGCGCTGTCCAAACGCCACAAGAGCGGTATTGCCGTCAGGTTTCCGCGGATGTTGCGCTGGCGCCTGGACAAGCCGGTCGAGGAAGCCGACGACCTGGCCAGCCTGCAGGCATTGCTGGTCTGAAAGAAGGCAACGCGGTGAGGCGCGTTATCGGAAATTATGCTTCTATCTTTGAGCCGACCCGTGTCGCAGACCGTTTTCGCCACGCAGCCAGGACCACCATGCACCATTCGACCCACGACCTGCTTTCGCCCGTACCGGGCATTACCCGCCAATTGCACAGCTTCCACTTCGGCCCACGCGGTGGCGCCAAGGTGTATATCCAGGCCTCGCTGCATGCCGACGAACTGCCCGGCATGCTGGTGGCCTGGCATCTCAAGCGCCGCCTGGCCGAACTGGAACAGCAGGGTCGCCTGCTGCGCGAGATCATCCTGGTCCCGGTGGCCAACCCGGTCGGCCTGGAGCAGGTGATGCTGGACGCGCCCCTGGGCCGTTTCGAACTGCAGAGCGGCGAGAACTTCAACCGCAATTTCGTCGACCTGTCCGACAGCATCGGCGACCAGATCGAAGGCCACCTGACCCAGGACCCGGCCCACAACCTGGCCCTGGTCCGCGAATACCTGCGCCGTGGCCTGGACGCCCACCCAGCGCGCACCCCGCTGCAGTCCCAGCGCCTGACCCTGCAACGGCTGGCCTGCGATGCCGATCTGGTACTGGACCTGCACTGCGACTTCGAAGCGGTCGAACACCTCTACACCACGCCGGAAGCCTGGCCGCAGGTCGAACCCCTGGCGCGCTACCTGGGCGCCCAGGCCAGCCTGCTGGCCACCGATTCCGGCGGGCAGTCGTTCGACGAATGTTTCAGTCTGGTCTGGTGGCAGCTGCAGCAACGCTTTGGCAAGCACTTCCCGATCCCGCTGGGCAGCGTTTCGGTCACCGTCGAACTGCGTGGCCAGGCCGACGTCAGCCATGACCTGGCCAGCCAGGACTGCCAGGCCATTCTCGACTACCTGACCCACGCCAGTGTCATCGAAGGCACTGCCGCCCCCCTGCCGGAGCTAGCACGCGCGGCCACGCCACTGGCCGCCGTCGAACCCGTGACCGCGCCCTTGGGCGGGCTGCTGGTGTACCACGCCCGCCCAGGTGAGCACCTGGAGGCCGGGCAGCTGATCGCCGAAGTCATCGACCCGCTCAGCGACCGGGTGACTGCCGTGCGCAACAGCCAGCCCGGCCTGCTGTATGCCCGCAGCGTGCGGCGCATGGCCACGGCCGGCATGGTCATTGCCCATGTCGCCGGTGAACAGGTGTTGCGCAGCGGTTACCTGCTGGCCAACTGATCAGGTAAAACCAATGCGTGCGGCGCATGGTCTGTAGAAGCACAGCCTTCTCAGGACTGCCGCACGCATGCCCACCTCTCCCGACCTTGCCAATGCCTGGTTCACTGCCCGTGGCTGGAAGCCCTTCGCCTTCCAGCGCCAGGTATGGGCCGCGGTTGGCCGGGGTGACTCCGGGCTGCTGCATGCCAGCACCGGAGCGGGCAAGACTTATGCAGTCTGGCTGGCGGCATTGCGTGCCTTCGCCAAGCCCTCCACCGAGCGCCAGCCCGCGGCACTGCAAGTGCTGTGGATCACGCCCATGCGCGCACTGGCCGCTGATACTGCGCGCGCCCTGCAAACGCCGCTGGATGAGCTTGGCCTGAACTGGACGGTCGGCGTGCGCAGCGGCGATACCGGCAGCGCCGAGCGCGCTCGCCAGGCCCGGCGCCTGCCAAGCACCCTGATCACCACGCCAGAAAGCCTGACCCTGCTGTTGACCCGGGCCCAGGCCACCAGCGATTTCGCCAGCCTGCGCCTGGTGGTGGTGGATGAATGGCACGAACTGCTCGGCAACAAGCGTGGCGTACAACTGCAACTGGCCTTGGCCCGATTGCGTCGCTGGCATCCGGGCCTGATGACCTGGGGCTTGTCGGCCACGCTCGGCAATCTGCCGCATGCCCTCGAGGCACTGTTGCCGGGGGGTGGCCAACTGGTGAAAGGCCGCCAGGACAAGCAGCTGGTGGTCGACACCCTGCTGCCCGCTGCCATCGAGCGCTTCCCCTGGGCCGGGCACATGGGCCTGAAGATGCTCGACCAGGTTGCCCAGCAACTCGACGCCAGCGCCAGCAGCCTGGTGTTCACCAATACCCGTGCCCAGGCCGAACTCTGGTACCAGGCCTTGCTCGACGCCCGCCCCGATTGGGCCGGGCAGATTGCCTTACATCATGCCTCACTGGCCCGGGCGACCCGCGACTGGGTCGAGCAGAGCCTCAAGCAGGGCACGCTCAAGGCCGTCATCTGTACATCAAGCCTGGACCTGGGGGTGGACTTCCTGCCGGTCGAACGGGTGCTGCAGATCGGTTCGGCCAAAGGTATTGCCCGCCTCATGCAGCGCGCCGGGCGCTCTGGCCACGCGCCTGGGCGCTGCTCGCGCATCACCCTGGTGCCAACCCATAGCCTGGAACTGGTGGAAGCTGCCGCAGCCCGCGCCGCACTGGCTGCCGGCCACATTGAAGCGCGGCGCTCGCCGCGCCTGTGCCTGGACGTTTTGGTTCAGCATCTGGTCAGCATGGCCCTGGGCAGCGGCTTTCGCCCCGGCGAACTGCTCGAGGAAGTGCGCAGCACCTGGGCTTACCGTGACCTGCGCGACAGCCAGTGGCAATGGGCACTGGCGTTCGTCAATCATGGCGGCCACGCACTGACAGCCTACCCCGATTACCAGCGTGTCGAAGCGCACCCCGACGGGGTCTGGCGGGTGGCCAGCGAGCGCCTGGCGAGGCGTCACCGCATGGGCATCGGCACCATCGTCAGCGACGCCAGCCTGCAGCTCAGGTATTGGAGCAAGGGTGGCGGCGGCAAGCACCTGGGCAGTGTCGAGGAAGCCTTCATTGCCCGCCTGCGCCCTGGCGATACGCTGGTATTTGCCGGCCGGGTCCTGGAGTTGGTGCGGGTAGAGGGCATGACCGCCTACGTGCGCCGCAGCACCGCGCGCAAGGCCGCCGTGGCGCGCTGGAATGGCGGGCGCATGCCGCTGTCCAGCGAACTGGCCGACGCACTGGTCGAACAACTCGATGCTGCCGCCCATGGGCGCTACCTCGGCCCGGAGTTGCAGGCCGTACGGCCACTGCTGGCCGTGCAGGCGCAGTGGTCGGCCTTGCCCACCTGCAACACGCTGCTGGCCGAAACACTGGGATCGCGCCAGGGCTCGCATCTGTTCCTCTACCCCTTCGCCGGGCGCATGGCCAACCTGGGCCTGGCCACCCTGATCGCCTGGCGGGTGAGCCGGGTGCAGCCACTGTCGGTCTCCATCGCAGTGAACGACTATGGTTTCGAACTGCTCAGCCCCAGTACCGTGGATTGGGCCCGCTGCCTGCCTGAGGCGTTGTCTGGCGACAACCTGCTGGAGGATGTGCTGGCCAGCCTGAACGCTGGCGAGATGGCATTGCGACGGTTCCGTGAAATCGCCCAGATCGCCGGGCTGGTATTCGGCGGCTACCCGGCCGCGCAAAAGAGCACGCGGCAGATTCAGGCCTCCAGCGGGTTGTTCTATGAGGTATTTCGCAAACATGATGCCGGCAACTTGCTGCTCGGCCAGGCCCGCGATGAAGTATTGAGCGAAGAGCTGGAGATCGAGCGCCTGCACCGCCAGTTGCTCAAGATGCAAAGCCTGCAACTGGACCTGCGCGCGCTGCAGCGGCCCGGCCCTCTGGCCTTCGCCCTGCTGGTCGAGGGCATGCGCGAGACCTTGAGCACGGAAAAGTTGGCAGACCGCATTGCGCGAATGGTGGCCGACCTGGAAAAAGCGGCAAACCGGTCATGAACAGTTATTTGTCGATCGAGCACTGCGGCGAAACGCTCTGGCTGTTGCCGGACAAGGCCATCTACTGGCCGGCCCGCCGCACCCTGCTGGTGGCTGACGTCCATATCGGCAAGGCCGCAAGCTACCGAGCCCTGCATCAACCCGTCCCGCGAGGCACCACAACCGCCACCCTGGCACGCCTGGATGCGTTGCTGAACAGCTATGACTGCGAGCAGTTGGTCATCCTCGGTGACTTCCTTCATGCGCGCGCCGCACATTCGCCCGGCACGCTGGCCAGTCTGTGCAGGTGGAAAAATAGCCATGGGGCGGTGAAGGTGGTGCTGGTGCGTGGCAACCATGATCGCCATGCTGGCGACCCGCCTGTGGAGCTGGGTATCGAGGCAAGGGATGAACCTTTGCTGCTGGAACCCTTCGCCCTGCAGCACGAACCTGTGCCTCACCCCACCCACCCGGTGCTGGCCGGCCATGTGCATCCGGCCTATGTGTTGCGAGGGCGGGCACGACAACGTCTCAGGCTGCCTTGCTTCCTGATCGACGCTCAGGTCAGCCTGCTGCCGGCGTTCGGTGAATTTACCGGGGGATGCTCGATTGAGCCTGGCTCAAGCGCCCGCGTGTTCGTCGCCGGGGGCGATCGGGTGTGGGCACTTGCCAACTAGTCAGGCTACGGGAGAGGGTGGCGGCTCGTCCGGCAGGGTCGGTTCACCCGGCTCCATGGGCGGATGTTCGCCTGGCTCCGGTGGTTGCGGCGTATCGGGGTCAGGCTGGTGCGGAACGCCTCCGGCCTGCAATGGCAGGGGGTGCGCCAGCAGTGACCATGCCAGCAACCCGATCTGGTTGGGCTGCAGTACGGCCAGCTTGGCACTGATTGCGGGGTTGAGTTTCATTGGCAGCTCCTGGACAAGGGCCGACACGCTGCATACGTATCGGCACTGTTCAAACTCTTGGAGTGCCATCAGGGAAACTAATTCCCCGCGCTCGTCGGATCAGGTGCGTGGCAGGGTGACGCCGCGCTGCCCCTGGTACTTGCCGCCGCGGTCCTTGTACGACACTTCGCATTCTTCGTCGGACTGCAGGAACAGCATCTGCGCCACGCCTTCGTTGGCATAGATTTTCGCCGGCAGCGTGGTGGTGTTGGAGAACTCCAGGGTCACGTGGCCCTCCCACTCCGGCTCGAGCGGGGTGACGTTGACGATGATGCCGCAACGGGCGTAAGTGCTCTTGCCCAGGCAAATGGTCAGCACGTCACGCGGAATGCGGAAGTACTCGACGGTGCGGGCCAGGGCGAAGGAGTTTGGCGGAATGATGCAGACGTCGCTCTTGATATCGACGAAGCTGCCGGCGTCGAAGTTCTTCGGGTCGACGGTGGCCGAGTTGATGTTGGTGAACACCTTGAATTCATCGGCGCAGCGCACGTCGTAGCCGTAGCTGGAAACGCCGAAGGAGATGACACGGCTGTCCTGCTCGCCGCGCACCTGGCGCTCGACGAACGGTTCGATCATGCCGTGTTCCTGCGCCATGCGGCGAATCCACTTGTCCGATTTGATGCTCATGGCGGGGTGTCCTGAAGAGTTGCGAGGGGAAAATCCAGACGCGCATCTTACCGGTCCCGGCGCCCGGGTTAAAGTTCCAGTGCCTGATCCCGCGCCGGACGGGGGCTGCAGCCGCCGTCGATCCGAATTTGCGTAAAGCGTTCACAGACCATTGGCAGCTCGTGGAAAGTGGGGTAAGGTGGCGCCACTGTGCTGCACGTGACACCGAGAATCTCTAGTTTGATGCACGATCCTGATCGGCCCATCGCTGAATTTTCTGCTCTCTTTGCGCTCAGTCCCGGCCAGGGTTTTTCCTGACCGTTATCAAATTGTCCAAGGAGACAGAAAAATGTCCAACCGTCAATCCGGTGTTGTTAAGTGGTTCAACGATGAGAAAGGCTACGGCTTCATCACCCCTCAGTCGGGCGACGACCTGTTCGTGCACTTCAAAGCCATCCAAGCTGACGGCTTCAAAACCCTGAAAGAAGGCCAGGCTGTTACTTTCGTCGCTACCCGCGGCCAGAAAGGCATGCAGGCTGAAGAAGTTCAAATCGCCTAAGTCGATTTAGCTTCCTAGCTTTCAAAAAAACCCGCCTTCTGGCGGGTTTTTTTATGTCTCAGCGAAAGCCGCTGCTGGCCTCTTCGCGGGCGAGCCCGCGAGAAGGCCAATTCGAGCTTCAGTCTTCGCTGATGGTAATGCTCGGCATCGCTGGCGCCGCCGCTTCCTGCAGCACGATCCGTGCGCCCACCTGGCGGGCCAGTTCCTGGTAGACCATGGCAATCTGGCTTTCCGGTTCGGCGATCGCCGTCGGCTTGCCGCTGTCGGCCTGCTCGCGGATCAGCATCGACAGCGGCAGCGAGGCCAGCAGGTCGACGCCATACTGCGCCGCCAGCTTCTCGCCACCGCCCTCACCGAACAAGTGCTCGGCGTGGCCGCAGTTCGAGCAGATGTGCACGGCCATGTTCTCGACTACGCCCAGTACCGGGATATTGACCTTGCGGAACATCTCCACGCCCTTCTTGGCATCCAGCAGGGCCAGGTCCTGCGGCGTGGTGACGATTACCGAACCGGCCACCGGCACCTTCTGCGCCAGGGTCAGCTGGATGTCGCCGGTACCCGGCGGCATGTCGATGACCAGATAATCCAGGTCGTCCCAGGCAGTCTGGGTCACCAGTTGCAGCAACGCACCGGACACCATCGGCCCACGCCAGACCATCGGCGTGTTGTCATCGGTGAGGAACGCCATGGACATCACCTCTACGCCATGGGCCTTGATCGGCACGAACCACTTCTGCTCACGGATCTGCGGGCGGGTCCCCTCGGCGATCCCGAACATCACGCCCTGGCTGGGGCCATAGATGTCGGCGTCGAGAATGCCCACGCGGGCGCCTTCTCGGGCCAGGGCCAGGGCCAGGTTGGCGGCGGTGGTCGACTTGCCGACCCCACCCTTGCCCGAGGCCACGGCAATGATGTTCTTGACGTTGGCCATGGCCGGCACCTGGGCCTGGGCCTTGTGCGCGGCGACCACGCAGTCGATCGACACCTGGGCCGAACTGACACCGTCGAGGTTTTCGATCGCGGTCTGCAGCACCTGGGCCCAACCGTTCTTGAACAGGCCGGCGGCATAGCCCAGTTGCAACTGCACAACGACCTGCCCACCCTGGATGTCGATGGCGCGCACGCAACCGGCGCTGACCGGGTCCTGGTTCAGGTAGGGATCGGTGTACTGGCGAAGCACGCCTTCGACGGCGGCACGGGTGACGGCACTCATGGACACTCCCATTGGCAAACTGAGTACGAAACAGACGCCTATCCTAACCCGTCAATCGTCAGCAGATGCGTGCTTGGGGTGAAATATCTTCGCCGGCCCTTTATAGTGGCCGATCACCCTCATTTTTACCCGAGCCAGATAAGTAGCCGAGCCACCATGTCCGAGCCACGTCAGATTCTCGTTACCAGCGCCCTGCCCTATGCCAATGGATCCATCCACCTTGGCCATATGCTGGAGTACATCCAGACGGACATGTGGGTGCGCTTCCAGAAGCTGCGCGGCAACCAGTGCATCTACGTCTGCGCCGACGATGCCCACGGCTCGGCCATCATGTTGCGTGCCGAGAAGGAAGGCATCACCCCGGAGCAGCTGATCGCCAATGTCCAGGCCGAGCACAGCGGCGACTTCGCCGACTTCCTGGTGGACTTCGACAACTTCCACTCCACCCACAGTGACGAAAACCGCGAGCTGTCGAGCCTGATCTACGGGCGCCTGCGCGACGCCGGGCACATTGCCACCCGTTCGGTGACCCAGTACTTCGACCCGGAAAAGGGCATGTTCCTCGCCGACCGCTTCATCAAGGGCACCTGCCCGAAATGCGCGGCTGAAGACCAGTACGGCGACAACTGCGAGAAGTGCGGCGCCACCTACGCCCCGACCGAGCTGAAGAACCCCAAGTCGGCGATCTCCGGTGCCACCCCGGTACTGCGCGATTCCCAGCACTTCTTCTTCAAGCTGCCGGACTTCCAGGCCATGCTGCAGCAGTGGACCCGCAGCGGCACCCTGCAGGACGCCGTCGCCAACAAGCTCGCCGAATGGCTGGATTCCGGCCTGCAGGAGTGGGACATCTCGCGTGATGCGCCGTACTTCGGTTTCGAGATCCCGGGCGAGCCAGGCAAGTACTTCTACGTCTGGCTGGACGCGCCGATCGGCTACATGGCCAGCTTCAAGAACCTCTGCGCACGCCGCCCGGAACTGGACTTCGACGCCTTCTGGAACGAAGGCTCCAAGGCCGAGCTGTACCACTTCATCGGCAAGGACATCGTCAACTTCCACGCCCTGTTCTGGCCAGCCATGCTCGAAGGCGCCGGCTTCCGCAAGCCGACCGCAGTCAACGTGCACGGCTACCTGACCGTCAACGGCGCCAAGATGTCCAAGTCGCGCGGCACCTTCATCAAGGCCCGCACCTACCTCGACCACCTGCAGCCGGAATACCTGCGCTACTACTATGCCGCCAAGCTTGGCCGTGGCGTCGATGACCTCGACCTGAACCTCGAGGACTTCGTGCAGAAGGTCAACTCCGACCTGGTCGGCAAGGTAGTCAACATCGCCAGCCGTTGCGCCGGCTTCATCCACAAGGGCAATGCGGGCGTGATGGTTGCTGGCGATGCTGCGCCGGAGCTGACCGAGGCCTTCCTCGCTGCCGCCCCGTCGATCGCCGAAGCCTATGAAGGCCGCGACTTCGGCCGCGCCATGCGCGAGATCATGGCCCTGGCCGACCGTGCCAATGCCTGGATCGCCGACAAGGCACCTTGGTCGCTGGCCAAGCAGGAAGGCAAGCAGGACGAAGTCCAGGCCATCTGCGCCCAGGGCATCAACCTGTTCCGCCAGCTGGTTATCTTCCTCAAACCGGTGCTGCCGCTGCTCGCCGCCGATGCCGAGGCGTTCCTCAACGTCGCGCCGCTGACCTGGAACGACCATCAGTCGCGCCTGGAAAACCACCAGCTGAACCCGTTCAAGGCGCTGATGAGCCGCATCGAACCGGCCAAGGTCGAAGCCATGGTCGCCGCCAGCAAGGAAGACCTGCTGGCCGCCGAGGCCCAGGCACCAGCCGGTAACGGCGAGCTGGCCAAGGACCCACTGTCTGCCGAAATCGAGTTCGACACCTTTGCCGCGGTTGACCTGCGCGTCGCGCTGATCGTCAAGGCTGAAGCCGTGTCTGGCGCCGACAAGCTGCTGCAGCTGACCCTGGACATCGGCGACGAACGCCGTAACGTATTCTCCGGCATCAAGTCGGCCTATCCGGACCCCTCCCAGCTGGAAGGCCGCCTGACCATGATGGTGGCCAACCTCAAACCACGGAAAATGCGCTTTGGCGTGTCCGAGGGCATGGTCATGGCAGCGGGCCCTGGCGGCGAAGAGATCTACCTGCTCAGCCCTGACAGCGGCGCCAAGCCAGGTCAGCGCATCAAGTAAACCTCCTGCCCCGGCCTCACCGCCGGGGCAGTTCCATCTACAGCGCCATTGCCGGACGCTCAAGGCGATTCCCGGCTATCGTCATTCACATGAACGACTACATGCTGATCCTGGCCAGCGCTGCGCTGTTCAGCCACCTGCTCTTGCAACAACAGCCGTTGAGCCGCCTGCGCCTGCATGTCTGCGGCCTGGCAGGCGCCCTTTCGATAGCGCTCGGGGCAAGCGGCGGGCAAGCGCTCGACCGGTTGATCATGGCGCCCTTGCAGCTGCAGGACTTGCGCCTGTTCCTGCTGCTGCCCTGGCTGGCATTGCTGGCATGGGGCGTGCCGCAGGTGTTGGCCAGGCTACGCCCGCAGTGGCCTACCGGGGACCTTGCGCTGCCCTTGCTGGGCAATGCCTTGCTGCTGGGCCTGGCGCTGCAAGTGACGGGAGACGGCACCTCAGCGCTTGCAACGTTGCGCTGGGGGATAGCGGCCGGCCTGGGCTTCTGGCTTGGGCTGGTGCTGTTCGACGACCTGCACCAGCGCAGCCAGCACCCTGATGTACCGGCCGCGCTGCGCGGCTTGCCCATTACATTGATCGGTACAGGTGTCATGGCCCTGGCGTTCTCTGGATTCAACGGACTTTTCACTCAATGAACCTGATTCAACGCATCGACGCCCTGTTGCCGCAGACCCAGTGCGGCAAATGCGGCCACAATGGCTGTCGGCCCTACGCCGAAAGCCTGGCTGCGGGCGAGGCCATCAACAAGTGCCCGCCAGGGGGGAGTGAAACCATCGCCGCGCTGGCCGCACTGCTGGAGGTGCCAGTGCTTGCGCCTGACCCGCAACGAGGAAGTGCACCGCCCCAGGTCGCCTACATTCGCGAAGCAGAATGCATCGGTTGCACCAAGTGCATCCAGGCCTGCCCGGTCGATGCCATCGTCGGTGCCGCAAAGCTGATGCACACGGTCATCGCCAACGAATGCACCGGCTGTGACCTGTGCCTGGCGCCCTGCCCGGTCGACTGCATTGACATGCACGCGCTGCCTGCCACAGTGGTGCCGATTGTCGGCGGACTGGCCCACTCCCCCGAACAACTGCAGGCTCGCCGCCTGCGCCGCGATCATGCGCGCCAGCGCCACGAACAGCGAAACGCCCGCCTGCAACGCGATATCGCGCGCCGGGAGGCACAGCGCCTGGCACGTACGGCCGAAGCCACGAAAGGCGCGGCAGATCCGATCAAGGCCGCCCTCGAGCGGATCAAGGCGCAAAAAGCCGCCGCTGCCGATGCTGCGCGCACCGCGGCCGGGCACGACCATGGCAAACCCTGACCCACGGCTACGCAATGCCATGGGCCTGGTGCTGCTGGCCTGCATACCCGGCTTGCTCGCGGCGCTCTGGACACAGGGCTGGGGAGTGCTGTTCAGCCTGTTGCTGTGCGCCAGCAGTGCCTTGAGTTGCGAAGCAGCACTGCTGGCTGTGCGACAACAGCCCGCTCTACCGGCATTGAACGATGGCAGTGCCCTGGTGACTGCCGTGCTGTTGGCCATCGCCCTGCCTGTAGCAGCGCCCTGGTGGTTGCCAGTGACAGCAGCAGGCATTGCCATCGGCGTCGGCAAGCAGGCCTTTGGCGGAGTGGGCCGCAACCTGTTCAACCCGGCAATGGTCGGTTACGCCTTTGTGCTGCTGAACTTTCCGCTGCAAATGACCCACTGGCCCAGCCACGCCCTTGGCTTTATCGATAGCCTGCAGCTGGTGTCTGGCAGTGGCAGCCAGATCGATGCCTGGGCAGGACCGACCATTCTCGATGGCCTGCGCCACAACCGCAGCCTGACCATCGACGAACTCTTCGCCAGCCACTCCGGTTTTGGCCATTTCGGCGGCCGCAACAGCGAGTGGATCAACCTGGCACTGCTGCTTGGCGGGCTGTTTCTCCTGCAGCGCAAGGTCATCAGCTGGCATGCCCCGGCAGGCCTGCTGGCCGGCCTGTTCCTGTTCAGCCTGCTGGCCTGGAATGGCTCCGGCTCGGACTCGAACGGCTCGCCACTGCTGCACCTGTTCAGCGGTTCAACCATGCTGGCGGCGTTCTTCATCGCCACAGAGCCGGTGTCCGGGCCCAAGGCCAACCTGGCCAGGCTGCTGTTCGGCTTTGGCGCAGGTGCGCTGATCTACCTGATTCGCACCTGGGGCAGTTACCCGGATGGCACGGCATTCGCCATTCTGCTGATGAACCTGGCGGTACCCGCCCTGGATCGGTTTGCCTTGCAACGCCAGCAGGTCTCGCCATGATCGCACCTGTGCGCAGCAGCTTGCTGCTACTGGCTGTCGGTGGGGCGGCGCTGGCGTTAACGCTGGCCTGGCAACACTGGACTCGCCCAGCCATCGTCGATGCCGAGCGCCAACTGCAGGCAGGTCAATTCCTGGCGGTGCTGCCCGCGCAAAGTTACGACAACCGCCCCCTGGACAGCGCGTTGCCATTGCCAGCCGATCAGCCATTGCATAGCAAGGTACTTGCGGCCTATCGCGCGACCCTCGGCACTTCGCCAACAGCCATCGTGCTGGTGAGCCAGGTCCAGGGGTATGCCGGCCCCATCAGGTTGACCATTGCCATCGGCGCTGATGGCCGACTGATCGGCACTCGAGTGATCGAACAGCAGGAAAGCCCAGGACTGGGCGGCCAAATTGCCGATCCGCAGTCTCGCTGGCTGGCACAATTTGCCAGCCACGGCCTTGGCGATCACTGGGCGCTCAGGCGCGACCAGGGCGACTTCGACCAACTGGCCGGGGCGACCGTTACCTCCCGGGCCGTGATCGATGCCCAACAGGAGGCATTGCGATATTTTGACCGGCATCGCAGCGAACTGCTCGGAGCTCCCAGCCATGAATAAACTCTGCCTGCTGGTAACCGGCCTGGCGCCGCTGCTTGGCGCAACACGCACCTTCCCCCAGGCTGTGGCCATCGGCGCGTGCATGTTCGTGCTGCCCCTTCTCCACCAAGCTTTGCTAAGCCCGCTGCGGGCAACACTCGGCGGCGCCAGGTACGGGTTGGCAAGCCTGCTGCTGCTTGCTGCGCTTGCCAGTTGCCTGCAACTGGCATTGCGGGCCTGGGCATTGCCATTGGCACTGACGCTTGGTTTTTTTCCTGCGCTGATCTGCCTGCAATGCCTTGCCATCGACACATTGCTGCCAACAGAAGGGCGCTGGCGGCAACTGTTGCTTCATTTGAGTGGCCTGCTGCTCGCCTGCCTGCTGCTTGGCGCCGGCCGCCAATGGCTCAGCGATGTCGCCGGCATGCACCTGGCCAGCCTGCCGTCAGGTGGGCTGCTACTGCTCGGCGCGCTACTGGCCTTGTACAATGGGCTGCGCCCCACCCTCACACGTCGTCAAGGAAAGCGTTGACCCCATGAATGCCGCCAAACGCCTGGAGATCTTTCGCAGGCTGCACGAAGACAACCCCGATCCGAAAACGGAATTGGCTTACACCACACCATTCGAGCTCCTGGTTGCCGTGACGCTTTCCGCACAATCCACCGATGTCGGGGTCAACAAGGCCACCGCGCGCCTGTTCCCGGTCGCCAATACACCTCAGGCGATCCATGCGCTCGGTATCGAGGGCCTGAGCGAATACATCAAGACCATCGGCCTCTACAACAGCAAGGCCAAGAACGTCATCGAGGCGTGCCGCCTGTTGATCGAGCGCCATGGCGGCGAAGTACCACAGACCCGAGAAGCACTGGAAGCGCTACCGGGCGTTGGCCGCAAGACTGCCAACGTGGTACTCAACACTGCCTTCCGCCAGCCCACCATGGCCGTGGACACGCACATTTTCAGGGTCAGCAACCGCACCGGCATTGCGCCTGGCAAGACGGTGCTCGAAGTCGAAAAGAAACTGCTCAAGTTCGTCCCCAGGGATTACCTGCTCGACGCCCATCATTGGCTCATCCTGCATGGCCGCTACGTGTGCCAGGCTCGCAAGCCTCGCTGCGGTAGCTGTCGCATCGAAGATCTGTGCGAATACAAGCACAAGACCTCCGACGATTGAGCCAATAGTAAAAACAGCTGCATGGTGATTGAAAAAATCTTTTTTACCGGACTTCGCTTTCTCGCTATAAGGACGGCCAATGGCCCTTTGGCTTGGAGCGACTCATGAGTACCGATAAAGACGACCTGTCGATCGAAGATGACTTTGCCACCGCTGACGACGAAGCGGAGCCTCAGGTGGAAACCGCTAAGACCAACCTGAGCAAGCGTCGCACCATTGACAACCTCCTCGAAGAGCGACGCCTGCAACGGCAGCTCGCCGATTTCGACTACGACCTGTAGCCTCGCGCAAAGCCTCCTTCACGGAGGCATTGTGCATGCCGGGCTCAGTTCAGACCATGACGCCGGGCCAGTTCGATCAGGTCCACCAGCGAATGGGCATTCAGTTTCAGCAACAGGCGGGTCTTGTAGGTGCTGACCGTCTTGTTGCTGAGGAACATGCTGTCGGCAATCTCCTTGTTGGAGCGCCCGCGTGCAAGCTGCTGCAGCACCATCATCTCCCTTGCCGACAGGCGATCAACCATTTCAGCCTCGCTGGCGCTTCCCACCCGGCCATGGGACTTGTGCAAAGCCTGATTCGGGAAATAGCTGTAACCCGAGAGCACCGCCTTGATGGCACTGAGTAGTTCGGTGAGTTCCTGCTGCTTGCATACATAGCCTGATGCCCCTGCCTGCATGCAGCGCATGGAGAAATGCCCGGGCGCCTGGGAAGTCAGCACCAGGACACGGCTGCCAGGGCTGGCCGCGGCCATACGGGCGATGACCTCCAGCCCGTCGAGCTTGGGGATGCCGATATCGAGTACGACAATATCGGGGAGGTGTTCGCGCGTGAGCTGCAAGGCCGCTATGCCGTTGTCGGCTTCCGCAACAACATCGTACCCATGCCGTTCCATCAGCATGCGCACTGCCAAGCGTATGACCGGATGATCATCCACGATAAGGACTTTATTCATGCGATATCCATCATTCATTATTCTGCTTTGACGACTGCCTCACCATAACCGAGCAGAACGCTCAATGGCGCGTCGATTCCCCGCACAAATAGCCGAATAGATGAACCTTACGTCGCTTTGGGAATTTTCCTACAAGAATAATTTATAGCCATTTGACGAATTAGCTTATGAACGCGCCAATCGAAATGTGATCAACTCGCCCACGCCAGCGACCCCGCAGAAATTTTCCCTCCCCCGGAAAAAGTCCACAATTTAGTTGAGGCAGTCAGTAGGTTATTGATAAGAAAAATAGGCAGGAGGCAATAATCATGAACGATAACCAACCTGTGGCTCCACTGACGATAATCGCCATCTTCGCCGGCATCATCGAAGCTTCTGCCTTGGCAACCTTGCCTTTTCTCAGCGAAAAAAGTCAGACGTACTACACATGGTTCCTTGTAGGGTTTCCATTCTTCCTCACCGCCTTGTTCTTTCTCACCTTGAACTTCAACTACAAGTCCTTTTACAAACCTGACCTTGCCGAGCAGAAGAACATCCCTGAGCCTGCGACGCATCCCGACCTGCCGGAAACCATAACCATGATGTTTTCCGGCCCTGACGCGCAGAAACTGATAGAACAACAAGTTGTGCAAGCCATTAACCAACCGCATGTCGAGAACAGGCACTGGCGATTGTGCAACATGGATCTACAGCAGTGCGTGGATATCTCGACTACCCGCTTGCCTGAGGATCTACTCCATGGACATTGATCAGACCAGCGTCCAGAAGGCAAAAAAAACCCCGGCCAGAGCCGGGGTTTGTTTTGCCACTTCAGCCAGACGCTCAGAGCATCCCGCGGCCTTTGTTGGCAGCGATGCGCATACGCAGTGCGTTGAGCTTGATGAAGCCGGCAGCATCGGCCTGGTTGTAGGCGCCGCCGTCTTCTTCGAAGGTCGCGATGTTGGCATCGAACAGCGAGTCGTCCGACTTGCGGCCAACCACGATGACATTGCCCTTGTACAGCTTCAGGCGCACGACGCCGTTAACGTTGACCTGCGAAGCGTCGATCATCTTCTGCAGCATCAGACGCTCCGGGCTCCACCAGTAGCCGGTGTAGATCAGGCTGGCGTACTTCGGCATCAGCTCGTCTTTCAGGTGAGCGACTTCGCGGTCCAGGGTGATCGACTCGATGGCACGGTGGGCCTTGAGCATGATGGTGCCGCCAGGGGTTTCGTAGCAGCCGCGGGACTTCATGCCCACATAACGGTTTTCTACGATGTCCAGACGGCCGATACCGTTGGCGCCGCCGATGCGGTTCAGCTCGGCAAGCACGGTGGCCGGGGTCATCTCGACGCCGTCGATGGCGACGATGTCACCATTGCGGTAGGTCAGCTCGATGTAGGTAGCCTGGTCCGGGGCGTTTTCTGGCGAGACGCTCCAGCGCCACATGTCTTCTTCGTGCTCGGTCCAGGTATCTTCCAGAACACCGCCTTCGTAGGAGATGTGCAGCAGGTTGGCGTCCATCGAGTACGGCGACTTCTTCTTGCCGTGGCGCTCGATCGGGATACCGTGCTTCTCGGCGTAGTCCATCAGCTTCTCGCGGGACAGCAGGTCCCACTCGCGCCATGGGGCGATAACCTTGACGCCTGGCTTGAGGGCGTAGGCGCCCAGTTCGAAGCGAACCTGGTCGTTACCCTTGCCGGTAGCGCCGTGGGAAATGGCGTCGGCGCCGGTTTCGTTGGCGATCTCGATCAGGCGCTTGGCGATCAGCGGGCGGGCGATGGAGGTACCCAGCAGGTACTCGCCTTCGTAGACGGTGTTGGCGCGGAACATCGGGAAGACGAAATCACGCACGAACTCTTCGCGCAGGTCGTCGATGTAGATCTCTTTTACGCCCATCGCCTGAGCTTTGGCGCGAGCCGGCTCGACTTCTTCGCCCTGACCCAGGTCAGCAGTGAAGGTCACCACTTCGCAGTTGTAGGTATCCTGCAGCCACTTGAGAATCACCGAAGTATCAAGGCCGCCGGAATACGCCAGTACGACCTTTTTTACGTCCGCCATGCCATCACTCCACGGGGTTGTACGGAAAGGGATCGATTCTACCGGCGTTGCGGATAAATTTACAGTGGGGCGACAGCTTCTGACGACAAAGCGACAGGAACTGTCGGTGGCGCGACGTGTTCGTCACAGGCGCTGAAAATGTTGTGGCAAACATCTGGTGGCCCTGATGCAATCCCGAGACCTACCCCAAGGCAAACACCTTGAAATCAGGGTGTCTTTGCTCCGGACGCAGCCGCTGCCGGCGCCGCAGCCGCAGGCGGAACAGCAGGAGCAGCCGACGCCGATTGCTGAACCGGCTGCACCACCGGCTTCTCCACCTGCGCCACCCGATCCAGTTCGATATTCACCCGCCGGTTGCGCGCCCGATTGGCCGGGCTGTTGTTCTTCACCAGCGGATAGCGCTCACCATGGAAGCGCACGACGATCTGCTCTTCCGGCACACCATGAGCCTTGAAGTAATCGGCAACGGCCAGGGCCCGGCGTCGCGAAGTGTCGCGATTGGTCAGGCGATTACCACTGTTGTCGGAATGGCCATTGAGTTCGATGTGGTTCACCGTCGGGTCGGCCTTGAGGTAATCGAGGATCACATCCAGCCGCGCACGGGCGTCGGCATCGAGATCGAAGCCACCACCCGGGAAGCCAACCTGGGTCTGGCGCACCTGGTCATAGTTCATCGGCAGCATCTTGCTGGCACAGGCCTGATAGTCGTCATAGGCCTTGGCGAAGCTGACCGGCAGCACGCGAACCTCCATCACACGCCCGCCTTCACCGGTGTAGTTGCGCACCACCGTGCTGCGGCCATCAAGCAGGCCGTTGATCAGGCGACTGGCCTGACTCTGCGACGAGCTGAACAGCACCCCGCTGCGGGCCATGCGCACGGCGCCGAGATTCACATCGCCGCGGCCCGGCTGCCAAGGGGCAGCGGCTGCCAGCAAGGTGGCCGAACCTGCGCCCAGCACATTGCTGTGCGAACGCAACTGGAACACCGGCTGCTCACCGGCCTTGCGCACGAACTCGCCACTGCCGAAACCGTCGATCGGCTGGATCAGGCGGCATTCGAACTGGTCACCCTCGACTTTCCAGGCGACATTCTCCATGCGGGTCTGGAAGGTCAGTGCGCCGGCCGGCAGGCTGGCGACAAGGGTCAACAGGGCTAGGTAACGCTGGCGCACGGGCGGCTCCACAAATTCTGACGGCTTACAGGCAGGCTATCGGACGCTTGCCGGAAAACTTGATAGCCGTGCTCGGACCGGGGTTTTCCGGTAGCATTGAGGCCTGAGTTCGACCCGCCTGGAATTCCCAATGTCCGATCGCCTGACCCTCCTGCGTCCCGACGACTGGCACATCCATCTGCGCGATGGTGCCGTCTTGCCCCATACCGTTGGCGATGTGGCGCGTACTTTCGCCCGTGCCATCATCATGCCTAACCTGGTTCCGCCGGTGCGCAATGCCGTCGAAGCCGGTGCCTACCGCGAGCGCATCCTTGCTGCCCGCCCGGCCGGCAGCCGCTTCGAACCGCTGATGGTGCTGTACCTCACCGACCGCACCAGCCCCGAGGACATCCGCGCGGCCAAGGCCAGCGGTATCGTCTACGCTGCCAAGCTGTATCCGGCTGGCGCGACGACCAACTCCGATTCGGGCGTGACCAGCATCGACAACATCTTCCCGGCCATCGAGGCACTGGCGGAAGTGGGCATGCCATTGCTGGTGCACGGTGAAGTGACCCGCAGCGAGATCGACGTGTTCGACCGCGAGAAGCGCTTCATCGACGAGCACATGCGCCGCCTGGTCGAGCGCTTCCCGACCCTGAAGGTGGTGTTCGAGCACATCACCACGGGCGACGCCGCGCAGTTCGTCACCGAAGCCCCGGCCAATGTCGGCGCGACCATCACTGCCCAGCACCTGCTGTACAACCGCAACCACATGCTGGTCGGCGGTATCCGCCCGCACTTCTATTGCCTGCCGATCCTCAAGCGCAACACCCACCAGGTGGCGCTGCTGGACGCGGCCACCAGCGGCAACCCGAAGTTTTTCCTCGGCACCGACTCGGCACCCCACGCCCGTCACGCCAAGGAAGCCGCCTGCGGTTGCGCCGGCTGCTACACCGCATACGCGGCCATCGAGATGTACGCTGAAGCGTTCGAGCTGCGCAATGCACTGGACAAGCTGGAAGGCTTCGCCAGCCTGCACGGCCCGGCCTTCTATGGCCTGCCGGCGAACACCGACACCATCACCCTGGTCCGCGATGAGTGGACCGCCCCGGACAGCCTGCCGTTTGGCGAGCAGACCGTGATCCCGCTGCGTGCCGGTGAGAAACTGCGCTGGCGCCTGCTGGAGGACAACGCGTGAGCGAAGACCTCTACGAAGACGACCAGGACGGTCAGGGTAGCAGCGGCTCGCGCCACCCCATGGCCGAGCGCTTCCGTGGCTATCTGCCAGTCGTGGTGGATGTCGAGACCGGCGGCTTCAACAGCGCCACCGACGCCCTGCTGGAAATTGCCGCAGTGACCATCGGCATGGACGAGAAGGGCTTCCTGTTCCCCGAGCACACCTACTTCTACCGGGTAGAACCGTTCGAAGGGGCCAACATCGAGCCGGCTGCGCTGGAGTTCACCGGCATCAAGCTGGACCACCCACTGCGCATGGCGGTGAGCGAGGAAAGCGCACTCACCGACATCTTCCGCGGTGTGCGCAAGGCGCTGAAGGCCAACGGCTGCAAACGGGCGATCCTGGTCGGCCACAACAGCAGCTTCGACCTTGGCTTCCTCAATGCGGCAGTAACGCGTAACGATATCAAGCGTAACCCGTTCCACCCGTTCTCCAGCTTCGACACCGCGACCCTGGCGGGCCTGGCCTACGGCCAGACCGTGCTGGCGCGAGCCTGCCAGAGCGCCGACATCGACTTCGATGGCCGTGAGGCGCACTCGGCGCGTTACGACACCGAGAAGACCGCCGAGCTGTTCTGCGGCATCGTCAACCGCTGGAAGGAAATGGGTGGCTGGCGCGACTTCAACGATTGAGTTGAAATCCTGGGGCCGCTTTGCGGCCCTTTCGCGGCGCAAGGCCGCTCCTACAGGAAATCGCGCTCCCGTTAGGAGCTCCCAGATCCCAGGCACAAAAAAGCCGGCCACATGGGCCGGCTTTTTCATGCGCGCGGCAATTACAGCTTGCCAGCGTTCTCGCTCAGGTAAGCAGCAACGCCTTCTGGCGAAGCGGTCATGCCCTGGTCGCCTTTCTTCCAGTTGGCCGGGCAGACTTCGCCGTGCTCTTCGTGGAATTGCAGGGCGTCGACCAGACGCAGCAGCTCGTCCATGTTGCGGCCCAGTGGCAGGTCGTTGACGATCTGCGAACGGACAACACCGTTGGTGTCGATCAGGAAAGCGCCACGGAAGGCTACGCCGCCTTCGGACTCAACGTCGTAGGCCTTGCAGATTTCGTGGGTGATGTCGGCCGCCAGGGTGTACTTGACCTGGCCGATACCGCCGGCGTTGACCGGGGTGTTACGCCATGCGTTGTGGGTGAAGTGCGAGTCGATCGAAACGCCGATCACTTCAACGTTGCGCGCCTGGAAGTCAGGGATGCGGTTGTCCAGGGCGATCAGCTCGGACGGGCAGACGAAGGTGAAGTCCAGTGGGTAGAAGAACACCAGGCCGTACTTGCCCTTGATGGCCGAGGCCAGGTTGAAGCTGTCGACGATTTCGCCATTGCCCAGGACGGCTGGGACGGTGAAGTCGGGGGCTTGTTTGCCAACGAGTACGCTCATTGTAATCTCCTGATGAGGGTGAAGAACCGTTTGCCGGGCCAAGGCAGGCTTGCCCGACATCCAACAAAGGCCGACCATCATACACGGCTTGTGGTGACAGGCCGAATGCAACCGTCGGTCGCTCAAGCACGGCCCTTTCAGAAAGTCCTTTGACAAGCATTCTCATTAACATTAAGCTCCAACCCATCGACTCAACCCGCGATGGTCAGCCCTTATGTATGTGTGTCTTTGTGTCGGCGTCACCGACGGACAGATCCGCGATGCGATCTATGAAGGATGCTGCAGTTACAAGGAAGTCCGAGCGGCGACCAACGTCGCCAGCCAGTGTGGCAAATGCGCCTGCCTGGCCAAGCAGGTGGTCCGCGAGACCCTCACCGAATTGCAGGTGAGCCAGCACGCCGCCCTGCCCTATCCAGTGGAATTTACTGCTGCCTGATATTTCAGAATTCAAAGAACCGGACCTCGTGTCCGGTTTTTTTATGCCTGAATATCAATAAGTTAGCGCTCCAACGCGGTTCACAAACATTCTTATTTCCATTAATTTTCACTTATTATTCAAACACTTAGGTTTGACAGCCCCCAGTTACAGGCTCAAACTTCCCTGCATTGGCACACTTCTACAGGGCAGGAACCCGACATGAAAGGCGACGTAAGCGTCATCCAGCATCTCAACAAGATCCTCGGAAACGAGCTGGTCGCGATCAACCAGTACTTCCTGCACGCGCGCATGTACGAAGATTGGGGCCTGAACAAGCTCGGCAAGCACGAGTACAAGGAATCCATCGACGAGATGAAGCACGCTGACAAACTGATCAAGCGTATTCTCTTCCTCGAAGGCATCCCCAACGTCCAGGACCTGGGCAAACTCATGATTGGCGAGCACACCAAAGAGATGCTCGAGTGCGACCTGAAGATCGAGCAGAAGGGCCTGATCGACCTGAAAGCCGCCATCGCCCACTGCGAAACCGCTGGCGACTTTGGCTCGCGAGACATGCTCGAAGACATCCTCGAATCCGAGGAAGAACACATCGACTGGCTGGAAACCCAGCTGGGCCTGATCGACAAGATCGGCATCGAGAACTACCTGCAGTCGCAGATGGGCGAAGAGTAAATTCTCCAGCCATGAAAAAACCCGCGTTGAGCGGGTTTTTTCATGGCTGACTGAACGTCAGGCTTCGGAGGCCTTGGCCTTGGCAGCGGCGTCCTTGATCAGGGTCTGCAGCTCACCCTTCTCGAACATTTCCAGCATGATGTCGCTACCGCCAACCAGCTCACCGGCTACCCACAGTTGCGGGAAGGTCGGCCAGTTGGCGTATTTTGGCAGGTTGGCGCGGATTTCCGGGTTCTGCAGGATGTCGACGTAGGCGAACTTCTCGCCGCAACCCATCACAGCCTGCGATGCCTTGGCCGAGAACCCGCACTGCGGGGCATTCGGCGAGCCTTTCATGTAAAGCAGAATGGTGTTGTTGGCAATCTGCTCTTTGATCGTATCGATGATATCCATCTAGCACCTCAGCTGAACTTTCCGACGCGGTCGTCGGCACGGTGACGCATTGTATCGGAAAGCCGAGCAGCGTGCTCGGCCTTACCGTTGCTCATGCGGCCTCGACCTGCACGGGCACGCCATTGAGCGCAGCATTACCGGAAACCGCGTCACGCAGGCGTTCATCCGTAAGGTCGTTGGCACTGACACCTGCTTGCGCCTGGGCAACCTGCAACTGCACACCCTGACGACCATGGCCAAAACCATGGGGCAGGCTGACCACCCCGGGCATCATGTCTTCACAGGCCTGCACCTCGACCTCCAGGGTGCCGGTGCGCGAACGGATACGCACCCGCTGGCCATCCTGCAATTGCCGTTGCTGCAGGTCCTGCGGGTGCATCAGCAGTTGATGGCGCGGCTTGCCTTTGACCAAGCGATGGAAATTGTGCATCCACGAATTGTTGCTGCGCACGTGGCGGCGACCGATCAGCAGCAACTCGCCCGGCGCGGGCAGCGCCTGCAGGGCCAATCGCTGCAGGTCATCCAGCAGCACCTGTGGCGCGGCCTCGACGGCTTTGCTGGCGGTTGCCAGGCGTGTCTGCAGGTTGGCGTGTAGCGGCCCCAGGTCAAGCCCATGAGGGTGCTCGTCCAGCGCCTGCAGCGAGAGATTCCAGGCGCTGGCTTCGCCATAGCGCCCCTTGCGCAGGGCCAGATCGATCATCTGCGCCGGCGGCCAGGTCGGTTTCAGTTCCAGTTCGGCACGCTTGGCGAACGCCTGAGCAAGGCCGACGAAGATCTCCCAGTCATGCAAAGCGCCCTCGGGCTTGGCCAGGATAGCGCGATTGAATCGGGTCACATTGCGTACGGCCAGCAGGTTGAAGGTGCTGTCGTAATGGTCGTTTTCCAGCGCCGAGGTCGAAGGCAGGATCAGGTCGGCGTGGCGGGTGGTTTCATTGATATAGAGGTCGATACTGAGCATGAACTCCAGCCCGTCCAGCGCCGCATCCAGCTGCCGGCCATTGGGCGTGGACAGCACCGGATTGCCGGCAACCGTCACCAGCGCCCGCACCTGGCCCTCCCCCGGGGTCAGCATCTCCTCGGCCAAGGCCGCCACCGGCAGCTCGCCTGCGTACTCCGGCAACCCCGAAACCCGGCTCTGCCAGGCATTGAAATGGCCACCTGACGTGGTCGCTACCAGATCGACCGCAGGCTCGGTACACAGCGCCCCACCCTCTCGGTCGAGGTTGCCGGTCACCAGGTTGATCAGTTGCACCAGCCAGTGACACAGGGTGCCGAACGCCTGGGTCGAGACCCCCATGCGCCCATAGCAGACCGCCTTGTCTGCAGCAGCGAAGTCCCGCGCCAGTTGGCGTATCTGGGTGGCGGGAATACCGCAGTGTGCGCTCATCGCCTCTGCGCTGAATGGCAGGGTCGCTTCGCGCACGCGTTGCAGGCCGTTGATCGGCAAATGCGAACCTCGCGCGAGGTCTTCATCGAACAGGGTGTTGAGCAAGCCACACAGCAAGGCTGCATCGCCACCGGGTCGGATGAACAGATGTTGGTCGGCCATGGCGGCGGTTTCACTGCGCCGGGGATCGACCACCACCAGGCGACCACCTCGCCCGCGCAGGGCTTTCAGGCGCTTTTCCACGTCGGGTACGGTCATGATGCTGCCATTGGAGGCCAGCGGATTGCCGCCGAGGATCAGCATGAAGTCGGTGTGGTCGATATCAGGGATCGGCAACAGCAGGCCGTGGCCGTACATCAAATGGCTGGTCAGGTGCTGCGGCAACTGGTCGACCGAGGTGGCGGAGAAGCGGTTTCGGGTCTTGAGCAAGCCGAGAAAGTAATTGCTGTGGGTCATCAGCCCATAGTTGTGCACGCTGGGGTTGCCTTGATAGGCCGCCACGGCATTGCGCCCGTGGGCCTGCTGAACCGCCCACAGCTTCTCGGCAGCCAAGGCAAAAGCCTCGTCCCAGCCGATCGGCTGCCACTCGCTCCCCACCCGCCGGTGAGGCTGGCGCAGACGGTCCGGGTCGTTCTGGATGTCCTGCAAGGCCACCGCCTTGGGGCAGATGTGCCCCCGACTGAATGGATCCTCGGGGTCACCCTTGATCGAGCTGATCAGCGCTCGCCCGTCGTCTTCGTGGCTGACTTCTATGTTCAGGCCGCAGATCGCTTCGCACAGGTGACAGGCACGGTGATGCAGGGTCTTGGTCATGGCCGCCTCTGCCTTGTTGTCGTAGGGAGTCGTCGAGCCTCGACTATGCGCCGCAGCCCTTGCGCCGGCCAGCGCGCTTCGCGGCGTGAATCCCGCGACATCAGGCGCACGATTCGCGACAGCCATTTGCCAAATTGCCAGCAAGCCGTGTACAACCTCCTGTAGCAAATAAAAAACAGCACAGGCTCAAGGGATACGACACCCTTTGCAACATGTTAAGAACGAGCTGCTGTTTCCCCTCTTGGTTTCAGGCGACATTTAATTATAGTATTGCGCCTTTCCCATTTCGTCCGCCCCGTGCGGCTTACGCCGCAGGTCACTCCCGTTGTCAAAAAAAACCATACGGTCGACCTGCATACCGTTGCAGATAAGGTAGTCAATCATGAGCGCTAGGCACTTTCTCTCCCTGCTGGATTTCACCACCGACGAATTGCTCGGTGTGATCCGCCGAGGCATCGAGCTGAAGGACCTGCGCAAGCGAGGCGTGCTGTTCGAGCCCCTGAAGAACCGCGTGCTGGGCATGATCTTCGAGAAGTCCTCGACCCGTACCCGCGTGTCGTTCGAAGCTGGCATGATCCAGCTCGGTGGCCAGGCCATCTTCCTCTCGCCACGCGACACCCAGCTGGGCCGTGGCGAGCCGATCGGTGACAGCGCCATCGTGCTGTCGAGCATGCTCGACGTGGTGATGATCCGCACCCACGCCCACAGCACCCTGACCGAATTTGCCGCCAAATCCCGCGTGCCGGTGATCAATGCCCTGTCCGATGAGTCGCACCCGTGCCAGCTGCTGGCCGACATGCAGACCTTCCTCGAGCACCGCGGCTCGATCCAGGGCAAGACCGTGGCCTGGATCGGCGACGGCTTCAACATGTGCAACTCGTATATCGAAGCGGCCAAGCAGTTCGACTTCCAGCTGCGCATCGCCTGCCCGGAAGGCTATGAGCCCGATCCACGCTTCATGGCCCTGGGTGGCGACCACGTGCAGATCATCCGTGATCCGCATGAAGCCGTGCGCGGTGCGCACCTGGTGACCACGGATGTCTGGACTTCCATGGGGCAGGAAGAGGAAACTGCACGGCGCCTGGCGCATTTCGCGCCTTACCAGGTCACCCGCGCACTGCTCGACCTGGCGGCACCCGACGCCTTGTTCATGCATTGCCTGCCCGCCCACCGGGGCGAGGAAATCAGCCATGACCTGCTCGACGACCCTCGTTCGGTCGCCTGGGACCAGGCTGAAAACCGCTTGCATGCACAGAAGGCCCTTCTCGAATTCCTTGTCGAACCGGCTTACCACCACGCATGAGTCAACCCTTACTGCTCAACCTGCGCAACCTCGCCTGCGGCTACGGCGAGCAGCGCATCGTCCAGAACCTCAACCTGCACCTGAACGCAGGCGACATCGGTTGCCTGCTGGGCTCCTCGGGTTGCGGCAAGACCACCACCCTGCGTGCCATTGCCGGCTTCGAGCCGGTGCACGAGGGTGAGATCCAGCTGGCCGGCGAGGTGATTTCCCGCGCCGGCTTCACCCTGGCCCCGGAGAAACGCCGGATCGGCATGGTGTTCCAGGACTACGCCCTGTTCCCGCACCTGACCGTGGCGCAGAACATCGCCTTTGGCATCGCCAAGCACCCGAGCCAGGCGCAGGTGATCGAAGAGATGCTCGAACTGGTCAAGCTCGGCGGCCTCGGCGGGCGCTACCCGCATGAGTTGTCGGGTGGCCAGCAACAGCGTGTCGCCCTGGCGCGCGCGCTGGCACCCGAGCCACAACTGCTGCTGCTCGACGAACCGTTCTCCAACCTCGACGTCGAGCTGCGCCGGCGCCTCAGCCACGAAGTGCGCGACATCCTCAAGAGCCGCGGCACCAGTGCGATCCTGGTGACCCATGACCAGGAGGAGGCGTTTGCCGTCAGCGACCATGTGGGTGTGTTCAAGGAAGGCCGGCTGGAGCAGTGGGATACGCCCTACAACCTGTATCACGAACCGCAGACGCCGTTCGTTGCGAGTTTCGTCGGCCAGGGTTACTTCATCCGTGGCCAGATGAGCAGCCATGAGGCGGTCAATACCGAGTTGGGCGAGCTGCGTGGCAACCGTGCCTACACCATGGCGCCGGGCAGCTCGGTGGATGTGCTGCTGCGCCCTGATGACATCGTGCCAGCCCCCGGCAGCGCCCTGCAGGCGAACATCGTGGGCAAGAGCTTTCTCGGTGCGTCGACCTTGTACCGTTTGCAGTTGCCTACTGGCAGCCAGCTCGAGGCGATCTTCCCGAGCCATATCGACCACCAGATCGGTGAGGATGTAGGGATTGCGGTGAAGGCCGACCACCTGGTGCTGTTCCCGGTGCCGGGCAGTGTCGCGACACAGGCGGCGCGCCAGGAGAACGGGGTCCGGCGCTACAGCTCGGCGACCTGATTCAGGTTTCTGGGGCTGCTTTGCAGCCCCAACAATCTCAGCCTCTACCAATCCCGGCAAATTTGCCTTGGGTATGCTCGGCCAGCACCGCCGCCGCCAACTCGACCTCCAGCCCTCGCCGCCCAGCGCTGACATGGATGGTTGCAAAATTTTGCGCCGAATCATCGATAAAGGTACGCAGGCGCTTCTTCTGCCCCAACGGGCTGATCCCACCCACCAGATAGCCCGTCGCCCGCTGGGCCGCCGCCGGGTCGGCCATTTCGCATTTCTTCACCCCAGCCGCATGGGCCAGGGCCTTGAGGTCCAGCGTCCCCACCACGGGAACCACCGCCACCAGCAATTCACCCTTCTCGCTGCTCGCCAGCAAGGTCTTGAATACCTGCTGCGGATCGAGCCCAAGTTTTTCCGCAGCCTCTAGCCCGTATGACGCCGACTTGGGGTCATGTTCATAGCTATGCACGCGATGTTCGGCGCGGGCTTTTTTCAACAGGTCGAGTGCGGGGGTCATGCAGTGCTCCGGTCTGGGACAGGTCGCGGCTACTTTAGGGCAAATCCTGGATCCCAGCCAGCCAATGACTGACGCCGCCCTCTACGACGGGCATCAGCCTTTGAAACAGGCGACCAAAACGTGACTACCCGTTCACTTTCGACCTTTGACATCAGCGTTTCTTGTCTATATTTTTTCGTTTCTGAATAAATGGTGCCCTTTTAAGGTGCACTTCTTAACACCCGCCTGAGGTCAATGGGGATAGGCATCAGGCTTTGCTGTCGAGCGCTTTGCGCCTCACAACAAAAACAACGAGGTCATACATGACGACTGCTCTACGCGAACCCACACTGTCCAACCAATGCCTGGCCGAGTTTCTCGGCACCGCCTTGCTGATCTTCTTCGGTACCGGCTGCGTCGCCGCGCTCAAAGTCGCTGGCGCCAGCTTCGGCCTATGGGAAATCAGCATCATCTGGGGTGTCGGTGTAAGCATGGCGATTTACCTCACCGCCGGCATTTCCGGCGCGCACCTGAACCCGGCCGTGAGCATCGCGCTTACCCTGTTCGCCGGCTTCGACAAGCGCAAGCTACCGTTCTATGCGCTCGCCCAGATCTGCGGTGCATTCTGCGGCGCCGCACTCGTTTACACGCTCTACAGCAACCTGTTCTTCGATTTCGAACAGGCCCACGCCATGCTGCGTGGCAGCACCGAAAGCCTGGAACTGGCCTCGGTATTCTCGACGTATCCGCACCCGTCACTGTCCACTGGCCAGGCGTTTCTGGTCGAAGTGGTGATCACCGCGATCCTGATGGCCGTGATCATGGCCCTGACCGATGACAACAACGGCCTGCCGCGCGGCGCCATGGCCCCGCTGCTGATCGGCCTGCTGATCGCCGTGATTGGCAGTGCCATGGGCCCGCTTACCGGTTTTGCGATGAACCCGGCCCGCGATTTCGGCCCCAAATTGATGACCTTCCTGGCTGGCTGGGGCGAAATCGCCTTCACTGGCGGTCGGGACATTCCGTATTTCCTGGTTCCGGTGTTCGCACCGATCCTCGGCGCTTGCCTGGGGGCTGCGATCTATCGCGGCCTGATCGCCCGCAACCTGCCGACGGCGCAAAACGCAAGCGCCGAGACAACCGACAATCGCCAGGGCGATACTCAAGCCAACTGATGCTGACGCCCTGAACTCCTCTTTATGCAAGGCCTACGACCATGACAGACACCCAGGATAAGAACTACATCATCGCCCTGGACCAGGGCACCACCAGCTCGCGAGCGATCATCTTCGACCGCGATGCCAATGTGGTTGGCACCTCGCAGCGCGAGTTCGCCCAACACTACCCGCAGGCTGGCTGGGTCGAGCACGACCCGATGGAGATCTTCGCCACCCAGAGCGCGACCATGGTCGAGGCCCTGGCCCAAGCTGGTATCAGCCATGCCCAGGTTGCCGCGCTGGGCATCACCAACCAGCGTGAAACCACCGTGGTGTGGGACAAGGAAACCGGCCGCCCGGTGTACAACGCCATCGTCTGGCAGTGCCGCCGCAGCACCGAGATCTGCGCCCAGCTCAAGCGTGATGGCCATGAAGACTACATCCGCGAAGCCACCGGCCTGGTCACCGACCCGTACTTCTCCGGCACCAAGCTGAAGTGGATCCTCGACAATGTCGAAGGTGCCCGTGAACGCGCCGAGCGCGGCGAGCTGCTGTTCGGCACCATCGATACCTGGCTGATCTGGAAGTTCTCCGGCGGCAAGGTGCATGTCACCGACTACACCAACGCCTCGCGCACGCTGATGTTCAACATCCACAGCCTGCAGTGGGACGACAAGCTGCTGGAAATCCTCGGCATCCCGCGGCAGATGCTGCCTGAAGTGCGCCCGTCGTCGGAGGTCTATGGCCATACCAAGAGCGGCATCGCCATCGCCGGTATCGCCGGCGACCAGCAGTCGGCACTGTTCGGCCAGATGTGCGTGGAGCCGGGCCAGGCCAAGAACACCTATGGCACCGGCTGCTTCCTGCTGATGAACACCGGCGACAAGGCAGTAAAGTCCTCCCACGGCCTGCTCACCACCATCGCCTGCGGCCCACGCGGCGAGGTGGCCTATGCCCTGGAAGGCGCGGTTTTCAACGGTGGCTCTACCGTACAGTGGCTGCGTGACGAACTGAAAATCGTCAACGATGCACTGGATACGGAGTACTTCGCCAGCAAGGTCAAGGACAGCAACGGTGTGTATCTGGTGCCAGCCTTCACCGGCCTGGGTGCACCGTACTGGGACCCGTATGCCCGTGGCGCGCTGTTCGGCCTGACTCGTGGCGTGAAGGTCGACCACATCATTCGCGCCGCGCTGGAATCGATCGCCTACCAGACCCGCGACGTGCTTGACGCCATGCAGCAGGACTGCGGCGAACGTCTGTCGGAGCTGCGCGTTGACGGCGGTGCAGTGGCCAACAACTTCCTCATGCAGTTCCAGGCCGACATCCTCGGCACCTGTGTGGAGCGCCCGAAAATGCGCGAAACCACCGCCCTCGGCGCCGCCTACCTGGCAGGCCTGGCCTGCGGCTTCTGGAGCGGCCTGGAAGAGCTGCGCGACAAGGCGATCATCGAGCGCGAGTTCAGCCCGCAGCTGGATGAGGTGCAGAAAGAAAAACTGTATGCCGGCTGGAAGAAGGCCGTCGACCGCACCCGTGACTGGGAAGATCACGAGGCGTAATACAAATTGGGGCCGCAATGCGGCCCCAACGGCTACTGGCCGTAGCCCCCGTCCTACGGCATCATTGCAGAATTTGTCCGGCAGCCCCAAAGGACCGCCCATGAATCTGCCCCCACGCCAACAACAAATCCTCGAACTGGTGCGCGACCGCGGCTACGTCAGTATCGAAGAAATGGCGCAGCTGTTCGTCGTCACACCACAAACCATCCGCCGCGACATCAACCAGCTGGCCGAGCTCAATCTGCTACGCCGCTACCATGGTGGTGCGGCCTATGACTCGAGCATCGAAAACACCGCCTATGCCATGCGCGCCGATCAGATGCGCGACGAAAAGCAGCGCATTGCCGAAGCCGTGGCGCGTCAGATCCCCGACCATGCTTCACTGTTCATCAACATCGGCACCACCACCGAATCGATCGCCCGGGCACTGCTCAACCACAACCACCTGAAAGTCATCACCAACAACCTTCACGTGGCCGCTATCCTCGCTGCCAAGGACGATTTCGAAGTGCTGGTGGCCGGCGGTACGGTTCGCCGCGATGGCGGTGTGGTCGGCCAGGCCAGCGTCGACTTCATCAACCAGTTCAAGGTCGACTTCGCTCTGGTCGGCATCAGCGGCATCGACGAAGACGGCAGCCTGCTCGATTTCGATTACCAGGAGGTGCGGGTGTCCCAGGCGATCATCGCCAACGCCCGCCAAGTCATCCTCGCCGCCGACTCCAGCAAGTTCGGGCGCAATGCCATGGTACGCCTGGGCTCGATCAGCCTGGTCGATTGCCTGGTAACCGACCAGCCCCCCACCCCTGCCCTGACCCAACTGCTCAACCAGTACAAGATCCGCCTCGAGGTGGTTTGAGCCTGCAACGGGCCGCCAGGCGGCCCATGATTTTCGGAAATGTTCACTTTATTGTCATCTGATCAGTTTTTTCTATAAAGACTGACTGGCGGCTGGCTTTCTGTTGCGCTAGTATTTTCGCAAACGAACATCAATGTTCATATTCGATGTGAACAGCCCCAGGAGGCCTTGCCCGTGTCCCAGCCCGTTTCGTCCCAGCCGCCAGCCGCCGACTGCTATGACCTCGCCGTGATCGGCGGTGGCATCAATGGCGTGGGCATCGCTGCAGACGCCGCTGGGCGCGGCCTGAAAGTGTTCCTCTGCGAGAAGGACGATCTGGCCCAGCACACCTCCTCAGCCAGCAGCAAGCTGATTCACGGGGGGCTGAGGTATCTGGAGCATTACGAGTTCCGCCTGGTACGTGAAGCGCTGGCCGAACGCGAAGTGCTGCTGGCCAAAGCGCCACACATCGTCAAGCCGATGCGCTTCGTGCTACCGCACCGTCCGCACCTGCGCCCGACCTGGATGATCCGCGCCGGGCTGTTCCTCTATGACCACCTCGGCAAGCGCAAGCGCCTGGGCGCCTCGCGCAGCCTGCGCTTCGGCCCGGGTTACCCGCTAAAGCCGGCAATCACCCGCGGCTTCGAATACGCCGATTGCGCAGTGGACGATGCGCGCCTGGTGGTGCTGAACGCCATGACCGCCCGTGAACATGGCGCACACATCCACACCCGCACCCGCTGCCTACGCGCCGAACGCATCGATGGCCTGTGGCAGGTGGAGCTGCAGCACGCCGATGGCAGCCTGCAGAGCATCCGCGCCCGAGCGCTGGTCAATGCCGCCGGCCCCTGGGTCGCCAGCTTCATCAAGGACGACCTCAAGCTCGATGCGCCTTATGGCATCCGTCTGATCCAGGGCAGCCACATCATCGTGCCGCGCCTGTACGAAGGCGAACACGCCTACATCCTGCAGAATGAAGACCAGCGCATCGTGTTCTGCATCCCGTACCTGGATCGCTTCACCCTGATTGGCACCACCGACCGCGAGTACAGCGGCGACCCTGCCAAGGTGGCGATCACCGAGCAGGAAACCGACTACCTGCTGAACGTGGTCAACGAACACTTCAACCACCCGCTTGGCCGCAGCGACATCCTGCATACCTACTCCGGCGTCCGCCCGTTGTGCAATGACGAGTCGGACAACCCATCGGCGGTCACCCGTGACTACACCCTGGCACTGTCGAGCAGTGAAAACCAGGCTCCGTTGCTGTCGGTGTTCGGCGGCAAGCTGACGACCTACCGCAAGCTGGCCGAATCGGCGATGGCTGAACTCAAGCCATTCTTCTCCCAGATGCGCGGCAGTTGGACTGCTACTGCGCCCTTGCCTGGCGGCGAGAACATGACCACCGCTCAGGCCTTGAGTGACGCCATCCTGGCGCGTTGCGGATGGCTGCCGGCCGATATCGCCAAACGCTGGGCTACCACATACGGTAGCCGTGTATGGCGACTGCTCGATGGCGTGCATGGCCCAGAGGACCTCGGCCAACCGATCGGCAGTGGTCTGTTCAGCCGCGAAGTGGACTACCTGTGCAATGAGGAGTGGGCGTACGACGCCGACGATATCCTGTGGCGTCGTACCAAGCTGGGACTGTTCACCAGTGCAGGTGAACAGCAGGTACTGAGGGACTACCTGCTACAGCGTAAACAGGATCAGTCCCGCATCCAGGCAGCCTGAATCAGGCGGGCAGCAGGCGCTCGTGAGAGGCGTAACGCGAGCGCGCCCAAGCCTCGGTGGTCAGATTGCGAATCAAGACCGCTTCTTCTGCCGCATACTGTGCCATCAATAACCTCGCACGCTCGTCGTAGTCAGCCTCCTGGCCGACCGTGGCTCGCTCTTCCAGGGCTTCGAGGCGCTCATGGAAACCTGCCCCCATCGCTTCGAAACGTTCGTGGTAGGTTTCCCTTAGATAGCGTTGCCAATACGGCCGCTCAACGAGCGCGTCCAGCATGGCGACAGGGGTGTCGGCCCGCAACACATGAAGCTCCGCACGGCTGAGATCGGCCATGGACACGTGGGCGTATGACGCGAAATGCATCGGATCAGGCACTACCGGCAAGTCAAGAGCCCCCGCCAGTTGGGACCGGTAATAGAGTCGCACCTCGATCTCGTCCACCCTATGCCTACCTTCGCTGCGCAAGCGCTGCACATGGTCGTTGGCGATGTCGTCCAGCAGGTCGAGACGGTGCAACTGTCGCCCCAGCCGCAACAGGCGGTTTTCCCGCATGACTACCGGCCCACCTACGATGCCTTCGTGGGCCAGAATGCCCACCTCCATCTGGTTGAGCATCAGCAGCAGCCGATCATCGCAACTACGCGGGCCATCAGCTTCGCGGAATAGCTCTTCGCGCAGGGCCTCGTTGCTTTCACAAGCCTCCAGGATGCGCCAGACACGCCGTCGAAAATAGGAACGATTGGCAACGAAGTCCTCGGTCTCGACGAAGTCGGCAAGAAACCTGAACAACCCGCCGGAACCAGGCTCATCGACCAGGCGCTGCCAAGCCGTTTCACGTTCAGCACGCAGCAGCCGGTCGTCCGTTTCCACCCAGGCATCGCGGATGTTCTTATCGACGGCCCTGTGAACATGGCTCGCACTCCCTCGTGCCCCGGTCTCTGAAACACCGCGTGCTTCATCCAGGTACAGGGCGCTGCTTTCGCTCAGAGGGTTTTCGTGCAGATTCAGCCGCTGCAACCGCAAGCGCAGGCCGCGCAGTTCGCTGCGAAGTTCTCTGATACGGTTGTCTCGCAAGTCGACATGGGCCCGCAATGAAACGTTCTGATGAACCTGACTGATGTCCACCTGCCCAGTCGATCGTAGCCGGATATCACGTACGTGCGGCAGGACAGAAAGGTCTGGCATGCCATTTAACGGGTTGTAGCTCAGTATCAGTGTATCGAGGCGGGTGAGCTTGGCCAGCCGCTGACTGCCGGCCTCATCCAGCGCGATCTGGTTGTTGCCCAGATTGACTCTGCGCAGTTGAGTCATGCGTTCAATGCCTTCGGGGACGCTGCCCAGTCGGTTACCGCTCAGATCCAGGTCGACGACGTTGGGAAACAGACCGAGAAATCCGGCGTCCAGGTTTTGCAGTTGCATGTTGCGCAAGGTCAGCCTGCGCACGTGCGCAAAATCAACGCCGGCAGGCAAAGCGGGCAATTGCGCGACAGGCTCGCCATCAAGGGTCAGTTCGTACTGGTCGTTACCATCCACCAGCTTGCGCCGCCAACTACGCCGGATCGTATCAGCGACCCGACGACGACGGATGGCATCGATCGGTGTCTGCCAGTTGGACTGCCATAGCCGTAAAGCCTCGCGCAACTCCGTCAACTGACGTTGCAACATCAGGTAATGATTCCAAAGGTTATCACCTCGCTGTCGCACCGCGTCCAGATAAACATCCAGTTGCATCTCAGTAAGGGTCGGAAATATCTGATGGATACCTTGCCTGATTGCCTGGCGGCTGCTTTCACCCCCACCACTCAACGCGTAAGCCAGACGACCGTCGGCAAAGCGCCTCGGTGGACGGATATTGATGCCCACAGGAGGCTGGCCGATTAACCGCGCTGCCTGCTCACGGTCCTGTGCGGCCATTTGGAGCAAGCGGTCACGCAACTGATTGGCCTGTAAGCTCGCGCTGCCAAGTTTCACTTTCTGGTCGTCATCAAGACAGCGCAATACGGCCTGCAACAGCGAATGACCGGCACTGTCAGGAGCCTGGTTTTCCTCGCCAGCCAGCCTGTAGCCTTGCTCCTGTCGGACGATCACACGCACCTGCTCCGGCGCCTCGCCCGCAGTTGCCTGCAACAGGTGCCCGCTGCGGTTGCCATCGCGCAATTCGACACGAACCGACGATGGCCAGGGCGCCTCGCGCTCGATCAGCGCCAGCACCAGTCTCTCACTGTCTGCGTTGCCGAGCGCCTGCAAACGGATGCCAAGGCAAGCTCGGTCGACACGGCTGTCACGTACGTACCAGCGAGCCCGCTCCGCCATGGCCAAAGGCACGCGATTGGAACTGTGGAGTCGTTCCAGCAGCGAGGAACTGCTTTGTTCGATGACTTCCTGGGCACCACGAGGGGTCAACCCTGAGAAAGCCTGCATGAGCTTCATCTGATCATTGCTCAGGGTTGGGTGCAGATCCTCCAGCGCCTGTTCGAATGCAACGCCACGCAAGGTTGCAGAGGCCTTGTACAACTGGATGCGCTCATGCATGTCGAGCAGCCGCGCAGGCGGTGCCGCCCGCTCCAGGTTCAGGCGCCGCAATTGCTGCGGATCGAACCCCGAGACCTCCAGCAATAGCGCCGCATCAGTCGACAAAAGGCCAGCAAAATGGTCGCCTGGTAAGCCTTCGAGCAACACCAGGGGACTTTCCTCGGCAGGAATGTAGTGCGGGTTGCGTACCAGTCTTAACCCCTCGCTGCCGATGACTTTGGGCGCGAGGCCATCGACGAAGGGAATCCGTTTCAGCCCATGCAGCGCACCCGCCGTCGCGCCAGCCAGCACCACGCTCTGCGCGACAGCGAAAAGGTGATCGAGCGCGCCCTGGCGATCACCTAGTTGCCAATCCTGGTAGCCCTCATAGACCTCATCGAGCAATTGCGCCGCGCTGACTACCAGCATCAGCTCTCCCAGCACAGGCACGACGAACCCCGCCAGCCCCAGCAAGTCCAGCCCAGCCGAGAACATTGCCTGCAAGCGCTTATGCCGGCTCAGGCGATCCTCGACATCAGTGGGAACGGCAAGGTGCGCAGCATCTTCAAAGACCTTGGCAATCAACAAGCCTCGCACATGGGCGAAAACGCCACCGTCGACCGGCCGGTTGCGCCCATCGAGTTCAACCCGCTCTTTTCGCGTGGAGGCAACCAACGCACGTGAAAGCGCCAAATCGAACTGTGTCCTGTCCTGTGCGTTGATAAAGCGCCGGAAAAATTCGCGGAACAGCGGCATTGTCAAACGCAGTGCCAGCTTGGCGTAGAGTTCGGCCCATGAATCGTGGAAGTGCCATTCTCTCTCGGGGTCACCGGGTATCCAGAGCATGACTTCATCGATGTCCCTGGAACCCGCAGGGCGCCACTCGAGCGCGATCACCCCGACAATGCATTTACCCAACAGGTAAAGTTGACGGGGCGTAAAGGCTCCACCTCCCGGAGCCTGCTGCGGCGGTTGTTCGAAGAGTGTCTGCAACCGCTGCAGATCGAACCCGTCCAACTGCTTCCTCAGCCTGCCGCCATAGATTGATGCCTGCAGGCGCGTGCGTACACCCTGCTCGAACAGCTGGGCTATGGCCCCGCGCGCCTGCTGCTCAGGCTGTCCACGACCCGACTTGGGCTGGAGCACGGTTTTCAGAAGTGCCTGGTATTTGCCGCCTACATCCAACTCGCGGCACAACCTGACAAAACGTTCGAATGGCATCGACAGCCTTGCGCCGTCGGGGCCGGCCAGATGCGCTTTGCGCAGGATCCAGGGTTCCTCCTCATGGGCTTCGAAGTTGTGTAATGCAGCCGATAGAAGCGTCTGTCTGGTGGTAAGGGTCATGCTGGGCTGATAGAGCTTTTCCGCCGCCGAAGGCAGCTTGAACTCCTCGCCGACGATCACGCTCGAACGGCGCACGTCGATCTGGCCGAAGCCAGCTGCAGACAATGCATGTTCCAGCAGCGGAGCGGCGAATGCTTCAATGGCCGGAATGCGGCCAAGCAAATGCTGCAAGCGCTCCGCAGCCTCTTGCTGCGCGCGCAGCGCTTGGTGGTAGTGCTTGAGCAGCGTTGGCTCTGTGTCTGTCAACCAGGTAGGCAACTGCCTTGCAATAAGCTGATCGACAGCGTTCGATGGGATGGTTTCGGTGGATGTCATGCGGGGATCTCCAAGTGTTGGAACACCGAGAAAATCACCTGCCTCAGTGGCACGGGTGGTACATACAGCCGCCCCCGGCAACATTGAATCACTCATTCGGATTACCGAACATCTCCATCCAACTCATTCGGAATCCCGACAACTTTGCACGGGGAGAAAATCGTCAGAAAAGATTAATCCCCCGTATTTTCGCGGCGTTATGATCGACAACAGAGCTTGGCACGACTCATGCTCTACACTTGGTAGCCGAATGCACTCGCTTCTTGTTGTATTCGTTGAACGAAAGAGTCCGCCAACGGCTCCATAAAAAAAACAAACACGTCGAGGAAAATTTGATGCGTATCGTTCGTCATCTGTTGGGCGCAACCATCGCCGCCGCGATCATCGCTTCGCCAGCCATGGCCGAAGAACTGACCGGTACCCTGAAGAAGATCAAGGACTCGGGCACCATCACCCTGGGCCACCGCGACTCTTCCATTCCGTTTTCCTACCTGGCCGGCAAACCCGAGCCCGTGGGTTACTCCCATGACATCCAGCTGGCCGTGGTTGATGCCCTGAAGAAGCAACTGGGTACCGACATCAAGGTCAAGTACAACCTGGTCACCTCCCAGACCCGCATCCCGCTGGTGCAGAACGGCACCGTGGACCTTGAGTGCGGCTCCACCACCAACAACGTCGAGCGTCAGCAACAAGTCGGCTTCTCGGTCGGCATCTTCGAAGTCGGTACCCGCCTGCTGACCAAGGTCAAGGACGGTCAGCCTTCCTACAAGGACTTCCCGGACCTGGCCGGCAAGAACGTGGTGACCACCGCCGGTACCACTTCCGAGCGCATCCTCAAGGCGATGAATGCCGACAAGCAGATGAAGATGAACGTGATTTCCGCCAAGGACCACGGTGAAGCCTTCAACATGCTCGAAAGCGGCCGCGCCGTGGCCTTCATGATGGACGACGCCCTGCTCGCCGGCGAAATGGCCAAGGCACGCAAGCCGTCGGACTGGGTCATCACCGGTACTCCACAGTCGTACGAAATCTACGGCTGCATGGTGCGCAAGGATGACCCGGCCTTCAAGAAAGCGGTCGATGACGCCATCGTTGCCTACTTCAAGTCGGGCGAAGTCAACAAGAGCTACGACAAGTGGTTCACCCAGCCGATCCCGCCAAAGGGCCTCAACCTGAACTTCCAGATGAGCGACGAGCTGAAGAAACTGATCGCCGAGCCGACCGACAAGGCCGCGGACGAGAAGAAGTCCTGATCCTCAGCCAATAGTGGCCTGGTGCGCATCCGCACACGATTGAACCCACAGGCCACGCTTTAGTGTCTACCCTTTCATCCGAGGGCGTTGATCGCCCTTGGATGCTCGAAGGTGCCCGTGAAACAACCGTCTGAGGGGAAATCCCGATGAATTACAACTGGGACTGGGGCGTGTTCTTCAAGTCCACCGGCGTGGGCAGCGAGACCTATCTGGACTGGTATATCACCGGTCTGGGCTGGACCATCGCCATCGCCATCACCGCCTGGATCATCGCATTGCTGCTGGGGTCGGTCCTCGGCGTCATGCGTACCGTGCCGAACCGTCTGGTATCGGGCATCGCCACCGCCTACGTGGAGCTGTTCCGCAACGTGCCGCTGCTGGTGCAGCTGTTCATCTGGTACTTCCTGGTGCCGGACCTGCTGCCCGAAGGCCTGCAGGAATGGTTCAAGCAGGACCTCAACCCGACCACTTCGGCCCTGATCAGCGTGGTCATCTGCCTGGGCCTGTTCACTGCCGCCCGCGTCTGCGAACAAGTGCGCACCGGCATCCAGGCGCTGCCCCGCGGCCAGGAAGCCGCCGCCCGCGCCATGGGCTTCAGCCTGCCGCAGATCTACAACAACGTGCTGCTGCCACAGGCCTACCGAATCATCATCCCACCGCTCACCTCGGAATTTTTGAACGTGTTCAAGAACTCCTCGGTGGCCTCGCTGATCGGCCTGATGGAACTGCTGGCGCAGACCAAGCAGACCGCCGAATTCTCGGCCAACCTGTTCGAGGCCTTCACCCTGGCCACGCTGATCTACTTCACCCTGAACATGGGCCTGATGCTGCTGATGCGCATGGTCGAGAAAAAAGTCGCCGTGCCTGGCCTGATCTCCGTGGGGGGCAAGTAAATGGACATGGATTTCAGCGAAATCATCCCCGCCCTGCCTGCCCTGTGGGAAGGCATGGTCATGACCCTGCAACTGATGGTCATGGGCGTGGTCGGCGGTATCGTGCTCGGTACCATCCTGGCGTTGATGCGCTTGTCGTCGAGCAAGCTGCTGTCACGTGTGGCCGGCGCCTACGTCAACTACTTCCGCTCGATCCCGCTGCTGCTGGTGATCACCTGGTTCTACCTGGCGGTGCCGTTCGTGCTGCGCTGGATCACTGGCGAGGACACCCCGGTGGGTGCCTTCACCTCGTGCGTGGTGGCGTTCATGATGTTCGAGGCCGCCTACTTCTGCGAAATCGTCCGCGCCGGTGTGCAGTCGATCTCCAAGGGCCAGATGGGCGCTGCCCAGGCCCTGGGCATGACCTACGGCCAGACCATGCGCCTGATCATCCTGCCCCAGGCCTTCCGCAAGATGACCCCGCTGCTGCTGCAGCAGAGCATCATCCTATTCCAGGACACCTCGCTGGTGTACACCGTGGGCCTGGTCGACTTCCTCAACTCGGCACGTTCCAACGGCGACATCATCGGGCGCTCCCATGAGTTCCTGATCTTCGCCGGGGTCGTGTACTTCGTCATCAGCTTCTCCGCTTCGTGGCTGGTCAAGCGCCTGCAAAAAAGGATCACCGTATGATTTCCATCAAGAACGTCAACAAGTGGTACGGCGACTTCCAGGTGCTGACCGACTGCAGCACCGAGGTCAAGAAGGGTGAAGTGGTTGTGGTCTGCGGCCCTTCGGGCTCGGGTAAATCGACCCTGATCAAGTGCGTCAACGCCCTGGAGCCGTTCCAGAAGGGCGACATCGTGGTCGACGGCACCTCGATCGCCGACCCCAAGACCAACCTGCCCAAGCTGCGCTCGCGGGTCGGCATGGTGTTCCAGCACTTCGAGCTGTTCCCGCACCTGAGCATCACCGAGAACCTGACCATCGCCCAGCGCAAGGTGCTTGGCCGCAGCGAGGCAGAAGCGACCAAGAAAGGCCTGGCCCTGCTCGACCGCGTCGGCCTCGGCGCCCACGCCAAGAAGCACCCCGGCCAGCTGTCCGGAGGCCAGCAGCAACGCGTGGCCATTGCCCGCGCGCTGTCGATGGACCCGATCGTCATGCTGTTCGACGAACCGACCTCGGCGCTGGACCCTGAGATGGTCAACGAAGTACTGGACGTGATGGTCGAACTGGCTCACGAAGGCATGACCATGATGTGCGTGACCCACGAAATGGGCTTCGCCCGCAAAGTGGCCAACCGGGTGATCTTCATGGACAAGGGCAACATCATCGAGGACTGCCAGAAGGAAGACTTCTTCGGCAACCCGAGCGCCCGCCACGAACGCACCCAGCACTTCCTCAGCAAGATCCTGCAACACTGATTCGGCAACAACGGCACCGCTGCCAGGGTGAGCCCGGCAGCGGATGCTGGCCGTGACAAGGCCACTGTGATGAAATGCGACCCTTCGCTTCTTCTCCCTGCCAAGCCCGCCGTGAAATCCCGCCTGATTCGCCAATTGCTGCTGCCGCCGCTGATCATCCTGCTGATGGTCGGGCTGGGCATGGCCGGCTTTCTGATCAGCGAGAGCAACGGCATCCGCACGTTGAGCGAAAGCGGCGAGCGCGCGCTGGAGCTGCATGCGCGCACGGTCGAGAGCGAAATCAGCAAGTACACCTACCTGCCGAGCCTGCTGGAGCTGGAAGACAGCGTCTCGCAGCTGCTCACCGACCCTGATGGCGCCAACCGGCAGACCGTCAACGAATACCTCGAAGGCCTGAACCGCCGCAGCCGCAGCCGGGCGATCTTCGTGCTCGACACCAACGGCCGGGTGCAGGCCAGCAGCAACTGGCGCGATGCCGACTCGTTCCTGGGTGAAGACCTGTCGTTCCGGGCCTATTTCCAGAGCGCCGTGCGCGGCGAGCCAGGCCGTTTCTACGGGATCGGCAGCACCACGGGCGAGGCTGGCTACTACCTCGCCCATGGCCTAGAAGAGCACGGCAAGATCATCGGCGTGGCGGTGATCAAGGTGCGCCTGGATACCCTCGAAGAGCGCTGGCAGCGCGCCCGCCTCGAAGCCTTCGTCAGCGACGAGAACGGCATCATCATTCTCTCCAGCGACCCGGCCCGGCGCCTGAAATCGGTGCGCCCGCTGACCCCGCAGATCAAGGAGCGCCTGGCGCGCAGCCTGCAGTACTACTGGTGGCCGCTGAACGAGCTGCAGCCGCTGGCCCGCGAAACCCTGGCCGATGGCGTGGAGAAACTGACCTTCCCGGCCAACGCCGAAACCGCCCGGGGCAAGCCCCATGAAGTGAGCTACCTGGCGCAGACCCGGCGCCTGGCCGACACGCCCTGGCACTTCACCCTGCTCACCCCGCTGCAGGACCTGCGCCGCGAATCCATGGTGCAGGGCATCCTGGTCGGTGTGGCCTTCGCCCTGCTGACCATCCTCGCCATCGCCTGGAACGAGCGGCGCAAGGTAATTGCCACGCGCCTGGCCGCCCGCGAGGCCCTGGAAGAAGCCAACAGCCAGCTGGAACGGCGCATCGCCGACCGCACCGCCGACCTGCGCGCCAGCAACGAACGGCTCAAGGGCCAGATCCGTGAACGCCGGCATGCCGAACAGACCCTGCGCCATGCCCAGGACGAACTGGTCCAGGCCGGCAAGCTGGCGGCGATCGGGCAGATGTCCACCAGCATCGCTCACGAACTCAACCAGCCGCTGGCGGCGCTGCGGACCCTGTCCGGCAATACCGTGCGCTTCCTCGAGCGTGGTGCACTGGAAACCGCCAGCACCAACCTGCGCACCATGAACGACCTGATCGACCGCATGGGCCGCATCACGGCCAGCCTGCGCTCGTTCGCCCGGCGTGGCGACGACAGCGGCCAGGCGTCGCTGGCCAAGGCCGTGGAGGCATCCATGCAGGTGCTGAGCAACCGCATCACAGGCTGTCACCTGCGGCTGCACAGCCAGTTCGACGACCAGCAGCTGGCCATCGACCAGACCCGCCTGGAGCAGATCCTGGTCAACCTGATCGGTAACGCCCTTGATGCCATGGCCACCCAGCCATTGCCCGAGCTCTGGCTCGAAGGCGAGTTGCAAGGCGACAAGTACCGCCTGCGGGTGCGCGACAACGGCCACGGCATCGATGCCGAAACCCGCAAGCACCTGTTCGAACCTTTCTTCACCACCAAACCGGGCGAACATGGCCTGGGCCTGGGGCTGACCCTGTCTGCGAGCCTTGCCGCCGCCGCCAAGGGCAGCCTGAACGTCGAGCACCCCGCCAGTGGCGGCACCGCCTTCGTCCTCGCCCTGCCCCTGGTCACGCCCCCCAGCGAATCGGCAGAGCAACCATGAACCAAGCGCCACTTACCGTTCTGATCGTCGAAGACGACCCGCATGTGCTGCTCGGCTGCCAGCAGGCGCTGGCCCTGGAGGACATCGCCTGCGAGGGTGTCGGCAGTGCCGAACAGGCCCTGGAGCGCATCGGCGACGACTTCGCCGGCATCGTCGTCAGCGATATCCGCCTGCCCGGCATCGATGGCCTGGAGCTGCTCAACCGCCTCAAGGCCCGCGACCGCAGCCTGCCCGTGGTGCTGATCACCGGCCACGGCGATATCGACATGGCGGTCGGCGCCATGCGCAATGGTGCCTACGATTTCATGGAGAAACCGTTCTCGCCCGAGCGCCTGGTCGATGTGGTGCGCCGCGCGCTGGAGCAGCGCGGGTTGTCACGCGAGGTGGTGGCCCTGCGCCGGCAACTGGCCGAACAGAGCAGCCTGGAGGGGCGTATCATCGGCCGTTCGCCGGCCATGGAGCATCTGCGTGAGTTGATCGCCAACGTCGCCGATACGTCGGCCAACGTGCTGATCGAAGGTGAAACCGGCACCGGCAAGGAGCTGGTCGCCCGCTGCCTGCACGATTTCAGCCGGCGCCAGGGCCAGCCGTTCGTGGCGTTGAACTGTGGTGGCCTGCCGGAAAACCTGTTCGAGAGCGAGATCTTTGGCCACGAAGCCAACGCGTTCACTGGTGCTGGCAAGCGGCGCATCGGCAAGATCGAACACGCCAATGGCGGCACGTTGTTCCTCGACGAGGTCGAGAGCATGCCGATCAACCTGCAGATCAAGCTGTTGCGCGTGCTGCAGGAGCGCACCCTGGAGCGCCTGGGCTCGAACCAGAGCATTGCGGTGGATTGCCGGGTGATTGCCGCCACCAAATCAGACCTCGATGCGCTCGGCCAGGCCGGGCAGTTCCGCAGCGACCTGTATTATCGCCTGAACGTAGTAACCCTTGAGCTGCCACCGCTGCGTGAGCGCCGCGAAGACATCCTGCAATTGTTCGAACACTTCCTGCAGCAATCGGCGCTGCGCTTCGACCGCGAGGCGCCGACGCTGGACAGCCAGACCCTGTCACGGCTGATGGCCCATGACTGGCCGGGCAACGTGCGCGAGTTGCGCAACGTGGCCGAGCGTTATGCCCTTGGATTGCCGGCGTTCAAGAAGGGCCCGAGCGGTGGCGCCAGCCAGGGGCTGGGGTTTGCCGAGGCGGTGGAGGCCTTTGAGCGCAACTTGCTAAGCGATGCCTTGCAGCGCACCGGTGGCAACCTCAGCCAGGCCAGCCAGGAGCTGGGCATGGCCAAGACCACCCTGTTCGACAAGGTCAAGAAGTACGGGCTCGGCTGATCGGCACCCGTGAAGCAGGCGATGCCGATTCAAAGCCCGGCGATATGGGTGACATCTTGCCGGTGAGACTGCAGGTAAGGCAGCACCGCCGCCAGCAAGGGTGCCTTGAACCGCTCCTGGAAGCGGTGCGCCAGCCCCGGAATCAACCGAAGCTGACTCCCCTGGATATGCGCTGCCAGATGCACCCCGTGCATCACTGGCAATAGCGGATCGGCGGTGCCGTGCACCACCAGCGTCGGCACTCGCAATTCATTCAGCAACTGCACCCGGCTCGGCTCGGCCAGAATCGCCATGATCTGGCGCTTGGCGCCCTCAGGGTTGAACGCCCGGTCGTAGGCCACCGCTGCCTGCTGTAACAACACGGCACGGTCGTCATGCACCTCGGGGCTGCCCAGCGCCGCCAGCAGGTCGGCCTGCTGCTCGATAGCCACCTCGCGATTCGGCGCACTGCGCCGCGCCAACAACTGCACCAGGGCCGGGGCCGGCGCCGGCAGCCCCGCTGCCCCCGAACTGGACATCACCAGGGTCAGGCTACGCACCCGCTCCGGCGCCATGGCTGCCAGGTGCTGGGCGATCATGCCGCCCATGCTCACGCCCAGCACATGGAACTGGCGGATGCCCAGCACATCCATCAGCTGCAGGCCATCGTTGGCCATGTCGGTCAAGGTATAAGGCGCGGCGACCGGCAGGCCCAGCTTGTAGCGCAACAGCTCGACCGTGAGGTTGGCCGAAGGCGGCAGCTGGTTCCAGCGCGACAGGCCGACATCGCGGTTGTCATAACGAATCACCCGGAAGCCCTGGCGGCACAATGCTTCGACCACATCGTCCGGCCAATGGATGAGTTGCCCGCCCAGGCCCATGACCAGCAGCAAGGCCGGATCGCGAGGCGCGCCGACGCTCTGGTAGACCAGGCTCAGCGCACCGATTTCGGCACGTTGCACCGGCACATGGGCGTCGCAGCGCGTGTCGGCGAAGCTTGCCGAAGCGCTGAACGCGAGAAAGAAAAAAAGCAGAAAAGCCCGCATGAAAGAAACACCAGAATGCAGATCCCCAGTAGAGCGCGAGTCTGATGAATTTAATTCAGGCGCGCTGCCACAGTTCAGTGACAGTTTGATGAACCCCGCTGAGCGGTGCGGCCGATCGTCCAGTCGACAGCCTGGGGCAACATGAGAGAAACTCAACTCATACCCCATTTCCTCAAGAATTTTTCTCGGAGTCAGCTGTGCTGGAGATCCGCCACCTGAAAACCCTTCATGCCCTGCGCGAGGCCGACAGCCTGGTGGAGGCCGCCGAACGCCTGCACCTCACTCAGTCGGCGCTGTCGCACCAGTTCAAGGAGCTTGAAGAGCGCCTGGGTTTGCCACTGTTCGTGCGCAAGACCAAGCCGATCCGCTTCACCAGCGCCGGCCTGCGCCTGCTGCAACTGGCCGATGCCACCCTGCCGCTGCTGCGCGGCGCCGAACGCGACATCGCCCGCCTGGCCGGCGGCACTGCCGGGCGCCTGCACATGGCCATCGAATGCCACAGCTGCTTCCAGTGGCTGATGCCAACCATCGACCAGTTCCGCGATGCCTGGCCAGAAGTGGAGCTGGACCTGGCCTCGGGCTTTGCCTTCGCCCCACTGCCGGCGCTGGCCCGGGGCGACCTCGACCTGGTGGTGACCTCCGACCCGCTGGACCTCGCCGGCATCACCTACGTGCCGCTGTTCACCTACGAAGCCATGCTCGCCGTGGCCAACCAGCACCCGCTGGCCAGCAAACCGTACATCGTGCCCCAGGACCTGCTCGACCAGACCCTGATCACCTACCCGGTGGAGCGCGACCGCCTGGACATCTTCACCCGCTTCCTGGAACCGGCCGACATCGAGCCGGCTGCAGTGCGTACGTCCGAGCTGACGGTGATGATGATGCAACTGGTCGCCAGCGGCCGTGGCGTGTGCGGCATGCCGCACTGGGCGCTGCACGAGTACAGCGCCCGGGGCTACGTGAAGGGCAAGCGCCTGGGCGAAAAAGGCCTGTTCGCCACGCTGTATGCGGCAGTGCGTACCGACATGCTCGACGCACCTTACATGCGCGACTTCCTGCTGACCGCCAAGGACACCTCGTTCGCCACCCTCGACGGCGTCAGCGCGGTACGCTGACGGCCTGGCGGTAAAGCGGCAGGATCAGGTCGCGGGTCAGCGGCGCCAGCGCCAGTGTGGGTGCCTGGTCGGCGGCCAGCCACAGCACTTCTTCGATTTCCGCCGCAGGGGCCACAGCCTCGGCACTGTCGACGCGGAACAGCTCGGCCTGCACCTCGAAGCCCGGTTCGTTGGCGGCCGGTGCGCTGAACTGGCCCAGGTGCACGGCCTGGGCCGGGTCAATGTGCAGCCCCAGCTCTTCATGCAGTTCACGCACCAACGCCTGAACGGGTGATTCACCCGCATCGATCTTGCCACCAGGCTGCATGAACGCCTGGGTGCCACGCTTGCGCACCAGCAGGGTACGGCCTTGCGGGTCGATCAACAGGGCGGCGGCGATGCGGATGATGTTGGGCATGGGTGGGCTCGCTGAAAAGGCGACAGTCTACCGAAGATCCACGACGAACGGCCCCTTGCCAAGCCGCCGTTCAGCCGTCATAACCGACAGATGAACCTGCCAGCCCACCAGCACCCGGTGCTCGAGCTGTTCCACCCGGCCGTCGGCACCTGGTTCCGCCGCCACTTCGCCACGGTCACCGATGCCCAGGCTCGTGCCTGGCCGCTGATCCACGCCGGCCAGTCGACGCTGCTTGCCGCGCCGACCGGTTCGGGCAAGACCTTGAGCGCCTTCCTGGCCGTGCTTGACGAGCTGTTCCGCGAGGGCCTGGAACATGGCGGCGAGCTGCCGGCGCAAACCCAGGTCGTCTACGTCTCGCCACTCAAGGCGCTGTCCAACGACATCCGCCTGAACCTGCAGGCCCCGCTCGAAGGCATCAGCCAGGCCCTTGAAGACCAGGGTCTGAAAGCCCCGCGCATCACCACCGCCGTGCGCACTGGCGATACGCCGCAGAAGGAGCGCGCGGCAATGCGCAAACTGGCGCCGCACATTCTGGTGACCACCCCCGAATCGCTCTACGTACTGCTGGGTTCTGCGTCCGGCCGCGAAGGCCTGGCCAGTGTGCACACGGTGATCGTCGACGAGATCCACGCCCTGGCCGGCAACAAGCGCGGCGCCCACCTGGCGCTGAGCCTTGAGCGCTTGCAGGCCCTGTGTGGGCGCCCGCTGCGGCGCATCGGCCTGTCTGCCACCCAGCGACCGGTGGAGCGCGTGGCGCAGTTCCTGGTCGGCCAGCAACGCCCTTGCGCAGTCGTCGACATCGGCCATGCACGCCAGCGCGACCTCGCCATCGAAGTGCCGCCGGTGCCGCTCGGTGCCGTCATGGCCACCGACGTCTGGGGCCTGGTCCATGACCGCCTGGCTGCCCTGGCCCGCGAACACCGCACCACGCTGGTCTTCGTCAACACCCGGCGCCTGGCCGAACGCATCGCGCGCCACCTCAGCGACCGCCTGGGCAAGGAAGCGGTGGCTGCGCACCATGGCAGCCTGGCCAAGGCGCTACGCCTGGACGCCGAACAGCGCCTGAAGAACGGCCAGTTGCAGGTGCTGGTGGCCACCGCCTCGCTTGAACTGGGTATCGACATCGGCGATGTCGACCTGGTCTGCCAGATCGAATCACCCGGCTCGATCGCCGCCTTCCTGCAACGTGTCGGGCGTTCCGGACACCAGGTCGATGGCATCCCCAAGGGGCGACTGTTCGCGACCTCGCGAGACGACCTGATCGAATGCGTGGCCTTGCTCGACTGCATCCGCCTTGGCGAACTCGATGAACTGCACATCCCCAGGGCGCCGCTGGACGTGCTGGCCCAGCAGATCGTCGCCGAAACCAGCAATCAGCCCTGGCAGGAACAGGCGTTATTCGACTGCCTGCGCCAGGCCACGCCTTATGCCGCCCTTGACCCCGCGCATTACCAGGCCCTGCTGCGCATGCTCGCCGAAGGCTATAACGGTCGCCTGGGTATCCGCAGCGCGTACCTGCACCGCGATGCGGTCAGCGGCACCTTGCGCGGGCGCCGCGGCAGCCAGCTGACTGCGCTGACCAGCGGCGGCACCATCCCCGAGACTGCCGACTATGCCGTGCTGCTCGAACCCCAGGCGCTGAACATCGGCAGCGTCAACGAAGACTTTGCGGTGGAAAGCATCGCCGGGGACATCTTCCAGCTGGGCAATGCCTCCTACCGCATCCTGCGGGTCGAACCCGGACGCGTGCGCGTCGAGGATGCCCAGGGCCTGCCGCCGACCATTCCGTTCTGGCTCGGTGAAGCGCCGGGGCGCAGTGACGAACTGTCCGCAGCAGTCGCCCGCCTGCAGGCCCGGCTGGATGAGCAGTTGGCGCAGCACGAAGGCGAGGTCGGCAACGTTCTGCCGTGGCTGCAAGGCACCTTCGAACTCGACGACGCCAGCGCCAGCCAGTTGCTCGACTACCTGGGCCGCACCCGCGAGGTGCTCGGTGCCCTGCCCTCACAGCAAACCTTGGTGATGGAGCGCTTCTTCGACGAGTCCGGCGGTACCCAGCTGATCATCCATTCGCCCTATGGCAGCCGTATCAACCGTGCCTGGGGCCTGGCCCTGCGCAAGCGCTTCTGCCGCACCTTCAATTTCGAGTTGCAGGCCGCGGCCAGCGAGGACGCCATCGTGCTGTCGCTGTCGACCAGTCACAGCTTCGAACTGGACGAGGTGTGGCGCTACCTCAACAGCCGCAGTGCCGAGCAGATCCTCATCCAGGCCCTGCTCGACGCCCCGCTGTTCGGCGTGCGCTGGCGCTGGAATGCCGGCGTGGCCATGGCCCTGCCGCGCTTCGTCGGCGGGCGCAAGGTGGCGCCGCAGATACAGCGCATGAAAAGCGAGGACCTGATCGCTGCAGTGTTCCCCGACCAGATCGCCTGCCTGGAAAACATCGTGGGTGAGCGGCAGATCCCCGACCACCCGCTAGTCGAGCAGACCCTCGACGACTGCCTGCACGAGGCCATGGACAGCGAAGGCTGGCTGGCGTTGTTGCGGCGCATGGAAAGCGGCCAGGTGCGCCTGCTGTGCCGCGACCTGCCTGCACCTTCGCCGCTGGCCTCGGCCATTCTCAATGCACGGCCTTACACCTTCCTCGATGACGCCCCGCTGGAGGAACGACGCACCCAGGCGGTGATCAACCGGCGCTGGAATGAAGTGCATGACGGCGATGACCTGGGTGCGCTGGACGCCGATGCGATTACTGCCGTGCAGGCCGAAGCCTGGCCGCAGCCGGGCAATGCCGACGAGATGCACGAGGCGCTGATGACCCTGGGCGCCGTCAGCCATGACGAAGTCCAGGCCAACCCCAGCTGGGACCTGCTGCTGCGCCAGCTGGCCAAGGCCGGACGTGCCCTGCGCCTGATCGATGAAAAACTCTGGCTGGCACGCGAACGCCTGAAGCTGCTGCAAACGCTGTATCCGGCATCGCACCTGGAGCCCGCGCTGGAAGTCCTGCCCGGCTTCGATCAGGCCATCGACCCGGACAGCGCACTGAGCGAGCTGCTACGCGCCCGCCTGAGCGGCCACGGTCCGCTGAGCGTGGCACAGATTGCCGCACCACTCGGCAAGCCCTTCGCCCAGGTCGAACAGGCGCTGGCCCGCCTGGAAGCCGAAGGCTACGTGCTGCGTGGCCACTTCAGCCCAGGGGCGCGGGACCTGCAATGGTGTGAGCGCCACCTGCTGGCACGCATCCATCGCTACACGGTGAAACGCCTGCGCCAGGAGATCGAGCCGGTCAGCCTGCAGGACTTCATGCGTTTTCTGTTCGACTGGCAGCACCTGGCACCTGATGAGCGCCTGCGTGGGCCACAGGCGGTCGCCGAGGTGCTGGGCCAGTTGCAAGGTTTTCCCAGTGCGGCCGGCGCCTGGGAAGCAGAACTGCTGCCCGCACGAATCAAGGATTACAGCCCGCACTGGCTGGACGATGCCTGCCGCAGCGGGCAGTTTGCCTGGAGCCGGCTGGCAGCGACGGTGGCGAGCAATACCGTGTCCAGCACACCGTTGGTGCTGTTGCCGCGTGAACACTTGAGCCTGTGGCGCAGCCTCGGCCCGGAGCCGGCTCTGGAAGCACTTGGCGGGCGGGCACAGCGGGTGCTTGAGGCGCTGCAGGCTCAGGGAGCGTTGTTCTTCGACGAACTGACCGTTGGTGCCCATCTGCTACCCAGCGAGCTGGAAACGGCGTTGCAGGAACTGGTGGGGGCCGGCCTGGTAGGCGCCGACAGTTTCACCGGCCTGCGCAGCCTGATCACCCCGGCGGCCAAGCGCACATCCCGTAACAGCCGGCGCGGCCACCCGCCGCTGTCCAGCAGCATGGCCCACGCCGGGCGCTGGGCCTTGTTGCGTCGGGGCGGCGGCACTGTCGACGAAAACCAGCGCCTGGAGCACATCGCCCGCGCTCTGCTGCGGCGCTATGGGGTGATCTGCTGGCGGCTGCTGGAGCGGGAAAGCGATGTACTGCCGCCCTGGCGCGAGCTGCTGCGCTGCTATCACCGGCTGGAAGCGCGTGGCGAGATTCGGGGTGGGCGTTTCATAGCCGGGCTGGCGGGTGAGCAGTTCGCCTTGCCGGAGGCGGTCGGGTTGCTGAGACAGGTACGTCGACGGGCGCTAGATGGTGGGCTGGTGGTGGTGAGCGCCAGTGATCCGCTGAACTTGATAGGGTCGCTGCTGCCCGGTGCGAAAGTGCCTGCTGCGGGTGATAACCGGCTGCTGTATCGCGATGGCGTACCCGTAGCGGTGCGAGTGGCGGGGCGGTATAGCTATCTGGTGGAGGGGGCGGCGCAGGAGCAGGCGAACTGGAAGGAGAAGTTGATTCGTACGCCGACAGCTTTTCAGCGCCCTACTCCCAGGCGAGAATGATTTTCGCTACCCCGATTTTGATTTGCACTGCCACACAAGTTGGCTATGGTCGGGGTTTGCCCCAGGCCCTGAGCCTGACCGCGCCATCGCAAGGACCCCGTATGAGCCTGTCACTTCTCAGCCGCTATGCCTTCTTCACCGCCTGTGTACTGTTCACCCTGGCGAGCCTGCCGTTCCTCCACCACGAATGGCTGTGGCCCTTCACCCTGGCCACCGGGGTGCTCAGCCTGATCGGGGTGTTCGACCTGCTGCAGCAACGTCACGCGGTACGCCGCAACTATCCGATCCTGGGCAATATCCGCTACCTGGTCGAGGCCATCCGCCCGGAAATCCGCCAGTACCTGCTGGAAGCCGACAGCGACGCCCTGCCCTTCTCCCGCGCCCAGCGCTCGCTGGTGTACGCCCGGGCCAAGAACGAAGCCTCGGACAAACCCTTCGGCACCCTGATCGACGTCTACGAGTCGGGCTTCGAATTCATCGGCCACTCCATGCGCCCGGCGCCACTGACCGACCCGGCGAGTTTCCGGGTCATCGTCGGCGGGCCGCAGTGCAGCCAGCCGTATTCGGCGTCGATCTTCAACATCTCGGCCATGAGCTTCGGCTCGCTCAGTGCCAACGCCATCCGCGCCCTGAACAAGGGCGCCAAGCTGGGCAACTTCCACCACGATACTGGCGAAGGCAGCATCAGCCCCTATCACCGCGAAAACGGTGGCGACCTGGTCTGGGAACTGGGCAGCGGCTACTTCGGCTGCCGCACCGCTGACGGTCGCTTCGACCCGGAACGCTTTGCCGCCCAGGCACGCACACCACAGGTGCGGATGATCGAGATCAAGATGAGCCAGGGCGCCAAGCCCGGCCACGGCGGTATCCTGCCCAAGCACAAGGTGACCCGGGAAATTGCCGAAACCCGCGGTGTGCTGATGGGCGAGGACTGCATCTCACCATCGCGCCACAGCGCCTTCTCCACACCGATCGAGATGATGCACTTCATCGCCCAGCTGCGTGAGCTGTCCGGGGGTAAACCGGTGGGCTTCAAGTTCTGCCTGGGCCACCCGTGGGAATTCATGGGCATCGCCAAGGCCATGCTGGAAACCGGCATCCTGCCCGACTTTATCGTGGTCGATGGCAAGGAAGGCGGCACTGGTGCCGCGCCGGTGGAGTTCACCGACCACATCGGCGTGCCGCTGCGTGAAGGCCTGCTGTTCGTGCACAACACCCTGGTCGGCCTGAACCTGCGCGACAAGATCAAGCTCGGTGCCAGCGGCAAGATCGTCAGCGCCTTCGACATCGCCAGCGTGCTGGCCATCGGCGCCGACTGGGCCAACTCGGCGCGCGGGTTCATGTTCGCCATCGGCTGCATCCAGTCGCAGAGCTGCCACACCAACAAGTGCCCGACTGGCGTGGCCACGCAAGACCCGCTGCGCCAACGCGCCCTGGTGGTGCCGGACAAGGCCCAGCGGGTGCTGAACTTCCACCACAATACCTTGCGTGCGCTGGCCGAAATGCTGGCCGCAGCAGGCCTTGAGCACCCGGCGCAGCTGGAGGCCAGGCACCTGGTGCGGCGCGTGTCGGCCACCGAGATCAAGCTGTTCTCGCAGATGCATGTGTTCCTCAAGCCTGGAGAACTCCTGACCGGCGAGGTCAACGGTCAGTTCTATTCGCGTATGTGGCAGATGGCCCGGGCCGACAGCTTCGAGCCGCATAGCGAAGCGGTCGCATGAACCACCCATACCAGCGGGTCAGTCAGCTCAGGGAGAATGGGGCGGAATATCGAACAGCAAAGCCTCGACGCCTCCTGCCCTGATTTCGTCAACTTTGAGCCAGTACCGAGGTAACTGCCTTACATGGTGCGGGCCGGGCCCCACCACCCACCAGACTCGACCGGACTTCTCCGCAAGGTTTTCTGGCCGAGCTACATAAAGTTGCTGAGCATGTGGGTAGAGCAGCGTAGCGGCCCCTCGGCTTTGCAAAGAAGTACCGGACGAGTCACCTTGCATACCGTCTCGGTAGAGCAATGGCATAAAACTTCCATGACTGTAATACGCCACGCTGTAGTACCAGAACAACCCATCCACAATTACAAGGTCCCCTGACTGACGATGGCGCGACAACTGTTCGACTACTTGCTTAAGCGGATTCTGATATTGATAGACATGCGTCAAGGCACTGGCTTCTGCAAACGCACAAGTAAGCGTCAACAGAATGCCGCAGGCACGCCTATGTCTGATGAGCTGATCCAGCCCCAAGGCCAGCAATATGGGTAGTGCTACTGCCGCGAACAACAGATAGCGCTCCATGAACATGGGTTTCAAAAAGGACGCCAGCCATACCGCGCAGATCGGGAAAAAGCAATATATGAACAACAAGACTGCCTGCCGGGTGGCGCGCCTTGCTACGCCGGCCACTGCCATGGACGACACGAGCAGCAACAATGCGGAAAAGAGCGTCGCTACTCCATATCCCGTACCGTCAGCGTCAGGTACGAAAAAACGCCATAGTGCCAGCGGTATGGAACTCAACGTTACCTCTGGTATCCAGGCAACAGCCTGGGTATTCGAGAGTTGCCCGTAGAGGATAGGCAACCAAGGCAAGAACATCAGGAACATCACTGCATTGGCAAGCCACCAGTTGCGATTCAGTATGAAAGGCCTGCCGTCAGCATCTCGTACGCATGCCATGCAAAGCCAGCTGGCCAACACTGCAAACACCGTAAAGTAATGGGTGTACACCCCCGCCACTGTAAGTAGCGTGTATCCCATCAGGCCACGTAGCCGTAAAGGCTCCCTCAGCCAATCCATCAACATCAGCGTGGCACCCAGCAGGAGCAGGCTCAAAAGCGCATACATCCGGGTTTCCTGGCTAAACCGTACTGCAAACGGGAATAAAGCCAGGAGCAGTCCGGCCAACAGCGCAGCCCGAAGGGATGCCAAACGCCTTGCTACCAGCATCCCGACAGCGACTGTTGCCACACCCGCCAACACGCTCATGCTACGCACGGCAATGACGCTGTCGCCAAAGGCCATTATCCAGTAATGCAGAAGAAGGTAATAAAGCGGGGGATGCACATCCCGCGCTGTGTGAAACAGAATTTGCCCAGGCGGCATGGCGCTGAGCATCACGGAGAAACCCTCGTCGTGCCAGATTACAGCCCCTGAAAGCTGATACAGACGCACAGCGGCACTCAAGCCCAGAATGAGTGAAACGGCTATACGGGTCGTCGATCGGGACCAGGCAAACGTCATTGGGATTTGCTCTGAGATACGGATCCCGACTCACCGGCCAGGCTCCTGCGCACTCGTGCCCTGACAACATAGCGCGGTCTGTGCTTGGATTCCATGTAGATACGCCCGATGTACTCCCCCAGCACGCCGATGCCGATCAGTTGTACACCCCCAAGGAACAGTATGGTTGTCATCAACGAGGGATACCCTGGTACCGGGTTGCCGAACAGCCATTTATCGATGATCTGCCAGGCAGCTGAAGCCAGCGCGAACGATGCGACGACACCGCCCACGTAGGTCCAGAGTCGCAATGGCACGGTGCTGAACGAGGTGATCCCATCCAAGGCCAGATTCCACAGTTTCCAGCCGTTGAAGCGACTCTTGCCTGCCGTGCGCGAGGCGCGCTCGTACTCGACCACTGCAGTCTTGAAGCCAGGCCACGACAGCATGCCCTTCATGAACAGTTGCTGTTCGGGCATCGACTTGATCACCTCCACGACCTTGCGATCGAGGAGGCGGAAATCACCGACGTTTTCCTCGATGCGAATCTGCGAAATGCAGTTGAGCAGGAAGTAGAACCCCATAGCCGTGCATCGTTTCAAGTAACTGTCGCATGAACGGTCACGACGTTTGGCAAGCACGACATCGAAGCCTGCCCGCCATTGTTCGACCAGCTTGGGAATCACTTCGACCGGGTCTTGCAGGTCGACGTCGATTGGAATGACGGCATCGCCACTGGCCTGTTCCAGCCCGGCGAACAGCGCGGCTTCCTTGCCGAAGTTGCGAGAAAGGTCGATGAGGGCAACATCGGGATCACCGGCGATCAGCTGGCGGATCTGTTTTTCGGTTCCATCCTGACTACCGTCATTGATGAAGATCAGCTCGACCTGATCAGCCTGATTGGCAAGCGCCCGACGCACCGCGTCATAGAACGGCCTGATTGCCTGTTCCTCATTGAATACCGGCACGATCAGCGAAATATCCATGTACGCTTCTCCGTGAAGACCCATCGCGAAAACACAAAGCCCAGCGGCAGGCTGACCAGGCAGAACAGCCCGACGGTCAACGGTGGTGGCCAACCCTGGCTGTCTGCGATGTACCCCAGTGACGCACTGAGGCTGCCCATCCCCGCCACGAACACGCAGTAGCGCATGAGCGAAACGGGCACCCTGAAGGTGAACCTGGCATTGGCAAAGAACGAAAAGGACAGCGCCGCGACGAACGCGACCAGGTTGCTGAGCGCCTGGTCATTGCCTGCCGCCAGCAGCGCGGCAAATACCACCACGTGAACGGTGGTGTTGAGGATGCCCACGATCAGGTACTTGAGGAATGCCGGCATTCTGCGTGACATGCGTGTTCGAACCTTCCCGATCTGGCCTTTGCACCAAATTAGGTGAAACCAGCCAACAGAACTACTGACAGAAATGCCAGTTGACGGTGATGGCGAAGCGGAGCCGCATGGTGAACCAGACGATCATCTTTCAAACCTGCACACTGACCATGAACTACGGGCACGACCTTCGCATCGACTTCTTTCGTGTTCATCTTCTGGGACCACATCCCTGACAAGCCATTGGGCAATGTCACCGTGCGGAATATCGGCTTCAGCGACGCAGCGAAGATCTTCGTGTTCCTCGCCGGTTACGCGGCAGAGTTTCCGGATGGGGCGGGGATCGCTGGCCGGTGCAGTTGTTGATCGCACTGGGCGGGCTGCTGGCCATGCTATTGCTGGCAGGCAGGCTGGAATGGAACAAACAGTTGGGGCAGCCTGTGCTTCATCGGACTATGACCAGGTATTCATAGTTCTTGCATCGCATGCGCCCCAATTCCCACAGTGGTGATTGGCAGCGTCCCATAGCGAGGCAAGACCCGCCTGCCAATACTGGTGCACGTTCTCCAGGAGCCTGCACCATGACTGTAATGCGTAGACTTGCCAATCATCCTTATCTGCCCACGCCTAGCCAGCTACAGGCGACCGGTAGCCTCATCGCCATGCTTGGCGTCGCCCTGCCAATGTTCATGATCGGCCTGCTCAAGTTCACCACGATCGAGGTTCAGGAGCTGGTGCCGCTGATCAGCAATACCCCTTGGCTGGCCTGGCTCTATGTCCTGTTCGGTGAGGCAGGAGCCTCCTACTTTCTAGGTGTGGTCGAAATACTCAGCGCAATCCTCATACTCGGTTCAAGGTGGTCCACCCTGGCGGCGATAGCAGGGGGGACGTTGTGCACGCTGACATTCTCAGTAACATTGTCGATCCTGTTCACCGTGCCGATCTGGGAAACAGAATCCGGCGGCTTTCCATGGCTAAACAATAACGGCAGCTTCCTGATCAAGGACCTGGCATTGCTGGGCATAAGTCTGACCATTCTGGGCAAAGGCCTGACCCGACTGACATCGGCAAGCAATGGCCACACCAGGCGCTGAAAGCAAAGCCCCGGCTTAAGGCCGGGGCTTTGTCCGATCAAGCGACAGAGCTTGCTGGCGCTTGCTCCTGGCGCGGTGCCAGGCGGAATGTGTAGTACAGCACCGTCAGCAGCACCAGGAACGCCGGGCCGATGTAAAGCGCCACGCGGGTATCCTCGAAGTACGCCATCAGGCCCACCACCAGCACCAGGAAGGCCAGGGCCAGGTAGGAGCTCAGCGGCCACAGCCACATGCGGTATTTCAGCGCCTTCTGCTCGGTGGTCGACAGGCCGGCGCGGAACTTGATCTGCGCCAGCAGGATCATCACCCAGGTCCAGATCGCACCGAAGGTGGCAATCGAAGTCACCCAGACAAACACCTTCTCAGGCACCAGGTAGTTGGCCAGCACGCCCAGAAGCAAGGCACCGATCGACAGCAGCAGCGCATTGCGCGGCACGCCGCTTTTCGAGGTGCGGGCAAAGGCGGCCGGTGCCTGGCCGTTCTGCGCCAGGCTGTAGAGCATGCGCCCGGTGCTGAAGATGCCGCCGTTGCACGACGACAGCGCAGCGGTAATCACCACGAAGTTGATGATGCCGGCAGCCGTCTTGATGCCCAGACGCTCGAAGGTCATCACGAACGGGCTGCCCTGGCTGCCGATGCCGTCCCACGGGTAGATCGACAGGATCACGAACAGGGCGCCGACGTAGAACAGCAGGATGCGCCAGAACACCGAACCGATCGCCTGAGGGATGGTTTTCTGCGGGTTGCGTGCTTCGCCGGCGGTCAGGCCGATCATTTCCACGCCCAGGTAGGCGAACATCACCATCTGCAGCGACATCAGCACGCCCGTCACGCCGTTGGGCATGAAACCGCCGTTGCTCCACAGGTTGGAGATGCCCACGGCGACGCCATCATTGCCGAAGCCGAACGCGATCACGCCAATGCCACCGAGAACCATGGCAATGATGGTGACGATCTTGATCAGGGCGAACCAGAACTCGAATTCGCCGAACGCCTTGACCGCGATCAGGTTGACTGCGCCCATGCTGCCCAGCGCCATCAAGGCCCAGATCCAGCGCGGCACGTCAGGGAACCAGATGCCCATGTAGATGGCCACCGCCGTGATTTCCGCAACGCAGGTCACCAGCCACAGGAACCAGTAGTTCCAGCCAGTGAGAAAGCCCGCCAGCGGGCCAAGGTAATCCTGGGCGTAGCGGCTGAACGAGCCGGCGACCGGGTTGTGCACGGCCATCTCGCCGAGGGCACGCATGATCACCAGAATCGCCAGGCCACCAATGATGTAGGAAAGCATGATCGCGGGGCCGGCCATTTCGATGGCTTTGGCCGAACCGAGGAAAAGACCGACGCCGATACAGGCGCCCAGCGCCATCAGACGAATGTGCCGTTCGCCCAGCTCACGCTTGAGCGGGCCGCCCTCGGAGGGCTCGGCAGGGGCAGGATGGTTGCCGACTGGCATAGCAATACAACCTCATTTTGTTATTGGAGTTGACCTTCGTGCAGCACCGGTCATGCCGATAGGCGTGGCGTTGGCTTGCCGGGCTGGCCTTGTGGGCCGGCCCGTGTGCCGGTCTAGAGGGGCCGGCAGGGCGAAGGGGCCGAGCAGTATAGGAAGTCCGATACAGGGGTTTTCGCTGTATAACCAGGAAAATTCAGCGAGTTTTTTCGGGGGCTGCTTCACCAGCCCCGCTTGCACTGCCACCCTAACAACAACGCCGCAGGAATAAACCCACACCAAAGCCGCATAGCCCTACGCCACTTTTCTCGACTTCCTACAAATTTTTCACCTGTTCCTGCCAACGTCTAAGCTTCAGACAAGCAAGACGAAAATACCTGGCCGGATTGAAGACTATGGGCGCACTGTGGCAATCGGAACCAAGCAGAACGGAAGCATCTGAAGCACCTCCGGCCAAGACGCCACAACCGCAGTCCCCACGTCAGCGCAGGCTCTGGTGGCGGCTGATTTTCCTGATCCTGCTGGTGGCACTGGTGGCCATCGGTTTCGCCGCCTACGACGAGTTCCGCACCTCCAACCTGCAATCGCGCGAATTCAGCAAGCTGGCCACCACCCTCACCTATTCGCTGCAGCCCGGGCCGAGCGATGCAATCGTCTATCCGGGCGACGGGCCGTTCGACAAGCGCCTGGGCTACAGCGGGCTGGGCGAGTTTCTGCCACGCCTGCTGAAGCGCGACTACCTGATCAGCGAACAGGTGCAGTTCTCCCCGGCCCTGATGCGCTATGTCGAGCACGGCCTGTTCGCCCCCTACATCGAAAAGATCCAGGCCGGCCTGTCGATCACCGACTGCCGCGGCGAGACGCTGTACCAGTACAACTACCCGCAGCACCTGTATCCGGATTTCGCCTCCATCCCGCCGGTGATGGTCAACAGCCTGTTGTTCATCGAAAACCGCGACCTGCTCGACACCAAGGACGTGAAGAACAACCCGGCCGTGGACTGGCCGCGCTTTGCCAAGGCCGCGTACAGCCAGGTGGCCAAGTACCTGGCCCTGCCCGGCCAGTCGGCGGGTGGCAGCACCCTCGCCACCCAGCTGGAGAAATACCGCCATTCGCCGGATGGCCTGACCGTCAATGGTGCAGAGAAAATCCGCCAGATGATCTCGGCCAGCGTGCGCGCCTACCAGGGTGGCCCCGACACCAGTGAAGCGCGCCACCGGATCGTACGTGACTACCTCAACAGTGTGCCGCTGTCGGCCGTGCCCGGGCATGGCGAGGTGCATGGCATGGCCGAAGGCCTGCGGGTGTGGTACGGCGCCGATTTCGACCAGGTCAACCAGGCGCTGACCTCCACTGCCACGGACCCTGAAAGCATGGCCGCGCGCGGCCTGGCCCTGCGCCAGGTGCTGTCGCTGATGATTGCCCAGCGGCGCCCTTCGCATTACCTGTCCAAGGGCCGCGTCGAACTGGCCGAGCTCACCGACTCGCACATCCGCGTGCTGGCGGCCGCCAAGATCATCGAGCAACCGCTGGCCGATGCGGCGCTGGCCAGCAAGGCGGTCTACCGCGACTGGGTCGCCCAGCCGACCATCGTGCCGATCATCACCAACAAAGGCATCAGCCTGGCCCGCAACCGCCTGGCGGCCATGCTCAACCGCCCGCTGTATGACCTCGACCGCCTTGATGTGTCAGCCACCAGTACCCTGCAAGCCGACCTGCAGCTGCAGGTCAGCCAGTACCTGAAAAACCTTGCCGACCCCGAGTTCGCGGCGCAGATCGGCCTGATCGGCGAACGCCTGCTCACCTCCAAGACCACCGACCAGGTGAGCTACAGCTTCACCTTGTTCGAGCGCACCGGCGATGGTTCGCGGGTCCGTGTGCAGACCGACAGCACCAACCAGCCTTTCGATATCAACGAAGGCAGCAAGCTGGAACTGGGCTCGACCGCCAAGCTGCGAGTGCTCACGACTTACCTGGAGATCATCGCCGAGCTGCACGACAAGTACGCCGGCAAACCCGCAGCCGAGCTGAAGAAGGTCGAAGTCGCCGAGCTCGACCGCATCACCCAGTGGTCGCTGGAATGGCTGGCACAGAACAGCAAGAACCAGAGCCTGGATGCCATGCTCGATGCGGCGCTGGAGCGCAAGTACTCGGCCAACACCGGCGAGGCCTTCTTCACCGGCGGCGGCATGCACGTGTTCAACAACTTCCGCAAGGAAGACAACAACCGCAACCCGACCCTCAAGGATGCCCTGCGCGAATCGATCAACCTGCCGTTCATCCGCCTGATGCGCGACCTGGTGCGTTACGTCACCTACCAGCAACCGTTCAACCGCGTGCCGCTGCTCAAGGACGACTCCGACCCGCGCCGCCAGGAGTACCTGGCCCGTTTCGCCGACAAGGAAGGCACCAGCTACCTGATGCGCTTCTGGAAGAAATACCAGCGCAAGACTTCACAGCAGCGCCTGGATACCTTCCTCGACAGCATGCGTGCCACCCCGCAGCGTCTGGCTGCGGTACACCGCTACCTGTTCCCCGAAGCTGGCCAGGAAACCTTCAATGCCTTCGTCCGTGCCCACAGCAAGGATGACAAGATTGCCCTGGGCAAACTCACCGACGGCAAGCTGGCGGAGATGTACGAAGCCTACGGCCCCGGCAAGTACGACCTGCCCGACCAGGGCTACATCGCCAAGGTCCACCCGCTGGACCTGTGGCTGCTGGGCTACCTGTTGAAACACCCGAGTTCCACACTCACCGAAATGGTCAATGCCAGCCATTTCGAGCGCCAGGAGGTCTACAGCTGGCTGTTCAAGAGCCGCCACCAGGGTGCGCGTGACAGCCGCATCCGCACCATGGTCGAGATCGAGGCCTTCCTCGATATCCATCAACGCTGGAAGCGCGTGGGCTACCCGTTCGACCATCTGGTGCCGTCGCTGGCCACCGCCATCGGCAGTTCCGGTGACCGCCCGGCAGCGCTGTCGGAACTGGTCGGCATCATCCAGAACGACGGCGTGCGCCTGCCGACGCTACGCATCGACACGCTGCATTTTGCCGCCAATACCCCCTACGAAACCAAGCTGGTCAGCGACCCGGACCGGGGTGTGCGGATTCTGCCGGTAGAAGTGGCACGGGCGCTGAAAGGTGCCATGTCGCAGGTGGTCGATGCCGGTACCGCACGGCGCATCTCCGGCAGCTTCAAGCTCAAGGATGGCACGCCGCTGGTGATGGGTGGCAAGACCGGTACCGGCGACAACCGTATCGAGAGCTTCGGCGCTGGCGGCCGGCTGATCGGCTCGCGCTCGCTCAACCGTACCGCCACCTTCGTGTTCTTCCTCGGTGAAAACCACTTCGGCACGTTGACCGCCTTCGTCCCTGGGCGCTCGGCAGAAGCCTTCAAGTTCACCTCGGCGCTGCCGGTGCAGGTGCTCAAGGGCATGGCGCCGATCCTGATGCCGTACTTGCAGCCAGGCAACCCGAACGAGTGCAAACCACCTCAGGTTGCCATGCATGGCGACGACTCATCTAAAACCTAGATGATAATCATCGGCATTTAGAGGCTTGTGTTTAGATATATCTTGAGTAATATCTTGCGATATATCGAAACACAGGGAGCCTCTAAATGCGTGACCATGGCGCACATGATCCTTTTGAACGCCGCCCCGCCCGTGGCGAGCGTGGCCCACGGGTTTTCGCCCCGGGTGACCTCAAGCTGCTGATGCTGTCGATGCTGGCCGAGCAACCGGGCCACGGCTATGACCTGATCCGCCAGATCGAGAACCTGTTCGACGGCAGCTACACGCCGAGCCCCGGCGTGATCTACCCCACCCTCAATTTCCTCGAAGAAGCCGAGTTGATCAGTGGCCAGGCGCACGGCAGCAAACGCCTGTACACCATCACTGCGGCCGGCCGTACCGCACTGGCCGATCAGACCGTCGCCCTGGATGGCGTGCGCATGCGCATCGAAGTCAGCAAGCGCGCCCTGCGTGGCCACGATCGCCCGCCAGAAATCCACGAAGCGGTTGGCAACCTGCGCCATGCCCTGCACATGCACAGTGGCCGCTGGACGCCGGAAGAAATCGAACGGGTGCGCAACCTGCTCAACGACACTGCCAAGGCCATCGCCTCCGGGCCGGCCGATCCAGTCAGGGAGAACCCCCATGAGTGACACCATTCACCGCGTCAACCACGAAATCCGCCAACGTCGCCTGCAGGTGCTGCGGGTCACCGACCTCACCCCGCGCATGCGCCGCATCACCCTCGGTGGGGCCGAGTTGCAGGGTTTCACCAGCCTGGGCAGTGACGACCACATCAAGTTGCTGTTCGCTGAAACTGCCGAGCAGCAGCAGGCCATCGACGCCCGCAACCTGGGCCGTGACGGCGGCGCCCGGCCGACCATGCGCGAATACACGCCGCGCCGTATCGACCTGGTGGCCCACGAACTGGACATCGATTTCGTGCTGCACGGCGACGGCCCGGCTTCGACCTGGGCGGCCCAGGCGAAACCTGGGCAGACGCTGGACATCGCCGGGCCACGGGCTTCGATGGTGGTGCCGGATATCTTCGACAGCTACCTGCTGGTGGGTGACGAGACGGCTATCCCGGCGATTGGCCGGCGCCTGGAGGAGCTGCCGGCGGGGCGGCGGGTGCTGGCGGTGATCCAGGTCGAGGATGAACAGGAGCGCCAGCCATTGCCGAGCAAGGCTGAAGTTGAAGTGATCTGGCTCAAGCGCGATGAAGACTTGCTGGCATTGCTCAACACGCTGCCGCTGCCCGAAGGCAAACTGTACAGCTGGGTGGCGCTGGAAAAATCGCTGACTCGCCAGGCCAAGGCGCTGTTGCTGAAAAAAGGCGTGGCGGAAGATGCTCTCAAGGCCGCCGCATATTGGCGTGCCGATGGATCTGCAGACGACGAGTGACCCCCTCCCGCCCCCTCTCCCCTGCAGGAGCGGCCTTTCGCGACACAAGGCCGCTCCTACAGATCAAGCAACACTGCGCGATCCCCGCCACCGATCCAGCCCCAGCAGCACCAGGCCAATTACCCAGAACCCCGCCAACACGCCCAGGGCATTGAGCATCACCTGCCCATACCCCAGGCTCGCCACGTCGATGAACGGGTAGGCATACGCCCCGATCTCATTCCCCCGCCACAGCGCATAGGCGAAATACACCGCCGGATACAGCGCCCACACCGCCAAGTGCCGGAGCCGCAGGCTGCCCTTGGGCACCGCGAACCACCAGTACAAGGCGAACAGCAGCGGCATCACATCGTGCAGCAGTTCATCCGCCAGCCACTGCCAGCCTTCAGGCTGCCAGAGATGGCGCAGCAGCACGCTGTAAGCCAACGCCACCAGCACGATGCTGGCCGCTACCGCGGAACTCACCGATGGCGACAGAAACCAGCGCCTGGCCGCCGACTCGCGGCCAAAGGCTGCGTAGCTGAGCACGGTCGCCACCAGGGTATTGGTCAGCACCGTGAAGTAACCGAACACATTGATCAGCCCGCCAATCAGGCTGGCTTGCTCCTGCCAGCGCGCCAGCAGCACCAGGTAGACCTGCACCGTCAGGCCGAACCAGCCAAGCAACGCCATCGACGTCAGCCAGGGGCGCCGTGGCATGTCAGGCCTGACGCTGCAGCTTCACGTACAACTGCTCGACCTTCTCCCGCGCCCAGGGCGTCTTGCGCAGGAAGGTCAGGCTCGACTTGATGCTCGGGTTGCTCTTGAAGCAGCGCACATCAACGCGTTCGGCCAGGCCCTGCCATTGGTAGTGCGCCACCAGTTCGGTGAGGATCTGTTCGAGGGTCTTGCCGTGCAGCGCGTTGTGTTGGGCCGTGCTCATGCCAGTGCTCCGTAGGAAAGATGCGCACCTTACACGAGTGTAGTGGCAGGTGGGATGCGTATCGCCTGCGGAAAAAGCGCTGGCCAGGCGCGAAATCTCTGTGCTGAAATGGCAATGTTATACTGTAACAACACAAAAGCATCTGCCAAGGAACGCCTCATCCCCATGCTGCACATCCCGCTCCGCCTCTCCCCCCTCGCTGTCGCCCTGTGGCTCGCGTCATCACCCAGCCAAGCTGTGGAACTGGAACCCCAGGTCATCACCGCCAACCCGCTGGGCAACCGTCAACTGGCTGCACCCAGCACCGTGCTTGAAGGTGACGACCTGCTGCAACAGCAGCACGGCAGCCTCGGTGAAACCCTGAACAAGCAACCCGGTGTGGCCTCCACCTGGTTCGGCCCAGGCGCCAGCCGCCCGGTGATTCGCGGCCTGGATGGCGACCGCATTCGCATCCTGCGCAATGGCGTGGGTGCCCTGGATGCCTCGTCGCTGTCCTATGACCACGCCGTACCGCTGGACCCGGTCACGGTCGAGCGCGTGGAAATCGTCCGCGGCCCGGCCGCCCTGCTGTACGGCGGCAATGCCATCGGCGGCGTGATCAACACCTTCGACAACCGTATCCCCGACTCGCCGATCGAAGGCATCCATGGTGCCGGCGAGCTGCGCTACGGCGGCGCCGACACCACCCGCAGCAGTGCCGGCAAGCTGGAAGCCGGTGACGGCACCTTCGCCTTGCACCTGGACGCCAACAGCCGCCAGTTCAACGACCTGCGCATTCCCGGCTACGCGCAAAGCGCCAAAGTGCGTGACGCCGATGCGCCAGGCAGCCGCCACCGCCTGGAAAACAGTGACGGCCGCCAGGACGGTGGTGCGATCGGCGGTTCCTACAACTGGGAGCATGGCTATGCTGGCCTGTCCTATAGCCGCTATGACAGCAACTACGGCTCGGTGGCCGAATCCGGCGTGCGTCTGGACATGAAGCAGGACCATTACGCCTTTGCTTCCGAAATACGCGATTTGGACGGCCCGTTCAGCTCGGTCAAGGTTGATGCCGGCTACACCGACTACGAGCACAGCGAGATCGAAGAGGGCGAGGTACACACCACCTTCAAGAACAAGGGCTACGAAGCCCGCATCGAAGCCCGTCATCAGCCGCTCGGTCCGCTCGAAGGCGTGATTGGTGCACAGGTCAGCCGCAACGAGTTTTCGGCGCTGGGCGAGGAAGCTTTCGTCCCGCAAACCGACACCGACAGCCTGGCGCTGTTCATGCTCGAGCAGTGGCAGGCCACCGAGCGCCTGAACCTGAGCCTGGGCGCTCGCCTGGAACACACCCGCGTCGACCCCGATGCCAAGGGCAACGAGAACTTCGTCGACGCCGACAGCGCCAACAGCTTCAACGCCTTCAGCCTGTCCTCAGGCGCGGTGTACCAGCTCGACCCGATCTGGTCGCTGGCGGCCAATCTCGGCTACACCGAGCGCGCCCCGACGTTCTACGAGCTTTATGCCAACGGCGCCCACGTCGCCACTGGCGCATATGAAGTCGGTGATGCCAGCCTGAACAAGGAAAAGGCCATTTCCGCCGACCTGGCCCTGCGATTCGACAATGGCACGCACAAGGGCAGCATCGGGGTGTTCTACAGCCACTTCCGCAACTACATCGGCCTGATCGGCACGGGTAACCTGCGGGAAGGCCATGATCACGACCATGACGAGGATGATCACGATCATGACGATGACGGCTTCCCCGAATACCAGTACCAGGGCGTGCGTGCGCGCTTCTACGGCATCGAGGCGCAGGACCGCTGGAAGCTGCTCGAGAACCGCTATGGCAGCTTCGCGCTGGAGCTGTCCGGCGACTACACCCGGGCCAAGAACCTCGACAGCGGCGAGCCCTTGCCGCGCATCGCACCGTTGCGCCTGAACAGTGGCCTGGTCTGGGAACTGGACCGTTGGCAGGCGCGCGTCGATGTGCAACATGCCGCATCGCAGCATCGCAAGCCCGAGAACGAGACCAGCACCGACGGCTACACCACACTCGGAGCCAGCGTCGGCTATCGCTTCGACATTGGTCAGAGCCAGTGGCTGGCCTTCGTGCGCGGCGAGAACCTGACCGACCAGACCGTGCGCTATGCGAGTTCGATCCTACGGGATATCGCGCCTGCGCCGGGGCGTAGCGTGGAGGTTGGACTGCGCACCACCTTCTAAGCTGCGTGGGGCTGCTCAGCAGCCCCTTTCTCAGCTGACTGTTACCGGCTCAGCAATAATCAACTGCGACAATTTGTCTTTTTTTCTTACAACTTCCCCTATATCCTCCCCGCCGCAAGCTGAATCGCTTCACCCAGCATTCCCAATTGCCAACTCCATCGAAGAGCACGCTCCTCGGTGCGCTTGCCGTTTGCTCAACAATCAAAAGATAGCGCTATCTCATGTTCCAACTGCCCAACACCCGCTACACCGGCTTCGCCCTCATTGCCCTCACCGCCGGCCTGCCGAACTCGGCCAGCGCCAGCGAACCCTTCGCCAAGGACTCCCCATGGATGTTCGGCGACTGGGGTGGCACCCGTACCGAGCTGCTGGAGAAAGGCTACGACTTCACCCTCGGCTACACCGGCGAGATGGGCAGCAACCTGCACGGCGGCTACGACCATGACCGCACGGCACGCTACAGCGACCAGTTCACCTTCGGCAGCCACCTGGACCTGGAGAAGATCCTCGGCTGGAACGACACCGAGTTCCAGCTGACCCTCACCGAGCGCCACGGCGACAACATCAGCAATGACCGCATCAACGACCCGCGGGTCGGCGGCTTCACTTCAGCCCAGGAAGTCTGGGGCCGTGGCGAAACCTGGCGGCTGACACAAATGTGGATCAAGCAAAAGTACCTCGACGGCGCCCTGGACGTGAAAGTCGGCCGATTCGGCGAAGGCGAGGATTTCAACAGCTTCCCCTGCGACTTCCAGAACCTGGCCTTCTGCGGCTCGCAGGTAGGCAACTGGGTCGGCGGCATCTGGTACAACTGGCCGGTCAGCCAATGGGCCATGCGCGTTCGCTACAACCTCAACCCTGAGCTGTACGCCCAGGTTGGCGTGTATGAGCAGAACCCGTCCAACCTCGAATCGGGCAACGGCTTCAAGCTCAGCGGCAGCGGCACCCAAGGCGCGGTCATGCCTGTCGAACTGGTATGGAGCCCGCGCCTGAATGGCCTGAAAGGGGAATATCGCGCCGGCTACTACTACAGTAATGCCAAGGCACAGGATGTTCTCAAGGACAGCAACGGCCAGCCGGCCGCCCTCAGCGGCGCCGCCTACCGCAGCAGTTCGAGCAAGCACGGCTTGTGGCTCGGGGCCCAGCAGCAGGTCACCTCGCTGGCGTCCGACCAGTCGCGCGGCCTGAGCCTGTTCGCCAACGCCACGGTGCACGACAAGAAGACCAATGTCATCGACAACTATGTTCAAGCTGGACTGGTATTCAAAGGCCCCCTCGACGCCCGCGCCAAGGACGACATCGGCTTCGCCGTCGCCCGCGTGCACGCCAACCCGGCCTACCGCAAGAACGCCCGCCTGGCCAATCAGGTGGCCGGCCTCGACGACTACGACAACCCGGGCTACCTGCCGGTGCAAGACACCGAGTACAGCGCCGAACTCTATTACGGCATTCACCTGGCCGACTGGCTCACAGTGCGCCCGAACCTGCAGTACATCCGCCATCCGGGCGGGGTGTCGCAGGTCGATAGCGCGCTGATCGGCGGCCTGAAGATTCAAAGCACGTTCTGACCACTTTCACACTGACCACCTTCACTAAAGGGAGAACCTACGATGAGCACTGACGGTGCCAACCAAGGAACCCGCTGGCTGCCACGCCTGATGGGCGTGCTGCTGTTGCTGATGGGCCTGGCCCTGTTGGCCGGCGGCATCAAACTGAGCCAGCTGGGCGGATCGCTGTACTACCTGATCGCCGGAATCGGCTTTGCCCTGTCGGGCGCCTTGCTGCTGGCCAAGCGCCGTATTGCCCTGGGCCTGTATGGGCTGGTGCTGCTGGGCAGCACGGTCTGGGCCATGCTCGAAGTGGGCCTGGACTGGTGGCAATTGGTGCCGCGCCTGGCCATCTGGTTCGCCATCGGCGTGGTGCTGCTGCTGCCGTGGGCCCGTCGCCCGCTGACCGGCCCTGCCGCCAAGGCCAACACCGCGCTGCTGAGCGTTGCCGTGCTGGCTTCGGGCGCCTGCGCCTTGGGCAGCCAGTTCACCCACCCAGGTGAAGTGTTTGGCGAACTCGGCCGCGACAACAGCGAAATGGGCAGCGCCGCTCCGGCCATGCCGGATGGCGACTGGCAGGCCTATGGCCGCACCGAGCACGGCGACCGCTATTCCCCGCTGCGCCAGATCACCCCGCAGAACGCCTACCGCCTGGAAGAAGCCTGGCGCATCCGCACCGGCGACCTGCCGACCGACAACGACCCGGTCGAGTTGACCAACGAAAACACCCCGCTGAAGGCCAACGGCATGCTCTATGCCTGCACCGCCCACAGCAAGGTGCTGGCCCTGGACCCGGACACCGGTGCCGAGATCTGGCGCTACGACCCGCAGATCAAGACCCCGGTCGGCACCTTCAAGGGCTTCGCCCACATGACCTGCCGCGGCGTCTCGTACTATGACGAGAACAGCTACGTCAGCCGCGACGGCAGCCCGGCACCGAAAGTGTCCGACGCCGGCCAGGCCGTGGCCCAGGCCTGCCCACGCCGCCTCTACCTGCCGACCGCCGATGCCCGCCTGATCGCCATCAACGCCGACAACGGCAAGGTCTGCGAAGGCTTCGCCAACCAGGGCGCGATCGACCTGACCACCGGCATCGGCCCGTTCACCGCAGGTGGCTACTACTCCACCTCGCCCGTGGCCATCACCCGCAGCCTGGTGATCATCGGCGGCCATGTCACCGACAACGAGTCGACCAACGAACCGTCCGGCGTGATCCGCGCCTACGACGTACACGACGGCCGCCTGGTGTGGAACTGGGACAGCAACAACCCGGACGACACCAAGCCGCTGGCCCCGGGCAAGATGTACAGCCGCAACTCGGCCAACATGTGGTCGCTGGCCAGCGTCGACGAAGACCTGGGGATGGTCTACCTGCCGCTGGGCAACCAGACCCCTGACCAGTGGGGCGCTGACCGTACCCCGGGCGCCGAGAAGTACAGCGCCGGTGTGGTCGCCCTGGACCTTGCTACCGGCAAGGCCCGCTGGAACTACCAGTTCACCCACCACGACCTGTGGGACATGGACGTCGGCAGCCAGCCGACCTTGGTGCACCTGAAGACCAAGGACGACGTCAAGCCGGCGATCATCGTACCGACCAAGCAGGGCAGCCTGTACGTGCTCGACCGTCGTGACGGCACGCCGATCGTGCCGATTCGCGAGATCCCGGTCCCGCAAGGCGCGGTCAAGGGTGACCATACCGCACCGACCCAGGCCCGCTCCGACCTCAACCTGCTTGGCCCTGAGCTGACCGAAAAGGCCATGTGGGGTGCCACGCCGTTCGACCAGATGCTGTGCCGCATCCAGTTCCGCGAGCTGCGCTACGAAGGCCAGTACACCCCGCCGTCCGAACAGGGCAGCCTGATCTACCCGGGCAACGTCGGCGTGTTCAACTGGGGTAGCGTGTCGGTCGACCCGGTGCGCCAGCTGCTGTTCACCTCGCCCAACTACATGGCCTTCGTGTCGAAGATGGTGCCGCGCGAGCAGGTGGCCGCCGGCAGCAAGCGCGAAAGCGAGACCAGCGGTGTGCAGCCAAACACAGGCGCGCCTTATGCAGTGACCATGCACCCGTTCATGTCGCCGATCGGCATCCCCTGCCAGGCACCCGCCTGGGGTTATGTGGCGGCCATCGACCTGTTCACCAACAAGGTGGTGTGGAAGCGCAAAAACGGCACTACCCGGGACAGCACGCCGGTGCCGATCGGCATGCCGGTGGGCGTACCGAGCATGGGCGGTTCGATCGTCACTGCTGGCGGCGTCGGCTTCCTCAGCGGCACCCTCGACCAGTTCCTGCGCGCCTATGACGTGAACAACGGCAAGGAACTGTGGAAGGCCCGCCTGCCAGCGGGTGGCCAGGCCACGCCGATGACCTATACCGGCAAGGACGGCAAGCAGTACGTGCTGATCGTTGCCGGCGGCCATGGTTCGCTGGGCACGAAAATGGGCGATTACATCATCGCTTACAAATTGGCTGAGTAATGCCAGCGAGCCCCGCTAAGGGGCTCAATTACCTGTACCGGCGATGCTGCCGGTACAGGCCTGCAAAGATGAAACCCTCCCCCTGCGCCCTTCGTCTACCATTGAAACCCATCCCCCCCCGCCCCATCTAAGCACCATAGTCATTCACGCAGGTGCCCCATGAGCGACCAGCAGGATTTCCCGGAACAACCCGACGAACACAGCGCAGTCGAACAGCCCGACACCCAGGCCGATACCAGCCACGGCCACGCCCTCGCCCTGCCCGGCCAGCAGCTGCCGGACAAGGTCTACGTGATCCCGATCCACAACCGCCCGTTCTTCCCAGCGCAAGTGCTGCCGGTGATCGTCAACGAAGAGCCCTGGGCCGAAACCCTCGACCTGGTAGCCAAGACCGAGCACCACTCGCTGGCACTGTTCTTCATGGATACCCCGCCGGAAGACCACCGCCATTTCGACACCTCGGCCCTGCCGGAGTACGGCACCCTGGTCAAGGTGCACCACGCCAGCCGCGAAAACGGCAAATTGCAGTTCGTCGCCCAGGGCCTGACCCGGGTGCGCATCCGCACCTGGCTCAAGCACCATCGCCCGCCGTACCTGGTCGAGGTCGAGTACCCGCGCCAACCGGCCGAGCCGACCGACGAGGTCAAGGCCTACGGCATGGCGCTGATCAATGCGATCAAGGAGCTGCTGCCGCTCAACCCGCTGTACAGCGAAGAGCTGAAGAACTACCTCAACCGCTTCAGCCCCAACGACCCGTCGCCACTCACCGACTTCGCCGCTGCCCTCACCTCCGCCACCGGCAACCAGCTGCAGGAAGTGCTCGATTGCGTGCCCATGCTCAAGCGCATGGAGAAGGTCCTGCCGATGCTGCGCAAGGAGGTCGAGGTCGCGCGCCTGCAGAACGAGATTTCCGCCGAGGTCAACCGGCAGATCGGCGAGCACCAGCGCGAGTTCTTCCTCAAGGAGCAGCTCAAGGTCATCCAGCAGGAGCTGGGCCTGACCAAGGACGACCGCAGCGCCGACCTCGAACAGTTCGAGCAGCGCCTTGCCGGCAAGACCCTGCCTGAGCAGGCGAAAAAGCGCATCGACGAAGAAATGGGCAAGCTGGCCATCCTCGAAACCGGGTCGCCCGAATACGCCGTCACCCGCAATTACCTGGAATGGGCAACCGCCCTGCCCTGGGGCGTGTACGGCAAGGACAAGCTCGACCTCAAGCATGCACGCAAGGTGCTCGACCAGCACCACGCCGGCCTGGATGACATCAAGGAGCGCATCCTAGAATTCCTCGCCGTCGGCGCCTGGAAGGGCGAGATCAGCGGCTCGATCGTGCTGCTGGTGGGCCCGCCCGGGGTGGGCAAGACCAGCATCGGCAAGTCCATCGCCGAGTCCCTCGGCCGGCCGTTCTACCGCTTCAGTGTCGGCGGCATGCGCGACGAGGCCGAGATCAAGGGCCACCGCCGCACCTACATCGGCGCCCAGCCGGGCAAGCTGGTGCAGGCGCTGAAGGACGTCGAAGTGATGAACCCGGTGATCATGCTCGACGAGATCGACAAGATGGGCCAGAGCTACCAGGGCGACCCGGCCTCGGCGCTGCTGGAAACCCTCGACCCGGAGCAGAACGTCGATTTTCTCGACCACTACCTGGACCTGCGCCTGGACCTGTCCAAGGTGCTGTTCGTGTGCACGGCCAACACCCTCGACTCGATCCCCGGGCCGTTGCTCGACCGCATGGAAGTGATCCGCCTGTCCGGCTACATCACCGAAGAAAAGCTGGCCATCGCCAAGCGCCACCTGTGGCCCAAACAGCTGGACAAGGCCGGCGTGGCCAAGACCAGCCTGAGCATCAGCGACAGCGCCCTGCGCACGGTGATCGAGGGCTATGCCCGTGAAGCCGGGGTGCGCCAGCTGGAGAAACAGCTGGGCAAGCTGGTGCGCAAGGCTGTGGTCAAGCTGCTGGAAGACCCTGACGCCAAACTCAAGATTGGCACCAAGGACCTGGAGCCCGCCCTGGGCATGCCGGTGTTCCGCAGCGAGCAGGTGCTGGCTGGCAAGGGCGTGATCACCGGCCTTGCCTGGACCAGCATGGGCGGTGCGACCCTGCCGATCGAGGCCACCCACATCCACAGCCTCAACCGCGGGCTGAAACTCACCGGGCAACTGGGTGACGTGATGAAGGAATCGGCGGAAATCGCCTACAGCTACATCAGCTCGAACCTGAAGCAGTTCGGGGGCACACCTGGCTATTTCAACGAAGCCTTCATTCACTTGCACGTGCCCGAGGGCGCCACGCCCAAGGATGGCCCCAGTGCCGGGGTGACCATGGCCAGCGCCCTGCTGTCCCTGGCCCGTGACCAGGCGCCGAAAAAGGGTGTCGCCATGACTGGCGAACTGACCTTGACCGGCCAGGTGCTGCCAATTGGCGGCGTGCGCGAGAAGGTAATCGCGGCGCGACGGCAGAAGATCTTCGAGCTGATCCTGCCCGAACCCAATCGCGGTGACTACGAAGAGCTGCCGGACTACCTGCGCGAAGGCTTGACCGTGCATTTTGCCAAGCGCTTCGCTGACGTGGCCAAAGTGCTGTTCTGACCTGCACCGGCCTCTTCGCGGGCAAACCCGCGAAGAGGCCCGCACAGCCAGCACAATTTCCGCTGGTCATCGGGTATCCTCAGGCCATCGCCAGCCTTCGGAGCCACCATGACCGCCCCTCGTCTGCTCGTTCCCCTGAGCCTCGCCCTGCTCGCCGCCTGCGCCCAGCAACCCAGGCAAACCGTCGAACTGGACGCCGAAAGCGAATGCCCCAAGCGCCTGCAGGTCGGCCAGAGCCTCACCCTGACCCTACCCAGCAACCCCACCACCGGCTACCGCTGGCTGGTGCAGAACCCTGCATCCAACGTGCTGCAAAGCCTTGGCCCAGAGGTCTACAGTGCCCCCGAGGACGCCGGTATCGTCGGCAGCTCGGGCATCTCGACCTGGCGCTACCAGGCCCGCACCGCCGGTGAAGGCCACCTGGTGCTGGTCTATCAGCAGCCCTGGGCGCCGGAAGTGCGCCCGGTACAGACCTTCGATTGCGCCATCCGGGTCAACTGACCGGGCAGCGCTGGTCAGCCAACCATGCATCCTGGCCGCGGTTTGGCTAGAATGCCGGCCCTGCATATCGCCAGCCGCCTGGATTCACCGTGAGCAAACAACCCGACCGCCTTTTCGCCCAACCTCTGGAGCAAGTCCCCGACTTCGTGTTCAACGAAGACGTGGTGCGCGTGTTCCCGGACATGATCAAGCGCTCGGTGCCCGGTTACCCGACCATCGTCGAAAACCTCGGCGTGCTGGCCGCGCGTTTTGCCCAGCCAAACACCGCGCTATACGACCTGGGCGCCTCCCTGGGTGCCGTCACCCAGGCGCTGCGCCGCCATGTGCGCAGCGATGGCTGCCGGGTGATCGCGGTGGATAATTCCGCCGCCATGGTCGAGCGTTGCCGCCAGTACCTCACCGCCCAGGACTCGATGTTCCAGGAACTGCTGCCGGTCGACGTGCTGGAAGCCGACATCCTCACCCTGCCCTTCGAACCGGCCTCGGTGGTGGCGATGAACTTCACCCTGCAGTTCATTGCCCCGGAACAACGCCTGGCGCTGCTCGGCCAGATCCGCCAGGCACTGCTGCCCGGCGGCGCGCTGATCCTCTCGGAGAAACTGCGTTTCGCCGATGACGAGGAACAGTCACTGCTCAACGAACTGCACCTGGACTTCAAGCGGGCCAATGGCTACAGCGAACTGGAAATCGCCCAGAAGCGCAGCGCCATCGAGAACGTGATGAAGCCCGACACCCTGCAAGCCCATAAGGAACGCCTGCACGCGGCCGGTTTCACCAAGGTGGTGCCGTGGTTCCAATGCCTCAACTTTGCCTCGCTGATAGCCCTGCCATGATCGATCTGTCCCCCCTCGTCCGCCGCCTGGCGGGCACGCCCCTGGCTTCCTGGTCCCAGGGCCTGCAAGCACAACTGGAAGCCAAGCTGGAAAAAGGCCACGGCGACCTCGACCGCTGGCGCGGCGCGCTCGACGCACTGCCAGCCCTGCAGCCCAGCGAAATCGACCTGGCTGACGGCCTGCGCCTGGATTGCGAATGCGATGACGCCACCCGCGCGCAGATGCGCCAGGCGCTGATGGGCCTGTCGCCCTGGCGCAAGGGGCCGTTCGACCTGTTCGGCGTGCATGTCGACACCGAATGGCGTTCGGACTGGAAGTGGTCGCGGGTCGGCCCGCACCTCGACCTCAAGGGCAAGCGCGTACTCGATGTCGGCTGCGGCAACGGTTACTACCAGTGGCGCATGCTCGGTGCCGGCGCCGACATGGTCATCGGCGTCGACCCCAACTGGCTGTTCTTCTGCCAGTTCCAGGCGGTGCAGCAATACCTGCCCGAACTGCCCGCCTGGCATCTGCCATTCGCCCTGGAAGAGCTGCCTGCCAACCTTGAAGGCTTCGACACGGTGTTCTCCATGGGCGTGTTCTACCACCGCCGCTCGCCCATCGAGCACCTGCTGGCGCTCAAGGACTGCCTGGTCAAAGGCGGCGAGCTGGTGCTGGAAACCCTGGTGATCGAGGGCGATGAAAACCAGGTACTGGTGCCCGAAGACCGTTACGCGCAGATGCGCAACGTCTGGTACCTGCCGTCGGTGCCGGCCCTGGAGCGCTGGTTGCGCCGTGCCGGCTTCACTGACGTGCGCTGCGTGGATGTGAGCGTCACCAGCGTGGAGGAACAGCGCAGCACCGAATGGATGCGCTACCAGTCGCTGGGCGACTTCCTCGACCCGAACGACCACAGCAAGACCATCGAAGGTCTGCCCGCCCCGCGCCGCGCCACCCTGCTGGCGCGCAAATAAAAAAGGCGTCCATGTGGACGCCCGAATCACACCTGTGCCGGGGAGCAGTGCCGGCACAGCTGCTGTTGCCTCAATCCTTGGCCACCTCGCGGGCCTTCTGCTGCGCCTTGCGCTCACGCTCGGCGATGGCCTGTTGCTTGTCGCCGTGCAGGCGCTCCTGATCCTGGCGGAACGCTTGCCAGAATTGCTGGGAACGTTCGGCGCCGCCTTCGGCGTAGACACTGGCGCTGCCCAGGGCGAGGGTCGCCAGCAGCAGGTATTTGCTCAGGTTCATGGTGCTTGCCTCGTTGATAACCGATCAGACAGGGCAATCGTATCCACCGGCAGCTAACGCCAAGGTGAGGCGGGCATTACAGTCTTGCAATGTGGCCCTGACAGACAGCCAGATAACACCAGAATTACAAATCCGTTATCTGCGCCGATGGGCCATACGCATGCCGTAACATCCTGCTGCTTGACCCTGAAGCCCCTACAGGCCTGAAAATCCTGCCCTTTCCCGCCTACCGAGCCTACCCATGCGTCTACTGATCATCGAGGACGAACTGCGTACCGCCGACTACCTGCAACAGGGCCTGCGCGAAAACGGCTATGTGGTCGACTGCGCCCACACCGGCACCGACGGCCTGCACCTGGCGCGCCAACAGCCCTACGACCTGATCATCCTCGACGTCAACCTGCCCGAACTGGACGGCTGGACGGTGCTGCAGCGCCTGCGCGCCGAGTCGGCCACGCGGATCATGATGCTGACCGCCCATGGTCGCCTGTCAGACCGGGTCAGAGGCCTGGACCTGGGCGCAGATGACTACCTGCTCAAACCGTTCGAATTCCCTGAGTTGCTGGCCCGTATTCGCAGCCTGCTGCGCCGTAACGACCAGCAACTGCAACCCAGCACCCTGCGCGTCGCCGACCTGGAACTGGACCCAGGCCGCCACCGTGCCTACCGCGCCGGCAAGCGCATCGACCTGACCGCCAAGGAGTTCGCCCTGCTGCACCTGTTGATGCGCCAGAGCGGCGAAGTGCTGTCGCGCACGCAGATCATCTCGCTGGTGTGGGACATGAACTTCGATTGCGACACCAATGTGGTCGAAGTCTCGATCCGCCGGCTGCGGGCGAAGATCGACGACCCGTTTGACGACAAGCTGATCCATACCCTGCGCGGCGTCGGTTATGTCCTCGAGGCCCGCGTTTGAAGCACGCCAGCCTGTCGCTGCGCCTGGGCCTGAGCATGACCCTGATGGGCGCCGCCCTGGTCTTGCTGCTCGCCTGCCTGGCGGTGTTCGCCCTCGACCACGAACTGGACAGCCGTGCCCGCAAGGACCTCGCGCGCAAGATGTTGCAGGTGGAGCACAACCTGCGGGTCGACCTGCGCAGTGAGGACCTTGGCAACCGCGCCCATCCGTTGCTCGACCTGGTGATGGGCCACGACAACCTCAGCCTGAGCGTACTGGCCCTTGAGGGCCGCCACCCGCACCTGCTCAGCCTCGGCCCTGCGCTGGAGTCCCGGGTTGGCGAATTGCATACCGATTCACGGCTGAACTACCACGAATGGCGCGACAGCAACGGCAACCAGATCCTCACCGTGACCCGGCAGATGCGCCTGCGTGACGACACCCCGGTGCGGGTGATGATGTCGCTCAACCGGGCCGACGACCATGCCCTGCTTCAGGCCTATCTGCACTCCACCCTGCTGGCCCTGCCGGTGCTGTTGCTGCTGATCGGCGCTGGCGCCTGGTGGTTGATGCAACGCGGCCTGAAGCCACTGCGCCACTTCCGCCGCATCGCCGGGCAGGTCTCCACCCAGGACCTGCAACACCGGCTGCCCGCCACCGGGTTGCCGCTGGAGCTGGCAGAGCTGGCGCGCAGTATCAATGTGATGCTCGACCGCCTGGATCAGGGTGTGCGCCAGCTGTCGCAGTTCTCCGACGACCTGGCCCATGAACTGCGTACCCCGCTGGGCAACCTGATGGGCAAGGCCCAGGTCACCCTGGCGCGCGAGCGCGATAGCGCAAACTACCGGGAAGTGCTGGAAGACAGCATCGAGGAACTGACCCGGCTCAACCGCATCATCAACGACATGCTGTTCCTCGCCCAGGTCAGCCAGCCCCAGGCGCAGGTGGCGCTCAAGCCGCTGGCGTTGGCGGATGAAGCGGCGCAGGTGAGCGAGTTGTTTGCCTTCAGTGCCGAGCTGAAGGGTATCGAGCTGCGCTTGCAGGGCTGGGGGACGGCGCTGGCGGACCGTTTGATGTTCCAGCGGGCGCTGTCGAACCTGTTGAGCAATGCCATACGGCATGGGCCTGAGGGTCAGGTTGTAAAACTGGGCATCGAGCGCCAGGGCAGCGAGGTCCTGGTGTGGGTGGAGAATCAGGGGCCGGGGATTGCCGAAGAACATTGGCCGCAGTTGTTCGAGCGCTTTTACCGGGTGGGGTCGGGGCGTTCGCGGCTGGAGGGCGGGACGGGGTTGGGATTGGCGATCGTGAAGTCGATCATGCAGTTGCATGGGGGGTGGGTCGAGGTCAGCAGCAACCTTTCAGGGCCAACCCGGTTTACCTTGGTGTTTCGAGCTGAGTAAGGCGTTACCTGCACCGGCCTCTTCGCGGGCTTGCCCGCGAAGAGGCCGGTGCAGGCCGCCGATGAATCAGCGCGAAGCCGCGACAATCAGCGCCTTCATCTCGGCCACGGCAGCCTTGAAGCCGACGAACAGTGCATGCGCCACCAGCGCATGGCCAATGTTCAGTTCATTGATGCCCTTGATCGCCGCCACCGCCTCGACGTTGTGGTAGTGCAGGCCATGGCCGGCATTGACGATCAGCCCCTGGCCCACGCCAAACGCCACGCCATCAGCGATGCGCTGCAGTTCCTCGGCCACTTCGGTCGGTGTTTCGGCATCGGCATAACGCCCGGTGTGCAGCTCGACGGCTGGGGCGCCGACACGGCGCGAAGCCTCGATCTGCCGCTCGTCAGGATCGATGAACAGCGACACTTCAGCACCGGTACGCGACAGGCGCTCGACCGCCGCCTTGATCCGTGCCTCCTGGCCAGCCACGTCCAGACCGCCTTCGGTGGTCAGCTCCTGGCGAGTCTCGGGGACCAGGCAGATATGCGCCGGGCGGATTTTTTCGGCAAAGGCCATCATCTCTTCGGTGATGCCCATTTCGAAGTTCATGCGTGTCTGCAGCACGTCCTTGAGCACCACCACGTCGCGCTCCTGGATATGCCGGCGGTCTTCACGCAGGTGCACGGTGATGCCGTCGGCGCCCGCTTCCTCGGCATCCAGCGCAGCCTTGACCGGGTCAGGGTAGCGTGTGCCGCGGGCCTGGCGCAGGGTTGCCACGTGGTCGATGTTGACGCCGAGAAGCATGCGGTTGCTGTGAGTCACGAAAGGCTCTCCTGAAGTTTGAGCCACACAGCATACGACGTGCTCAGCGCTTGCGAAACAGTTCCCGGCTGACCAGCGGTTTTGCCCCCAGGTGTACCGCCAGTGCCTGGCGCATCAGGCGCTTGGCCGCCAGCAAGGCGCCAGGGGCATCCCAGTCAGCCTGGGCCAGTGCCAGCAGCTCGGTGCCATTGAACAACCCTGGCTGGGCCAGGTGCACGCGTTCGAGGCCGGCATCGACCCGCAGGCGGTACAGGCCGTCAGCTTCGATCGGGTCGTCGTTGACGTCGTGGCTGAGGGAAAAGGTGTAGCCCAGGTCCTCCAGCAGCCGCCACTCGAAGGAGCGCAACAGCGGTTCCAGCGGCCTTCCCGCAGCCAAGGCCTGCAGGGTCAGGGCGTAATGCTCGAACAGCTCGGGCTGCGGCGCCTCGGCGGGCAGCAGGCGCATCAGCAGTTCATTGAGGTAGAGGCCGCTGAACAGCGCGTCACCATGCAGCCACGCAGCAATGCCCACAGTGTCCAGGCGCCTGACGTTCTTTAGCTCACCTTTGCCGAACAGCTCCACCTCCAGCGGAACGAACGGCCGCACCAGGCTGCCACCCTTGCCGCGCGCACGGCGAAGCACCGCACGCAGGCGGCCCTGCGGCGTGAAGAAGTCCACCAGCGCACTGGTTTCCTTGTAGGCGCGGCTGTGCAGGACGTAGGCCGGCTGCGGGATGGGTTGATCCATTTTCAGTCTCTGAGACCGTGCCAGACGCAACCTTTGTAGGAGCGGCCTTGTGTCGCGAAAGGGCTGCGAAGCAGCCCAAAAATCTGTGTATCCGTCGAAATCCTGGGGCCGCTACGCGACCCTTTCGCGACACAAGGCCGCTCCTACAAAGGGCCGCGCAGAAGTTTAGAGGTCGCCGTAGCCCAGCGAACGCAGGGCGCGTTCGTCGTCGGACCAGCCGCCTTTGACCTTGACCCAGAGGTTGAGCATGACCTTGGAGTCGAACAGCACTTCCATGTCCTTGCGCGCTTCAGAGCCAATGCGTTTGATGCGCTCGCCCTTGTCACCGATGATGATCTTCTTCTGGCCATCACGCTCGACCAGGATCAGTGCATGGATGTGCAGTACATGGCCCTGCTGCTTGAACTCTTCGATTTCCACGGTGATCTGGTACGGCAGCTCGGCACCCAGCTGGCGCATGATCTTCTCGCGCACCAGTTCGGCGGCGAGGAAGCGGCTGCTGCGGTCGGTGATCTGGTCTTCCGGGAAGAAGTGATCGTTTTCCGGCAGGTGCTTGGCGATCTGGGCTTCCAGCGCTTCCAGGTTGTGGCCCTGCTGCGCGGAAATCGGCATCACTTCGGCGTTCGGCAGTTGTTCCTGCAGCCACTGCAGGTGCGGGATCAACTCGGCCTTTTCTTCCATGCGGTCGGTCTTGTTGACCGCAATGATCAGCGGGCCGGTCACGTACTGCACGCGCTCCAGCACCAGCTGGTCCTCGTCGGTCCACTTGGTGCGGTCGACCACGAAGATCACCACGTCGACGTCTTTCAGGGCCGCCGAGGCGTTGCGGTTCATGTAGCGGTTCAAGGCCTTGTCGTTGGCCTTGTGCATGCCCGGGGTGTCGACGTAGATCGCCTGCACGTCACCCTCGGTCTTGATGCCGAGCATATTGTGGCGGGTGGTCTGCGGCTTGCGCGAGGTAATCGCCAGCTTCTGGCCGAGGATGTGGTTGAGCAAGGTCGATTTGCCCACGTTCGGGCGGCCGACGATGGCCACGTAACCGCAGCGGGTCGGATTGTTATCAGTCATTGCCATTCTCCACGCCCAGGGCGATCAATGCAGCAGCGGCGGCGACCTGCTCGGCGATACGCCGGCTGACGCCCTGGCCACGGCTCTTGTTGTTCAGCAGCACCACTTCGCATTCGACGAAGAAGGTACGGCAGTGCGGTTCGCCCTGGATGTCGACCACCTCGTAACGCGGCAGCTCGCAGCTGCGCGATTGCAGGAACTCCTGCAGGCGGGTTTTCGGGTCCTTGTTGGTGTCGACCAGGGTCAGGCCTTCGAACTCGTCGGTCAGCCAGGCGAGGACTCGCTCGCGCGCGGTCTGCATGTCCGCGTCCAGATAAATGGCGCCGATCAGCGCTTCCAGGGCGTCAGCCAGGATCGACTCACGGCGGAAACCACCGCTCTTGAGCTCACCGGAGCCAAGGCGCAGGTAATCACCCAGGTCGAAACCACGGGCCAGGCGGGCCAGGGTCTCGCCCTTCACCAGGCGGGCACGCAGACGCGACAGCTGGCCTTCGCGGGCCTGCGGGAAGCGCTCGAACAGCGCCTCGCCGGCGACAAAGTTGAGAATGGCGTCACCGAGGAACTCCAGACGCTCGTTGTTGCGCCCGGCATAGCTGCGGTGAGTCAGGGCCAGCAGCATCTGCTCCTGGTTCTTGAAGGTGTAGCCGAGCTTGCGCTCGAGACGGGCAAGGGAAGCACTCATGCAGCCACCCGTTGGTTGTTCAACGCGTTGTTCAAATCAACATCCTGAAAGACTGTTGGGCTGTGGTCCGTCGCGGCGAGCGGCGAATCTCTCGTTCCTTGAGAACACAGCCTATGTCAGAAATGCATTCGGCGCTGTCTGCAAGACAGCGCCGAAGGGTATCAATGGATCAGGCCAACCCGCGACAAGTTGGGCAAGTGGCTGAGTTTTGGCTCTGGCCAGCTCATCCACACCGCGAAGGCCTTGCCGACGATGTTCCGGTCCGGAACCATGCCGTGCAGCTCTTTAGGGATTTTCGGGTCATCCCAGTAGCGGCTGTCGTTGGAGTTGTCGCGGTTGTCGCCCATCATGAAGTAATGGCCGGCCGGCACGGTCCATTGCTGGTCCGGCGGCATGCGATAACGGGTCATCTCCTTGCGGATCAGGTGCTCGGCTTCGCCGAGTTTTTCCTTGTACAGCTCGGCGCTGCCCAAGGTACCTGGCTCGGCGCCGACCAGCTGCTCGGCGATCGGCTGGCCGTTGACGAACAGCCGCTTGTCGCTGGTGTAGCTGATCTTGTCGCCTGGCAGGCCGACCACACGCTTGATGTAGTTGACGTTCGGGTCGCTCGGGTAGCGGAACACCATCACATCGCCGCGTTGCGGGTCACCGACCTCGATGACCTTCTTGTCGATCACCGGCAGGCGGATGCCGTAGGAGAACTTGTTCACCAGGATGAAATCGCCCACTTCCAGGGTCGGTTTCATCGACCCCGAAGGGATCTGGAACGGCTCGACCAGGAACGAGCGCAGCACCAGCACGATGAACAGCACCGGGAAGAACGACTTGCCGTACTCGACCAGCAGCGGTTCTTTGCTCAGGCGCTCGACCACCGCCATTTCTGGCTGGGTGACGCTGCCCTGGTAGTTGGCGATCGCTGCCCGCCGGCGCGGAGCCAGGAACAGCAGATCGATCAAGCCCAGCAGACCGCAGACGAAGACGGCGATGACTAGCAACAGCGGGAAATTTAGCGACATAGGACCTAGCTATCCAACCTGAGCACGGCGAGGAAGGCTTCCTGTGGAATCTCCACGTTGCCCACCTGTTTCATGCGTTTCTTACCGGCCTTCTGCTTCTCCAGCAGTTTCTTCTTACGGCTGACGTCACCACCGTAGCACTTGGCCAGTACGTTCTTTCTGAGCGCCTTGACGGTCGTCCGCGCGATGATCTGGCCACCAATGGCAGCCTGGATCGCCACGTCGAACATCTGCCGAGGGATCAGCTCCTTCATCTTCTCGGTCAACGCACGGCCTTTGTAGGCCGCGTTGTCGCGGTGCACGATCAATGCCAGGGCATCGACCTTGTCGCCGTTGATCAGTACGTCCAGCTTGACCAGGTTGGCCGACTGGTAGCGATCGAAATGATAGTCCAGCGAAGCATAGCCGCGGCTGGTCGACTTCAGGCGGTCGAAGAAGTCCAGTACCACTTCGTTCATCGGCATGTCATAGCGCACCTGCACCTGGCTGCCGAGGAACTGCATGTCGCGCTGCACGCCACGCTTCTCGATGCACAGGGTGATGACGTTGCCCAGGTGCTCCTGCGGCACCAGGATGGTCGCAGTGACGATCGGCTCGCGGAAATCGGCCACCGCCGAGACGTCCGGCAGCTTCGACGGGTTGTCGACGACGATGGTTTCGCCGGTCTTCAGTTCGAGCTCGTAGATCACGCTTGGCGCGGTGGTGATCAGGTCCAGGTCGTATTCGCGCTCCAGGCGCTCCTGGATGATCTCCATGTGCAGCATGCCGAGGAAGCCGCAGCGGAAGCCGAAGCCCAGGGCGTCGGAGCTTTCCGGCATGTATTGCAGCGACGAGTCGTTGAGGGTCAGCTTCTGCAGGGCGTCGCGGAAGTCCTCGAAGTCGTCGGAGCTGACCGGGAACAGGCCGGCGTAGACCTGCGGCTGGATCTTCTTGAAGCCTGGCAGCACTTCGACCTCGGGGGTCGTGGACAGGGTCAGGGTGTCACCGACCGGGGCACCGTGAATGTCCTTGATGCTGGCAATGATGAAGCCCACTTCACCGGCCTTCAGGTCGGCGGTCTGGGTGTGCTTCGGGGTGAACACACCGACGCTGTCGACCAGGTGCACCTTGCCGGTGGACTTGACCAGGATCTTGTCGCCTTTCTTGACACGGCCATGGCGCACACGCACCAGCGAGACCACGCCCAGGTAGTTGTCGAACCAGGAGTCGATGATCAGCGCCTGCAGTGGCGCCTCGATATCGCCTTCCGGCGCAGGGATGGTCTGCACCAGGCGCTCGAGCACCTCGTCCACGCCCATGCCGCTCTTGGCGCTGCAGGCCACGGCGTCGGTGGCGTCGATGCCGATGATTTTCTCGATCTCGTCCTTCACACGGTCTGGATCGGCCTGGGGCAGGTCCATCTTGTTCAGCACCGGCATGACTTCCAGGCCCTGCTCGATGGCGGTGTAGCAGTTGGCCACGGACTGGGCTTCGACGCCCTGGCCGGCGTCCACCACCAGCAGCGCACCTTCACAGGCCGCCAGCGAACGCGAAACTTCGTAGGTGAAGTCGACGTGGCCGGGGGTGTCAATGAAGTTCAGCTGATAGACCTTGCCGTCTTGCGCCTTGTAGTTGAGCGTGACGCTGTGGGCCTTGATGGTGATACCGCGTTCGCGCTCCAGGTCCATGGAGTCCAGTACCTGGGCTTCCATTTCGCGCGCCGACAGGCCACCGCACATTTGAATGAAACGGTCGGCCAGCGTCGACTTGCCATGGTCGATGTGGGCGATGATGGAGAAATTGCGGATATGACTCAAATCACTCACGGGTCAACACTCGGAAAAGGCTGCGAGCCGGACGCCCGCCGAAAAATAGCCGGGAATTGTACCTTAAGCTGCTGGGATATGGGAGATTCCTCTATCGGACTGTACACAGCATTCGCCCCCGTAATTGTGAACTTTCATGAAAAAGGGCAGCCGAAGCTGCCCTTTCCTACCTGTGAGTCCGCTTATTCAGCGAGTTTGAAGGTGATGAAGCTGGCACGCCCCTGACGCAGCACGCGCATCGACACCGAGCGGTTCTTCGGCAGGTCCTTGGCGATTTCGGTGAACTGCTTGGCCGACGCGACCGCCTGGTTGTTCAGGTGGCTGATCACGTCACCCGGACGCAGACCGATCATCGCTGCCGGGCCGTCCTGAACTTCCTTGATGACCACGCCGCCCTTGAGCTCCAGGGTCTTCTTCTGCTCAGCGGTCAGGTCCGACACGGACACGCCCAGGCGGTTGCTGTTGCGCTCGGCGCTGCCTTCAGGGCCGGTACCGGCCGTGATGTCGGCATCGTCATCCGGCATCGGGCCGACGGCGACGTCCAGGGTCTGGCGCTTGCCATTGCGGATGATCTCGAGCTTGGCCTTCTCGCCGTCCTTCAGGCTGCCGACCAGGTGCGGCAGGTCGGCCGACATGACGATCGGCTGGCCGTTCATGCTCAGGATCACGTCACCCACCTGCAGGCCGCCCTTGGCTGCCGGGCCGTTTTCCAGTACTTGCGCCACCAGGGCACCGGCGGGCTTGTCGAGGCCGAACGATTCAGCCAGGTCCTTATTGACCTCCTGAATCACCACGCCCAGCCAGCCGCGGCTGACCTTGCCGTCTTTCTTCAGCTGGTTGGACACATCGATGGCCACGTCGATCGGGATGGCGAAGGACAGGCCCATGAAGCCGCCGGAGCGGGTGAATATCTGCGAGTTGATACCCACCACTTCGCCCTTCATGTTGAACAGCGGGCCACCGGAGTTACCCGGGTTGATGGCCACGTCGGTCTGGATGAACGGCACATAGGTGTCGTTGGGCAGGGTCCGGCCCTTGGCACTGACGATGCCTTTGGTCACCGAGTGGTCGAAGCCGAATGGCGAACCGATGGCCAGCACCCACTCACCGACCTTGAGCTTCTCGGAATCACCCAGCTTGACGGTCGGCAGGTTCTTGCCCTCGACCTTGAGCAGGGCCACGTCGGTGCGCGGGTCGGTGCCGATCAGCTTGGCCTGCAGCTCGCTGCGGTCCGACAGGCGGACGATGATCTCGTCGGCATCGGCAACCACGTGATTGTTGGTCAGTACATAGCCGTCGCTGGAAATGATGAAGCCCGAACCCAGCGACATGGCCTCGCGCTGACGGTCACCGCGCGGCGAACGCGGCTGCTGCGGCATGTTGCGCTCGAAGAACTCGCGGAACATCGGCGGCAGGCCTTCGAGGTCCGGCATCTGCCCGGAGGCGACGCGGTCCGGCAGCTTTTGCTTGGTGCTGATGTTGACCACGGCCGGCGAGGCCTGCTCGACCAGGGTGGTAAAGTCCGGCAGGGCTTCATCGGCCTGGGCGCTGAGCACCTGGCCGAGCATCAGCACGGCGGCGAACATCGTTAGGTAGGATTTCAAGCGTGGTATTGACATACGGCTCCCGTCACAACGAGCGGTAGTTGGAAATTGCCCTGCACAAAGCAGGAAAGGCCAGACTCCTAGAAGCCTGACCTATAGAAAATTTGCCGAAGGATTGCAAATGACAATGCTTTAATTTCATTTCAGCCGCGTGTCCGTTCGCCTGTGCATTGCCCTTGATGAGACCCGCAAAGGCGCGCCGTCACTGGCGCGCCTGGGCATCCTGAGGGCGCATCGACAGCGCGATACGTTCTGCCGTACCCAGCGGAATTTCGCCGACCACGGTGACCTGCACCTTGCCCTTGGGCGTGTTCAGCCGGCGCGAAACGGCCGAGGTCGGGCCAAGCTGGGTGCGCACATCGGCACCGGCATCATCCTTCACGGGCTCGAGGAACACCGAGAATCGGGCCAGACCATCGTCATACATCAGGCTGCTGATCGAACTGTTGCGCTCAGGGTCGCGGCGCACCGTGCTGTTGATCAGTTCGAACCCCGGCGGCAGCCAGTCCGAACGCCAACCGGCAACCGCTTCGGTGGTGGTACTGGCCGCCCGCTCGACCGGCTTGCACGCAGCACTGGCTTGCAGTTCCTGGTCGGTAGGCAGGTCGTCGGTGTCCAGGCGGGTCATCTGGAAGCGTTCGAGCAATTGCCCCTTGTCATTGAGCATCAATGAGCGCAGCGGCAGGCCGGTACGGCGGTCCAGGTGGAGCTCGAATGCATAACGGTGCTGGTCACGCGGCGTCAGCGTGACAATCACGGCGTCGCGGTCAGCGACCCGGGACTTGCCCGCCACACCCAGGTCGTACCAGCTCATCAGCTTGAGGGGATCGAGCGAACGCTGTGCAGAATCGGGAGGGTTACCTACCCTGCTCGCCAAGGCACCACTGACGCACTGCACCTTGCCATCCACGCGCACGATTTCCTGGGCGGTGCCATCGAGCTGCAGAAGCCGCTCGCTGACCTTGCCGTCCTGAACGCGATGCCAGATATCGTGGGAAGAGAAGCTGCCGTTACGTTCGTAGACGAAGGAGCCCTGGTAACTCTGCTTCTGCTCGGCCTGTGCCAGCTTGTTCAACCATTCGCTCGCCTCGGGCGAGGAGTTGGCTGCCAACGCTGGCACCGTCATGCAGCTGCCTATCAGCAGCGACAGGAGAGGTAGCGCGCGCATGATCCTCCTTACTTAGCGGTTTTCCAGGCTGGCGGCGCGGGCATACGGCAGGGCGGTTTCAGTGCCCTTGAGCGCGGATTCCTGCGCGTGCTGGCGCAGATAGCCTGGCAGACGCTGATCCCAGCCGGCCTGGTTCTGCAGCACGCCGTTGGCCATCGGCCCGGTCGGTTGCTCACTGCTTTCACTATAGCCTGCCAAAACCGCCGGGCCCTGACTTTGTGGCATGGTCAGGCCTTGCTGTGCAGGCTGCTGGGCAGCCAGCTCGGCACCGGTGATCTCGTCCTGGTTGTACATGCGCACACCAGCCAGTACCGCAACGGTGACCGAGGCAGCCACGGCCAGGCGGCCAATGCTGCGCCACGGGCCCTGCTTGACCTTGGCCGGCACGGCTTCGTCGGCCAGCGCGGCGGAGACCGCCGAGGCGATATCCAGCTTGGGCAGCAGCAGTTCCTTGTGCATGGCTGCGCGGGCTACCTGGTAACGCGACCAGGTGGCACGGGTTTCGGCATCGTCGACGGCGTTCAACACCCGACGCAATTCCAGTTCGTCCGCTTCGTTATCCATCACCGCGGACAGCGATTCCTGCAAAGCTTCACGACTCATGGCGGTTCCTCTCTTGGCTGTCGCCGCTGTCTCAGGTTTCCTGCAACAACGGCTGCAGGGCTTTGTCTATGGCCTCCCGAGCGCGGAAGATTCGAGAGCGCACGGTACCCACCGGACATTGCATGACGCTGGCAATGTCTTCGTAACTCAACCCATCGAACTCACGCAGGGTCAGTGCCGTGCGCAAATCTTCGGGCAGTTGCTGGATGGTGCGATGGACAGTGCCTTCGATTTCATCCCGCAACAACGAGCGCTCTGGGGACTCGAGATCCTTGAGACCATGATCGCCGTCGTAAAACTCCGCATCCTCGGAGCTCACATCGCTGTCTGGTGGCCGTCTTCCACGGGACACCAGGTAGTTCTTCGCCGTGTTGATGGCGATGCGGTACAGCCAGGTATAAAACGCACTGTCACCGCGGAAATTGCCAAGCGCACGGTAGGCCTTGATAAAGGCTTCCTGTGCCACATCCTGGGCCTCGTGGGTGTCGTGAACGAACCGCACGATCAACCCTAGAATCTTGTGCTGATACTTCAGCACCAACAGATCGAACGCTCGCCTGTCTCCGCGCTGCACGCGCTCGACAAGCTGCTGATCCTCTTCCTGGGTTAGCATGAACACTCCTCAGTGAACTCGAAGGAGCGTTGCAACAGCCTTTGTTCAGGCTTGCAACCATAGACTCGGGCTTTGCGCAAAAGTTCTCCCCTCCAAGCAAGTTTCCTGCGGCCCTTGGTCGGCTCGCACGGAAGACGCGGCGCGGTCACGGCCCGCTGCGTCGATAATCAGGATTCGAATACGCAGGTGTCAGCCCGGATAGAGCTGCCGCCCCGCGTCGCCGCGGCAAATTATGGCGTGCGGACAGCCTTCATAGGATTTCCGGCCGTATCGGAAAGTTCCCGGAAAGATTGACGCAACGCCCCAAGTGGCATGGAAATTGGCTACCGCAGGCTGCTATAAAGACAGCCCGGCCAGCATTCACGATAGTTTCACATTGCCATCTGCACGTGACTATTGTGCCGCGCCCTTTCCAAAGATTACTAGTGTCCCGACATGAGCCAACAATTCCAACATGATGTCCTGGTGATCGGCAGCGGCGCAGCCGGTCTCAGCCTGGCACTTAACCTCCCCGGCCATTTGCGCATTGCCGTGCTGAGCAAGGGCGACCTGGCCAATGGTTCGACCTTCTGGGCCCAAGGCGGGGTCGCTGCCGTACTCGACGACACCGACACCGTGCAGTCGCATGTCGAGGACACCCTCAATGCCGGCGGCGGCCTGTGCAACGAAGAGGCCGTGCGCTTTACCGTCGAGCACAGCCGTGAAGCCATCGAATGGCTGATCGAGCAAGGTGTACCGTTCACCCGCGACGAACACTACAGCGTCGATGATGGCGGTTTTGAATTCCACCTGACCCGCGAAGGCGGCCACAGCCATCGACGCATCATCCATGCGGCCGACGCCACCGGCGCGGCGATTTTCACCACCTTGCTCGAACAAGCCCGTAAGCGCCCGAACATCGAGTTGCTGGAGCAGCGCGTGGCGGTCGACCTGATCACCGAGCGCCGCCTGGGCCTGGCGGGTGATCGCTGCCTGGGGGCCTACGTGCTGAACCGCAACAGCGGCGAAGTCGATACCTTCGGCGCGCGCTTCACCGTGCTGGCCACGGGGGGCGCAGCCAAGGTCTACCTCTATACCAGCAACCCCGACGGTGCCTGCGGCGATGGCATCGCCATGGCCTGGCGCGCCGGCTGCCGGGTGGCGAACCTGGAGTTCAACCAGTTCCACCCGACCTGCCTGTATCACCCTCAGGCCAAGAGCTTCCTGATCACCGAGGCCCTGCGTGGCGAAGGTGCGCTGTTGCGGCTGCCCAACGGCGAGCGCTTCATGCCGCGCTTCGACCCGCGCGAAGAACTGGCACCGCGCGATATCGTCGCCCGCGCCATCGACCACGAGATGAAGCGCCTGGGCGTCGATTGCGTCTACCTGGACATCACCCACAAGCCGGCCGACTTTGTCAAAAGCCACTTCCCGACCGTTTACGAGCGCTGCCTGGCGTTCGGCATCGACATCACCCGCCAGCCGATTCCGGTGGTTCCGGCCGCCCATTACACCTGTGGCGGGGTCATGGTCGATGATCGTGGCCACACCGATGTGCCCGGCCTGTACGCCATCGGCGAAACCAGCTTTACCGGCCTGCACGGCGCCAACCGCATGGCCAGCAACTCGTTGCTGGAGTGCTTCGTCTATGGCCGTGCCGCTGCGGCGGACATCGAGGCGCATCTGGACCAGATCGCCATGCCCAGGGCCCTGCCCTGCTGGGACGCCAGCCAGGTCACCGACTCGGACGAAGACGTGATCATCGCGCACAACTGGGACGAGTTGCGCCGCTTCATGTGGGACTACGTGGGCATCGTGCGCACCAGCAAACGCTTGCAGCGCGCCGAGCATCGCGTTCGCCTGCTGCTCGACGAGATCGACGAGTTCTACAGCAACTACAAGGTCAGCCGCGACCTGATCGAACTGCGCAACCTGGCTCAGGTGGCGGAGCTGATGATTCGCTCGGCGATGCAGCGCAAGGAAAGCCGTGGGCTGCACTACACCCTGGACTACCCGGGGTTGCTGCCCGAGGCCAAGGACACCATCCTCAGCCCGATCTGAAATAGCTGTCGAACCTGCGCCGACTGAACTTCAGCCTCACCCGCAAACGCCGGTGCTGGTCAGCGCCCAAGGCATCCCGAGGCACGCACTGGCTCTCACCGAGCCAGTGCCCTGCCCTGACGAAGCGCAATACCACCAGGCCCGGCACTGCCACACTGTCCCGACATAGGCGCACCGGTTGCCAGCCCAGCGCCCGACTGAACACACGCCAGCCCAGCGCATCCCGGCGCAGGCCAGTAACAGCACGGGGGTCAGTCAGCAGGATTCGACGGGGAATGGCCCAGCATGCGTGGGCAATACAAGCGGCAAGAACACCAAGACCAAGCCACCAGGGCAGCGCGCTCAGCCACACGGCCAGGAGCGCCAGCACCTGGCAACCCAGGTAGCCCGCCAGCAACAGGCGCGAGCCCTGCCAGCGGCACTCGAAACACTCACTTGGGCTGGACACGATCCAGAATGATGCGGACCATGCGCTGCAGCTCAGGGTCTTCCGACTCGGTACGCTCCATGAACCAGCCGAACATGTCCTGATCTTCACAGCTCAACAGGCGGACATAAAGTTCGCGGTCGGCTTCGCTCAGGGTCGGATAGACCTCCTGGGTGAATGGCACCAGCAATACGTCCAGTTCCAGCATGCCGCGGCGGCTGTGCCAGAAAAGCCGGTTGAGTTCAGTTTGTTCGACCATGGGGCCCTCCTCGAATGGTCGCGCAGTATACCGCGCAGCGAACGAAGCGACACAGGGCGTTGGTCTAGTCACCTACCTATTTTGTTACTGGCGTTCTATGATGGCCGCCAGTCTTTAGCCACCGCGATGACCCATGGCCGATTCCGCTTTCTTCAGCCCCCTGTCCCACGAGGGCATTCTCGCCGTCCGCGGCTCCGACGCCGGCAAGTTCCTGCAGGGCCAGCTGACCTGCAACATCAACTACCTCAGCCTCGAGCACGCCAGCCTTGGCGCCCGCTGCATGGTCAAGGGGCGCATGCAGTCGAGCTTCCGCATCCTGCCCGAGGGCAATGGCTACCTGCTGGCCATGGCCAGCGAGCTGCTGGAGCTGCAACTGGCCGACCTGAAGAAGTACGCCGTATTTTCCAAGGCCACACTCACTGACGAGAGCGCAGCCTGGGCACGCTTCGGCCTGCAAGGTGGCGGCGCCGCGCTGCAGGCCTTGGGGCTGGACGTTGCGCAAACAGCAGGCAGCACCGTACGCCATGATGGCCTGATTGCCATTGCCGTTTCCGCCGGCCGCACCGAACTCTGGGTACCGGCAGAGCAGGCCACCAGCATTCGCCAACAGCTGGCAGCGGCGTTGCCGGAAGGCAGCCTGAACGACTGGCTGCTGGGGCAAGTGCGCGCCGGCATCGGCCAGGTCATGGGCGCCACCCGCGAGCTGTTCATCCCGCAGATGATCAACCTGCAGGCAGTCGATGGCGTGAGCTTCAAGAAGGGCTGCTACACCGGCCAGGAAATCGTCGCGCGCATGCAGTACCTGGGCAAGCTCAAGCGCCGCCAGTACCGGCTGGCGCTCGAGCAGCAGGATGTTCCGGCACCCGGTAGCGAAATCTTCTCACCGACCCATGGCTCGTCCGTGGGCGAGGTGGTGCTGGCCGCCAGCACCGGTCAGGGTTGCGAGCTGCTTGCAGTGCTCAGCGCCGAGTCGGTGGAGGACGACAACCTGCACCTGGGCAGCCTCGAGGGCCCTCGTCTGCAGGTGCTGAGCCTGCCCTACGAGCTGGACCGCGATCAGGAAATCCAGCGCTGAACAGTGCACCACCCTTGCCGTTGAGACGTTCATGAACAAGCTGGCCGAGATGGTTCAAGCGCAGTTGCTCGCTGCCATCGACAACGATGACCTGGTCCTGCCAACCTTGCCCGAGGTAGCCCTGAGCATTCGCGAGGCCGCCGAAGACAGCGAGATCAGCGTTGCCGCCCTGAGCAAGGTGATCGGCCGTGACGCCGCCCTGTCGGCGCGCCTGATCAAGGTGGTCAACAGCCCGCTGCTGCGCGCCGCCGTCGAAGTCACCGACCTGCACACAGCCATCACACGATTGGGCATCAACTACAGCTGCAACCTGGCCATCGGCCTGGTGATCGAACAGATCTTCCATGCCCGCTCGTCGGCAGTTGAACAAAAATTACGTGATATCTGGTCGAACAGCCTCGAAGTTGCAGGCATCAGCTATGAACTGTGCCGCCGCTACACGCAGCTGAAACCCGACCAGGCGACCCTTGGCGGGCTGGTCAACCAGATCGGCGCGCTGCCGGTGCTGATCTACGCCGAAGAACACAACGAGCTGCTTTCCGACCCGGTCTGCCTGCACTACGTGATCGAGCAGATCCAGCCGGTGCTGGGGGACAAGATTCTCTCTGCGTGGGAGTTTCCCGAGCAGCTGGTCAACCTGCCGAGCCAGGTGCAGGACCTGGACCGGCGCACCGACAAGGTCGACTACATCGATGTGGTGCAGATCGCCAAGTGCCTGAGCCAGCGCACGCGCAGCCGACCGTTGGCGGCGTTGCCGGCTTATCGGCACCTTGGCTTGCCCTTTGGCACCGAGCTGGAGATTGCCGAACTGCTGGAAGCGCGGAGCATGTTGCGCTGATCCTGCGTTGCTGCACTGGCCTCTTCGCGAGGCAAGCGCAGGCAAACGGTCAGTCAGCGATAAAGCTCACCCGCACCTTCAACCCGCCCTTCTCGCCATCATGCAGGCTGATCTGCGCCAGGTGCGCCCTGCAGATTTCCCCAACGATGGCCAAGCCCAGCCCACTGCCCTGCACGCCCCTGCGATAGAAGCGCTCGAATACCCGCTCGCGCTCCTCTTCAGGAATCCCCGGCCCATCATCCTCGACCTCCAGCACCGCCGGCGCCAGCACCCGCAGGATCACATTGCCGCCGGCCGGGGTATGCGCCAGCGCATTGTCCACCAGGTTGCTGAGCAGCTCGTTGAGCAAGGTCGGCTCCCCCTTCAACCACACCGGCGCCTCGGCCTCCAGCGCCAAGGCCACGCCCCGGTTGTACGCCAGTGGCGCCATCGCCATGCCCAGTTCACGGGCCAACTGGCTCAGGTCCAGGCGCTGGGCCCCGCCTTCGGCAATCGCCCGGGCACCGTTCTCGACCCGGGCCAGCGACAACAGCTGATTGGCCAGATGGGTCAGGCGGTCGGTGCCCTGCGCCGCCGACTCAAGGGTCTGCCGCCATTCTTCGGGCTGCTGCGAACGCAGGCCGAGCTCGACCCGTGCCTTCAGCGCCGCCAGTGGCGTGCGCAGTTCGTGGGCAGCCTCGGCAATGAACTGAGCCTGGCGTTCGAACTGCCCGCGCAAACGCTCGGTAAAGTGGTTCAAGGCACGCACCAGTGGGCCCAGTTCACGCTGCACCTGTACCACCGGCAGCGCCCGCAGGTCATCCGGCTGACGCTCCTCCACCGCCGTGCGCAGGCGCTCCAGGGGGCGTAGCGCCGCGCTGACCGCGAACCACACCATGACCAGCGCCCCCAGCGCCAGCATGCCCAGGCGCAGCAAGGTGTCAGCCATCAACCCACGGGCCATGCGCACCCGCGCTTCTTCGGTCTCGGCCACGCGAATTTCCGCCATGCCGTTCATGTTCGGCTCGCTCACCGCCTTCAGCAGGCTGACCACACGCACGTCCTGGCCGAGGTAGGTGGCGTCGTAGAAGCGTGCCAGTGCCGGATAGTCGTCGGTACGCGGCGTGCCGGGCGGCGGTGGCGGCAGGTGTTCGTAACCGGAAATCAGCTGCTGGTTGATGTCCAGGACCTGGTAGTAGATACGCCCGGCGCTGTCGTAGGCGAAGGTGTCCAGCGCCACATAGGGCACATCGGCGCTGAGGCTGCCATCACGCTGGGACAGCCCGGCGGCGATGGTCCGCGCCGAAGCCAGCAAGGTCCGGTCGTAGGCGGTATCGGCCGCTTCGCGGCCATTCCAGTAGGCGCTCAGGCCGCTGGCCAGCATCAGCACCACCAGCAGCAGCGCCAGGTTGCCCAGCAGCCGCCCGCGCAAGCTGCCGTTGTCACGCATCGCGGTGCTCGAGCAGGTAACCCAGGCCGCGGAAGGTGACGATGGCAACCGAGTGGCCATCGAGCTTCTTGCGCAAGCGGTGGATGTAGATTTCGATGGCGTCGGGGCTGGCCTCTTCGTCCAGGCCGAATACCTGGGCGGCCAGCTGTTCCTTGCTCATCACACGCCCCGGGCGGGCGATCAATGCTTCGAGCACGCTCTGTTCACGCGAGGTCAGGGTCAGGTTGTCCTCGCCCAGGCTGAAACGCCGGGTGTCCAGGTCGTAGACCAGTGGCCCGCAGCGCTGCTGGCGTTCGCCACCGAGCACGCTGCGCCTGAGCAAGGCCTTGACCCGCGCTTCCAGCTCGGTCAGCTCGAAGGGTTTGGCCAGGTAGTCGTCAGCACCGAGGTTCAGGCCGTGCACGCGATCCTTCACATCGCTGCGTGCGGTGAGCATCAGCACCGGCAGGGTCTTGCCGCGACCGCGCAGGCGCGCCAGCACCTCGAAGCCGTCCATCCGCGGCAGGCCCACGTCGAGCACGGCAACGGCGTATTCCTCGCTGGCCAGGGCCAGGTCGGCGGCCACGCCGTCATGCAATACATCCACGGTCAGGCCTTGGCTTTTCAGGGCCTGGGCCACGCTTTCGGCCAGTTGCAGATGGTCTTCGACCAGCAGCACACGCATCGGATTCTCCCTGCTCGGGTGGGGCGGTGGCGCGGAGTGTACCGCCGTCGCCAAGCCTGTGAAGCCCCTTGTGGCAAACCTTTCACGCTGAAAGGTTAGCGAAAGGTTCATTGCCTAGCATCGCACCACGGTCGCTCCACGCGCCGAAAAAAGCACCAGCAAGGTGCAACGAACAAGAATAAAAAAACGGAGTCATCCCGATGCTGTCATCGCAGCCTGAGGCGTTCGCGCCTAGCCGTTCCCTGTCCGCACGCCCTTCTGCCATCGCGGGTGCCCTTGCACTTGCCGGTGTCGCCCCGCTGAGCCAGGCCGCCTTCTTCGAAGACAGCACGGCCACCTTCGAAACCCGTAACATGTACTTCAACCGCGACTTCCGCGATGGCACCAGCGCGCAGCAATCCAAGCGCGACGAGTGGGCCCAGGGCTTCATGCTCAACTTCGAGTCCGGCTATACCGAGGGCCCCGTGGGCTTCGGCCTGGATGCGCTGGGCATGATGGGCATCAAGCTCGACTCCAGCCCCGACCGCACCGACACCGGCCTGCTGCCGACCCACGATGACGGCAAGGCTGCCGACGAGTATTCCAAGCTCGGCCTGACCGGCAAGGTCAAAGTGTCGAAGACCGAACTGAAGGTCGGCACCCTGATCCCGGAACTGCCGACCCTGCAGCCCAACGACGGCCGCATCCTGCCGCAAACCTTCGAGGGCGGCCTGCTGACCTCGCAGGAAATCAAGGGCCTGACCTTCACCGGCGGGCGCCTGGACAAGGCCAAGGACCGCAACGACACCAACTGGGAAGACCTGGCCCTCAACAACAAGAACGGCCGCTTCGGTGGCACCTTCAGCGCCGACAACCTCGACCTTGCCGGCCTGGACTACAAGTTCACCGACCGCATCACCGGCAGCTACCACTTCGCCCAGCTCGACGACATCTACCGCCAGCACTTCATCGGCATGCTCGCCACCCAGCCGTGGGGCCCGGGCACCTTCGGCGCCGACGTGCGCCTGGCGGTCAGCGACGATGCCGGCGCGGCCAAGGCCGGGCGCATCGACAACACCACCTTCAACACGATGCTCAGCTACAGCCTGGGCGGGCACAAGGTCAGCGCCGCCTGGCAGCAGCTTTCCGGCGACAGCGCCTTCCCCTACATCGATGGTGCCGACCCGTACCTGGTCAACTTCGTCCAGATCAACGACTTCGCCGGCGCCGACGAGCGTTCGTGGCAAGCGCGCTACGACTACAACTTCGCCGCCCTCGGCGTCCCCGGCCTGACCTTCATGACCCGCTACATCAACGGCGACAACGTCAACCGGGCCGCCGGTGGCGAGGGCAAGGAGTGGGAACGCAACACGGAACTGAAGTACGTGGTACAAAGCGGCCCGTTGAAGAACGTCGCCGTGCGCCTGCGCAACGCCACCTTCCGCTCCAACTTCGCCCGCGATGCTGACGAAGTGCGGCTGCTGGTGAGCTACAGCGTCGCGCTCTGGTAACCCATGCGGTAACCCATAACAAAAACGCTCACGGAGACATTCGATGACCCTTTCACTGCGCCGCCTCGTCCTCGCCACCGGCTGCCTGCTGCTGGCCGGCAACGCCCTCGCCGCCGAACCGAAACGCCCTGAATGCATCGCCCCGGCCTCGCCCGGTGGTGGCTTCGACCTGACCTGCAAGCTGGCGCAGAGCGCCCTGGTGCAGGAGAAGATCCTCAGCAAGCCGATGCGTGTGACCTACATGCCCGGCGGTGTCGGCGCAGTGGCCTACAACGCCGTGGTCGCCCAGCGCCCGGCCGACGCCGGCACCCTGGTGGCCTGGTCCAGTGGTTCGCTGCTGAACCTGGCCCAGGGCAAGTTCGGCCGCTTCGACGAGAACGCAGTGAAATGGCTGGCGGCAGTTGGCACCAGCTACGGCGCCATCGCGGTGAAGAGTGATTCGCCCTACAAGACCCTCGACGACCTGGTCGCCGCACTGAAGAAAGACCCGAGCAAGGTGGTGATCGGCTCCGGTGGCACCGTCGGCAGCCAGGACTGGATGCAGACCGCACTGATCGCCAAGGCCGCCGGCATCAACCCGCGCGACCTGCGCTACGTGGCCCTGGAAGGCGGTGGCGAGATCGCCACCGCGCTGCTGGGCGGGCATATCCAGGTCGGCTCCACCGACATCTCCGACTCCATGCCGCACATCCAGAGCGGCAACATGCGCATCCTCGCGGTGTTCTCGGAAAACCGCCTGGACGAGCCGGAGATGAAGGACATCCCCACCGCCAAGGAACAGGGCTACGACATTGTCTGGCCGGTGGTGCGCGGTTTCTACCTCGGGCCGAAGGTGAGCGACGAAGACTACGCCTGGTGGAAAGAGTCGTTCGACAAGATGCTGGCTTCGGAGGACTTCGCCAAGCTGCGTGACCAGCGCGAGCTGTTCCCGTTCGCCATGACCGGCGCGGAGCTGGATGCCTATGTGAAGAAGCAGGTGGCTGACTACAAATCCCTGGCCAAGGAATTCGGCCTGATCCAGTAAGCCACTTCCGCCATTCGCTCTTTGTAGGAGCGGCCTTGTGTCGCGAAAGGACTGCGCAGCAGCCCCGGCAATATGTGCAGCGCTGCTGAAATCCTGGGGCCGCTTCGCGCCCCTTTCGCGACACAAGGCCGCTCCTACAAAGGGTCTGCGTACAACGAGGACTCTTCGATGATCCTGCAACGCATCTTCGCCCTGGCCCTGCTGGCGGTGTGCGCCGTCCTGGCCGTGATGGCCTGGCCCTACCAGGCAGCATTTTCCTACGAACCGGTCGGCCCGCGCGCCTACCCGCTGCTGATGCTCGGCCTGATGAGCCTGGGCCTGCTGTACCTGGTCGTTCGCCCCACGCCGATCGTGCGCAAGGACGATGAACCCGAACTGGACCGCGAAACCCTGATCAAGATCACCGCCTGCGTCGGCCTGCTGATCATCTTCGCCGCCACCTTCGAAGCCCTGGGCTTCATCCTCAGCGCCGTCCTGGTCGGCATCCCCATGGCCCGGCTGTACGGCGGCCGCTGGCTGCACAGCACCCTCGTGGTGGTGGGCATGAGCGTGCTCCTTTACTGGCTGTTCGACCGCGTCATGGACGTGCCCCTGCCCCTCGGCCTGCTGAGCGTACTGGAGAACTGACACATGGATACCTTGAGCTACCTGGGCCAGGGCTTCGGCGTCGCCCTGTCCCCCTACAACCTGGTCACCGCCCTGTCGGGCACGCTGATCGGCACCGTGGTCGGCCTGCTGCCGGGCCTGGGCCCGATCAACGGCGTGGCCCTGCTGATCCCGATCGCCTTCGCCCTCGGCCTGCCTCCGGAGTCGGCGCTGATCCTGCTGGCCGCGGTGTACCTGGGCTGCGAATACGGCGGCCGGATCAGCTCGATCCTGCTGAACATTCCGGGCGAAGCCTCGACCGTCATGACCACCCTCGACGGCTACCCGATGGCCCGCCAGGGCCTGGCCGGCGTGGCCCTGTCGCTGTCGGCCTGGAGCTCGTTCATCGGCGCGTTCATCGCCACCTGCGGCATGGTGCTGTTCGCCCCGCTGCTGGCGAAATGGGCGATTGCCTTTGGCCCGGCGGAATACTTCGTGCTGATGGTGTTCGCCATCGTCGCCCTCGGCGGCATGGCCGGTGACAAGCCGCTGAAGACATTCATTGCCGCACTGATCGGCCTGTTCCTGTCGGCAGTCGGTATCGATGCCAACAGCGGCGTGTACCGCTTCACTGGCGACAGTGTGCACCTGGCCGATGGCATCCAGTTCGTGGTGCTGGTACTGGGCCTGTTCTCCGTCAGCGAAATCCTGCTGTTGCTGGAAAAGACCCACCATGGCCACGAGGCGGTCAAGGCCACCGGGCGCATGCTGTTCAACCTCAAGGAAGCGGCCTCGGTGTTCGTGGTCAACATCCGCTGCGGCCTGCTGGGCTTCATCATGGGCGTGCTGCCGGGTGCCGGCGCAACCCTGGCCAGCGCCGTGGCCTACATGACCGAGAAACGCATCGCCGGTGAAAAGGGCAAGTTCGGCAAAGGTGACGCCCGTGGCCTGGCTGCCCCGGAAACCGCCATCGGCGCCTCCTGCTGCGGCGCCCTGGTGCCGATGCTGACCCTCGGCGTACCCGGCTCGGGCACCACGGCGGTGATGATCGGCGCGCTGACCCTGTACAACATCACCCCAGGCCCACTGCTGTTCGAACAGCAGCCGGACATCGTCTGGGGCCTGATCGCCTCGCTGTTCATCGCCAACATCATGCTGGTGATCCTGAACATTCCGATGATCCGCATCTTCACCCGCATCCTCGCCGTGCCGAACTGGGCGCTGGTGCCGGTGATCGCGATCATCACCGCGATCGGCGTGTACGCGGTGCATGCCACTACCTTCGACCTGTTCCTGATGGTCGGCATCGGCATCATGGGCTACATCCTGCGCAAGCTGGACTTCCCGCTGTCGCCGATCCTGCTCGGTTTCATCCTCGGCGGCCTGATGGAGCAGAACCTGCGCCGGGCGCTGTCGATTTCCAACGGTGAGCTGGGCATCCTCTGGTCGAGCCCGATCAGCCTGTCGGTCTGGGTGCTGACCCTCTGCATGCTGACCCTGCCGCTGCTGCGCATCTGGCGCAAGCGCAGCCTGCAGCGCCGGGCCATGGCTGATGCCTGATCGGTCACTGCCGCTGTTTGTCGCAACCGGGCTGGTCGGCCTTGCTGGCGGTTTTGCCGCCAGCAAGGTCGGCTGGCCTTTGCCCTGGATGGTCGGCTCATTGCTGGCGATCATCCTGGTGCGCTGCCTGACGCCCTGGCAATTGTCGGAAATCCCCAATGGCCGCAAGTGCGGGCAGTGCATCATCGGCATCGGTATCGGCCTGCATTTCACCCCAGCGGTGATCGAGCAGGTCGCCAGCCACTTCGCGCTGATCTTCTTTGGCGCACTGTTCACCACGCTTTCCAGCGTGATCAGCGTGTGGCTGCTACGGCGCACCGGTGAAGACCGGGCGACGGCGTTCTTCGCCAGCATGCCCGGTGGTTCGGGGGAGATGGTCAACCTGGGCGCGCGCAATGGTGCGGTACTCAGCCAGGTGGCCGCGGCGCAAAGCCTGCGCGTGCTGGCCGTGGTGCTGTGCGTGCCGGCGCTGTTCAAGTTCCTGCTCGGTAACGGCGTGCCGCTGAATCACGCCGGCAGTGTCAGCTGGGGCTGGCTGGCGCTGATCGTGCCACTGGGCGTGGCGGCGGGTTTCGCATGGCAGCGCTTGCGCCAGCCCAACCCCTGGCTGTTCGGGCCGTTGCTGGTCGCCGCGTCGGTGAGCCTGGCGGGCAACCTGCAAATCGCCTTGCCCAATGGCGCCAGCCAGATCGGCCAGTGGCTGATCGGCAGCGGCCTGGCCTGCCACTTCAATCGCGCGTTCTTCCGCCGCGCGCCGTCCTTCCTCGGGCGCACGCTGCTGGCCACGGCACTGTGCATGGCGATTGCCGGCAGCGCGGCGTGGGGGTTAAGCGTGATGACCGAGCTGGACCTGCGTTCGCTGACCCTGGGGATGATGCCGGGCGGCATTGCCGAGATGAGCCTGACGGCCGAAACCCTGCAGCTGTCGGTGCCACTGGTGACGGCGCTGCAGGTGGTGCGGTTGATCCTGGTGCTGTTTCTGGCGGAGCCGTTGTTCAGGTATTGGGTCAAGGCTAAGGGCTAGGGGCTGCCCTGCAGCCCCTGCCCGCCTTCAGAGTGGCGGCAACGCCCAGTTGATGGGCGCCATGCCACGCTGTTCGAGGAAGCTGTTGGTGCGGCTGAAGTGTCCACAGCCGAGGAACCCGCGATACGCCGACAACGGCGACGGGTGCACCGACTTGAGCACCAGGTGCTTGGTGCCATCGATCAGCTTCTGCTTGCTCTGGGCATGCGCCCCCCATAGCAGGAACACCACGTTCGGGCACTGCTCGCTGACCACCTGGATGATCCTGTCGGTAAAGAACTCCCAGCCCTTCTTCGCATGCGAGGCGGCATTGGCGCGCTCGACGGTCATGGTCGTGTTGAGCAACAGCACGCCCTGCTCGGCCCAGCTCTGCAGGTAGCCGTGGCTGGCGATCGGGATGTTCAGGTCGCGCTGCAGCTCTTTATAGATGTTGACCAGCGACGGTGGCGCCGGCACGCCCGGCTGCACCGAGAAGCACAGGCCATGGGCCTGGCCCGGGCCGTGGTACGGGTCCTGGCCGAGGATCACCACCTTGACCTGCTGCAGCGGCGTGGAATTGAGCGCATTGAAGATCAGCGGCCCCGGCGGGTAGATCTCCTTGCCGGCCGCGTGCTCCTGGCGCAGGAACTCACGCAGCTGGTGCATGTAGGGCTGGTCGAACTCGGCGCGCAGTGCAGCCTTCCAGCTGGGTTCGAGTTTGATGCGATCGTCTTCAGTCATGGGGCCATCCGTAAACAATGGCGCGACACTAGGTAAGCCACTCACCCTTGTCAATCGATCCGACCGACGACCGGCATGATCGGCGATGCGGGCCATACTTGGGGGATGACTTGCGCGAGGTAGTCCATGGCCATTCATTGCGAGGTACTCACCGGCGCCGATGGCGCCCGAATCGGCATCGCCACGCTCGATGCCCCCAAGGCGCTCAATGCCCTCAACCTGCCGATGATCGAGGTGCTGGGCGAACAGCTGCACAGCTGGGCCAGCGACCCAGGCGTCGTCTGCGTGCTATTGCGCGGCAACGGTGCCAAGGCGTTCTGCGCCGGCGGCGATGTGCGGGCGCTGGCCCAGGCCTGCCTGGCCCACCCCGGCAGCGTACCACCGCTGGCCGCCAGCTTCTTTGCCGCCGAATACCGCCTCGACTACCTCTTGCACACCTACCCGAAGCCCTTGCTGTGTTGGGGCCACGGGCATGTGCTGGGCGGCGGCATGGGGCTGCTGCAGGGCGCCGGTGTACGCATCGTCACCCCAAGCAGCCGGCTGGCCATGCCGGAAATCAGCATCGGCCTGTACCCGGACGTAGGAGCCAGCTGGTTTCTCGCCCGCCTGCCCGGCAAGCTTGGCTTGTTCCTCGGGCTGACCGGGGCACCGATCAATGCCCGTGATGCCCTCGACCTGGACCTGGCTGATCGTTTCTTTGGGGAAGAACAGCAAGAGGCCTTGGTCGAAGAACTGCTGCAACTGAACTGGCAGGAGCAGACCGGCCTGCAGCTGAACAGCTTGCTCAAGGCCGAACAGCATCGCGCCTGGGCCGAGCTGCCGGCGGCGCAGTGGCTGCCGCGGCGCCAAGTGATCGACGACCTGCTCGACGTGGCCGACCCGGCTGCCGCCTGGCGCGCCCTGGAAAGTCTCAAGCATCACGCTGACCCGTTGCTGGCCGAAGCAGGTCAACGCCTGCATGAAGGCTGCCCACTGACGGCGCACCTGGTCTGGGAGCAGATCCTGCGTGCCCGGCACCTGTCACTGGCCCAGGTGTTCCAGATGGAATACAGCATGAGCCTCAATTGCTGCCGGCACCCGGAATTCAGTGAAGGCGTGCGAGCGCGACTGCTGGACAAGGACAACCAGCCGCACTGGCACTGGCCGGATGTGGCGCAGGTGCCAGCGGCGGTGGTCGAGGCGCACTTTGCCAAGGTGTGGGAAGGGCGGCACCCGTTGGCCGACCTGGGGTCATGACAGCATCAGCGCTGCCAGTTGTGGTCTCCTCCACGCCCGCGCTCCGACTGGCGGTCGTTGTCCCCGCGGTTGTTGGAATGCCAGCGATCATGCTGGTAACGCTGGCTGCCATCGCGATAATCATTGCGGTCGCGGTCCCGTCCATAGTCATTGCGCTGGCGGTTGCCATAGTCGTAGCGCGGGTTGCCATGCCACTGGTTCATCCCCGGCTGAGGGCCGGGCCGGTAATAAGGGGCCGGAGCCGGTCGGTAGTAACGGGGGGCAGGCTGGTAGTAGTAACGCGTCTGCGGCGTTACATAGTAGCGGTCATACCGGTAGTACCCGGGTGTTACATAGCGATCGGTGGTGTAGTAATCCGAACGGTAATAGTCACCGCGCTCGTAGTAGGGCGCGCAGGCGGACGTCATCAGACCCAGCAGGGCGATCAACAGAATTCGATAGGACATGGCGGCCTCCTGGACCGCTGAGGTGCCCGAACAGCGGCGCTGGCGAGCGTCGACGAAAATGTGTTCATCGACAATGAATCAGACAACGGCGCCAAGGTGCAGTGCCATTTCAGCAACAAATTGATACAGGTCGAAATAACCATTAAAAACATGCAGTCATTTGCCCGTCATCTCACTAGAATGAGCGCCTCGGCACACATCACGGGAAGATCATGCCTTCACGCTCCGCCCTGTTTTCACAGCGCTCGCTGATCCTCGCCCTGCTGCTGTTGCTGACCTGCGGCTTCCTCGCCACATCGCTGATCAGCTATTTCGCCTCGCGCAGCGCGATCCGCGACGGCATCGTCAATACCGAACTGCCGCTCACCTCCGATACCGTCTATTCGGAAATCCAGAAAGACCTTATCCGCCCGGTGCTGATCGCCTCGATGATGGCCCAGGACACCTTCCTGCGCGACTGGGTGCTGGCGGGCGAACAGGACACCCGGCGCATCACTCGCTTTCTCGGCGAGGTCATGGGCAAGCAGGCCACCTTCACCTCGTTCTTCGTCTCCGACCGCACCCTCACTTACTACCAGGCCAAGGGCGTGCTCAAGCACGTGGTACCGAACACCTGGCGCGATGCCTGGTACTTTCGCCTGCGCGAGATGAAAGCGCCGTATGAGATCAACGTCGACCTGGACATGGCCAACCAGGACAACCTGACGGTGTTCATCAACTACCGGGTGCTGGACTATCAGCAGCGCTTCATCGGTGCCACCGGCGTGGGCCTGAGCGTGGACGCGGTGATCAAGCTGATCGACAAGTACCAGCGCCGCTACCAGCGCTCGGTGTTTTTCACCGACGCCAAGGGCAAGGTCATTCTGACCGGCTCGGAGGGTGGCCCGCATGGCCTGAAGGTCGGGCAACCCTTGACCGACAATACCGACCTGAGCGATTTGCTGGCGCAGCGCCCGACGCCCACCGAGGGCAGCCACGAGTACAAGGACAGCAAAGGTCACAGCCACTTCCTCAATGTGCGGCAACTGCCCGAACTGGGCTGGTACCTGCTGGTCGACAAACGCGAGACCGGCGCCCTGGACCCTATCCGCCACTCGCTGTACCTGAACCTGGTGATCTGCGCGATGATCACCCTGGTGGTGCTGTCGCTGCTCAACGGCATGCTCAGGCGCCACCAGGCCAGTACCGAAGCGCTGGCGACCCTCGACAGCCTGACCGGCCTGCCCAACCGGCGCAGCTTCGACCTGCTGGCCGCCCAGGCCCTGCAGGAGGCCCAGCGCGATTGTGCGCCGCTGGTCGCCTTGCTGATCGACCTCGATCACTTCAAGGTGCTCAACGATACCCATGGCCACCTGGCAGGCGACGAAGTGCTGCGCCAGTTCGCCAACGTGCTGCAGGGCAGCCTGCGCCAGTCGGATATACTCTGCCGCTGGGGGGGTGAGGAATTCATCGTCCTGTTGCGCGAGGCCGAGGGCCGGCAGGCCATCGACGTGGCGGAGAAAGTCCGCCGGCGTACCGAGCAACTGACCTTCAGCTACGAAGATCAACCCTTGCGCCTGACCACCAGTATCGGCCTCAGCGCCTTGCAGCCGGGCGACACCCTGCACGCCCTGCTGACCCGCGCCGACCGTGCGCTCTATCGTGCCAAGCAGGCCGGCCGCAACCGCGTCTGCAGCGAAACACCCGGAACCGAACATGACTGACAGCCAGCACTGCCCCGCCTGTGGTGCCCTCAACCAGTGCAGCCTGGCCGACCCGCGCAGTGCCACCCAGGCCTGTTGGTGCTTCGGCGTGACCATCGACCCCGCCGTGCTCCAGGCCCTGCCTGCCGAACTGCGCGACAAGGCCTGCCTGTGCCCGCGCTGCGCGGCTGTGGAAGACCAGCTTGCGAGTGATGCAACAGCGATCGTCGGTGAAAAACGCTAGACTGCGCGCCTCCTTTTATAGCCTTGCCGCCATGCGCCTAGACCGCTTCCTCGCCAACCTGCCCTGCTACAACCGCCAGCAAGTGCGCCTGCTGCTGGTGCAGCGCCGTGTGCGCCTGGACGGCGAAATGGTCAGCGATCCCAAAGCGGAGGTCCGCGAATTCAGCCGCGTGGAAGTGGACGATCAACTGCTGCAGGTCGGCCGCCCCGCGCGCTACCTGATGCTGCACAAGCCCACTGGCTGCGTCAGCGCCACGCAAGACCCGCAGCACCGCACCGTGCTCGACCTGCTGCCCAGCGAATTGCGTGACGACCTGCACATCGCCGGGCGCCTGGACTTCAACACCACCGGCCTGATGATCCTGACCAACGATGGCCAGTGGTCGCGGCGCCTGACCCAGCCGGCCACCAAGTTGCCCAAGCATTACCTGGTGGAAACCGAAGACGAGATCGGCGCGCACTATGTCGCCAAGTTCAGCGAAGGCTTGTATTTCGCCTTTGAAGACCTGACCACCCTGCCCGCCCGACTCGACATCCTCGGCCCGCGTCAGGCACGGCTGGCAATCGTCGAAGGGCGCTATCACCAGGTCAAGCGCATGTTCGGCCATTTCGACAACAAGGTGGTCGGCCTGCATCGCGAAAGCATGGGTACGATCCAGCTCGATCCAGGCCTGCAGCCTGGCGAATTCAGGGCCCTGACAGCGGAAGAGATCGCCTCGGTCTGAATGCCGTAATACAGGCATACGACCGCTGAGCGGCCCGAGTCACAAATTTGCGCAAACGGCACTTGCGGGATCCCCAACCCACTGCTTGACTCCTAACTCGTCAGTCCGCGAGTGACCAACCAGTCACGCCTGCAGTTCATGACACCTTTTGCCGGCCACCCAAAGCCCAGATGCCTTGGGGCACGGCAGATTGCCCGCCACAACAATATCGTCGACACGTGTGCCAAGGATCGACACAGGGCCCCCCGTTTTATTCAGGCGAATGCCTACCTGTCATAAAGAACGTGCACCCTAGGTGACGCGATTACCCTTTTTGCGCCAGGAGTCGATGACATGAGGCCAGAAATCGCTGTACTTGATATCCAAGGTCAGTATCGGGTTTACACGGAGTTCTATCGCGCGGATGCGGCCGAGAAGACGATCATACTGATCAATGGGTCGCTGGCCACCACGGCCTCGTTCGCCCAGACGGTGCGTAACCTGCACCCGCAATTCAACGTTGTGCTGTACGACCAGCCGTATGCCGGCAAGTCCAAGCCGCACAACCGCCAGGAACGGCTGATCAGCAAGGAGGACGAGGCGCAGATCCTCCTCGAACTGATCGAGCGCTTCCAGTGCGACCACGTCATGTCGTTCTCCTGGGGCGGTGCCTGCACCCTGCTGGCGCTGGCGCACCAGCCGCGGCTGGTGAAGAAGGCGGTGGTCAGCTCGTTCTCGCCGATCATCAACGAACCGATGCGCGACTACCTCGAGCGTGGGTGCAAGTACCTGGCCGCCTGCGATCGCTACCAGGTCGGCAACCTGGTCAACGACACCATCGGCAAGCACCTGCCATCACTGTTCAAGCGCTTCAACTACCGGCACGTCAGCAGCCTGGACAGCCACGAGTACGCGCAGATGCACTTCCACATCAATGAAGTGCTGCAGCGTGACCTGCAACGGGCACTGAACGGCGCGCGCAATATCGACATCCCGGTGCTGTTCATCAACGGCGACCGCGACGAGTACACCACCGTCGAAGATGCACGCGAGTTCGGCAAACACGTGGGCAACAGCCAGTTCAGCGTGATCCGCGACGCTGGCCACTTCCTCGACATGGAAAACAAGGCAGCCTGTGAAGACACCCGCAACGTCATGCTCGGCTTCCTCAAACCGACCGTACGCGAGTCCCGTCAACGCAGTAACCCATACCTCCAGGGGCAGCATGCATTGGCCATCTGAGCGCATCGGCGTCCCTTACCCACACCCGCAGGTCATGGGGCGCCGACAAGCTTTTTTATAACTTGGGCTTCTAATTCAGGGAGGGTTCTGGTAAAAAGTCCAGCGCAGACGCGGGTATAGTTTAGTGGCAAAACGAAAGCTTCCCAAGCTTTAGTTGAGGGTTCGATTCCCTCTACCCGCTCCACACATTGCATTCCCCGCATGGCGTTCCAGCAACGTCATCGCTGTCAAAAGGAGCCCACGGCTCCTTTTTTCGTTTCTGCCCTTTCATTGATATGGCCCATGGCCGCAGTCGACGGCTTCCGCTTCAATGCGCTTGCAAGCGAAACGACTTGGGGCGCATATGCTTCATGGATCCGTGAAACATATTGAAAGGACGACGCATGTTTCTCTCCCGCTGGCTCCCCGGCCTTGCCAACCTGCTGCACTACCGCCGTGAATGGTTCCACGCCGACCTGCAGGCCGGGCTGTCGGTGGCCGCGATCCAGATACCCATCGCCATCGCCTACGCCCAGATCGTCGGCCTGCCGCCGCAATACGGCCTGTATGCTTGCGTGCTGCCGATGATGGTCTATGCCCTGATCGGCAGCTCACGGCAATTGATGGTCGGCCCTGACGCCGCCACCTGCGCCATGATCGGTGGCGCCGTGGCGCCACTGGCCATGGGCGACCCGCATCGCATCGCCGAGCTCTCGGTGATCGTCACCGTGCTGGTCGGGGTGATGCTGATTGTCGCCGGTGTGGCGCGCGCCGGGTTCATCGCCAGCTTCTTCTCACGACCGATCCTGATCGGTTACCTCAACGGCATCGGCCTGAGCCTGATTGCCGGGCAATTGTCCAAGGTCGTGGGGTTCAAGATCGAGGGGGAAGGCTTCATCCTCAGCGTGGTGAATTTCTTCCAGCGCCTCAACGAGATCCACTGGATGACCCTGGCCATCGGCCTGGCCGGGCTGGCACTGCTGATCGTGCTGCCGCGCCGCTACCCTCGCCTGCCGGCGGCCTTGGTGACCGTGGCACTCTTTACCCTGCTGGTCGGCCTGCTCGGCCTGGACCGTTCCGGCGTCGCCATTCTCGGGCCGGTGCCGTCCGGCATCCCCAAGCTCGCCTGGCCCCACAGCAACCTGGACGAAACCAAGAGCCTGCTGCGCGATGCCTTGGGTATCGCCACCGTAAGCTTCTGCAGCGCCATGCTCACTGCGCGCAGCTTTGCCGCACGGCACGGCTATGCCATAAACGCCAACCACGAGTTCGTCGCCCTTGGCGTAAGCAACCTGGCCGCCGGCATTTCCCAGGGCTTTGCCATCAGCGGCGCCGACTCGCGCACCGCGGTCAATGACATGGTCGGTGGCAAGAGCCAGCTGGTCGGCATTATCGCGGCACTGGTCATTGCCCTGATCCTGCTGTTCTTCACCGCACCGATGGCGTTGATCCCGCAGGCGGTGCTGGGTGCGGTGCTGCTGATGGCTGGCTGGGGGCTGATCGATATCAAGTCGCTGGGCAGCATCCGACGCCTGAGCCGCTTCGAGTTCTGGCTGTGCCTGCTGACCACGGTCGGCGTGCTCGGCCTGGGTGTACTGCCGGGTATCGTGTTTGCCGTGACCCTGGCGATCCTGCGCCTGCTCTATACCATCTACCAACCCACCGACGCCGTGCTCGGCTGGCTGCCGGGCACCGAAGGCCAGGTCGACATCCGCAAGCACAAGGACGCCCGCACCGTGCCGGGCCTGGTGGTGTATCGCTTCGACGACGCGATCCTGTTCTTCAACGCCGACTATTTCAAGATGCGCCTGCTCGAAGCGGTGAAGAGCCAGGCCCAACCCCAGGCGGTGCTGTTCGACGCAGAAGCGGTGAGCAGCATCGACGTCAGCGGCATCGCCGCCCTGCGCGAAGTGCGCGACACCCTGACAGCGCAGGGCATCCACTTCGCCATCGCCCGCGCCCGCGGTGCCTTCCTGCGCATGCTGGTGCGCTCGGGGATGGCGCGGGAGATGGAAGAAAAGTTGCTGTTTGGCTCGGTAAGGGCGGGAATTCGGGCTTATCGGGTTTGGCGGAACAGGAATCGCGAGGCGCCAGTGGCCGAGCAAAAGCCACTGGCGAGTCAGGACAATCAATAACCCAAAGTTTGCAGCAGTTCGGGTTCGGAGCGCTTCACGGGTCGCTGCAGGAAGCGCAACAGCTCTGCGGACCGATTTGTGAAGATTCCGTCGACACCGGACTGCATGGCCTTGTCGAAATCGACCCGGTCGTCGAGTGTGTAGACGTGAACCAACAGCCCGCGCTGGTGATTGGCCTGGTTCATCCACGGCTGGATCAGGTCGCTGTAGCTCTGCTCGCCCAGATGAGTGCGCGTGGCTGACGGGCCGGTACCGATGGCGCCCTCCTGCGTAGCATGGTCAAGCCAGCGCAGGTACTCCGCCTTGTCCTTGGGCTGTTGGCGCGCATAGAAAGCGGCCTTGTCCTGCTCACCTGACTGGGCGAAATCCTGCCCGGATGCCGATGCGATGCCATTGTTGCCCACCCACAGCAGGAGGATCTTCGGCACCTGCGGCATCGCTTCGTGCAGCAGCTTGAGACTGTTGCGGTCGAACGTCTGCAACACGACCCGCCCCGGCCGATCGAGCCAGCCACGGGCTTCGAGGCGTGCCTTCAGGTCTTTCTCAATGCCGGGGAACTGGTTGGGCACCTTGGTTTCGATATACAGCCCGGGGTGGCGGTCGGGGTTGCCTTCGGCGATGTCGATGACTTCGTCCAAGGTCAGGATCGGCAACTTTTCGAACGACGAACGGGCACGCTTCGGGTAGGCCTGATTGAACCAGCTGCCGGCATCCAGCGACTTCAGCTCAGCCAGGGTGAAGGCACTGACCGGGCTTTTCGCGCGCTCGGGGAATCGCTCGGCGACGTTGCTGGTGCGCGACAGCTCATCATCGTGAACCACCACCAGCACGCCATCGCGGGTGCGCTGCAGGTCGAGTTCCAGGTAATCGGCGCCCAGCTCGCGGGCAAGCAGGTAAGCAGGCGTGGTGGATTCGGGGGCATCGTAGGAAGCGCCGCGGTGGGCGATCACGGCCGGGTAAGGAATGCCTTGGGCGGCGGCCAAGGTCTTGCCATCAGTGGCGGAGGCCAGTGCAGCCGAGAACAGCGTGCTCAGGGCCAGGGTGCGGAGCAGCGGGTTGCGCATGGAGAAGTCCTCTTTCGTCCTGCGTTGCAGGCAGCACAAGGCTGCAATGTAAACACCAACCCTCGCACACCTTGCATGACATGCTAAAGTCCCCGCCGTTTCCCGCACCACCGAACGGACCGCACATGCCAGCTCTCGACGCCCGCCACGCCTCTTGGCCAGACCTCAACCAGCGCCACCCGTGCACAGCCCTGCTGCTGGGCAACGGCGCCAGTCGCGCGCTGTGGAAACCGTTCGGCTATTTCTCGCTGTACGAGGAAGCCCAGCGCGCCGGGCGCAAGAAAGGCCTGGCGATCAGTGACCAGGCACTGTTCAAGTCGCTGGGCACCGAGCTGTTCGAGCCGGTACTGAGCACCCTCAACCACACCGTGCGCGCCAACGCCGCCCTGGCCATCAATTCCACCGCGCCGCTGAACCGCTACTACTCGATCAAGGAAGGCCTGATCCACGCCATCCGCACCCTGCACCTGCCCTGGCCGCTGGTGCCAGCCGCTACCCTGGCGTCGATCAACCAGGCCTTGCGCGAATACCGCAGCGTCTATACCAGCAACTACGACCTGATCCTGCCCTGGGCCCTGCAGCACAATCCGCAGGGTTTCGCCGCGTTGTTCGACGATCAAGGATTCTTCGACGTACGCCGCACCCGCAGCGAAGGCACCCGCGTGCTGCACCTGCATGGCGGCCTGCACCTGCTCAAGCTGCCCGACGGCAGCACCCGCCAGCGCAGCGCCGACAGCGCCGAATTGCTGGACGGCTTTGCCGTGAACATTCCCGGTGAAGTGCCGTTGTTCGTCAACGAAGAACGCAGCGACGAGAAAATGCGCGCCATCCGCAATTCGGATTACCTGGCCTGGGGGTTGGGGCAATTGGCGCAGGAAAGCCAGGGCGTGTGCCTGTTCGGGCAGCATCTGGACGGCACTGACCAGCACCTGGTCGACGCCATTCGCCAGGCACGGCCGGCGCATCTGTCGATTGCCATCCGGCCGTTGAGCGAGGCTTCGGTGATCAACCAGAAGCAGCACTTTGTCGAGCGGTTCGGGGATATGACCGGGACGGCGCTGCACTTCTTCGATGCCAGTACGCATCCGTTGGGGTTGGAGGGGTTGGCGATCGAGGTGCCGTCGGTAAAGCGCTGAATCCAAACAGCATGGTAACCATTACGATGTACTGAAATGCCGCACATGGAAGCAGAACAAGGAGTTTCATATCGGACAGTGCCATGCATGAGTTCCACCTGGTCATCAGGTTGCTTGAGAAATCAAGCAAGCTGAACATTCCTACAAAACATTCAGAACCATCCGTAATCCAGGTCTGAAATTACACAGCAACTCAAAAAAGTCATTGAAGACATTACACTTCTGAGGCTCTATCTACTCACGAGACGGCCGCACATCTCGCCCCTTCGAGTTGATGCCTCAGGAAATCATCATGAGCTGGCTATACCTATCGCTAATGGCTCCACTACTATGGAGCCTGTGCAACATGATCGATAAATTTGCGATCAACAACATCACATCCAACTACATTTCCTTTATCTTCCTGCTAAGCATTGGAAATGTATTTTTCGCCATCGTTATTTATGCAGCACTGGAACCAACTGATATAGCCTTCGCTACCGCATGCCTCAACATACTTTCAGGTCTTGCCATATTCCTCCAGTATTTTGCCTATAGCTATTCGCTGGAGGACATGGATGTATCAGTCGTGATACCGATTCACCAATCGGAACCACTCTTCGTTCTCGTTGCCACAGCACTGCTCTTTAACGCCATTCCGACATACTGGCAGGCGGGCGGCTTTTTCCTGATAACAGGAGGTATCCTTTTGCTATGTACATCGGGCAAGACGCTCGACGGGCTAGGTCAAAGAAAGCACATCCTAATGATTTTGGTTTCCGCCTTCTTTGGTGCAGCATCAACGGTTATCTCAGACGAGATACTGAAGGTAAAAAGCCTGGAGTCCGTACTGTTTCTGAATTTCCTTGGCTATGCGCTCGGCGGGCTGTTACTTCTGCTAATACCTTACTGCCGAAAGCTGATCACCCATGATCTGAGGCAGTTGAACCTCAAGCAGTTTGGCATCTTTGGGCTCACCAACAGCTTTGATGTGGGGGGCTATATATTTTTCATGGCTGCACTTGCAGCAGGCGGTGGTGCAGCATTGGTGTCCGTCGTTGTCAGCATACATCCGTTATTTGTTCTGCTGTTTGGGTACATTGCTACACGCTACTTTCCAACTTTTTTGCGAGAGGACATTGCGCCAACCAGCGTTTTACGCAAGATCACTTCGATCATGGTCATCGTAGCTGGCGTCGCCGTCATATCGATGCATGATGGCTGAAAAGGGAATTGGGGCGATCAGATCAGCTTATCCGCCCGCAACAACGTCTCCAGGCAATGCTCCTGCACCCCATAAAACGCCTTGAGCTGCTCGATCTTCTCCAGCAATGCCGCGTTGTCCCCCGCTTGCCGGCGCTTCACCGCAAGAATCATCTTGTTCTTGTTGGTGTGTTCCAGGGAGATGAACTCGAACACCTTGGTCTCGTAACCGCAGGCTTCCAGGTACAGCGCTCGCAGGCTGTCGGTCAGCATCTCGGCCTGCTGCCCCAGATGCAGCCCGTACTGCAGCATCGGCTGCAGCAGCCCCGGGCTGTGCAGTTGCGGGCGGATCTGTTTGTGGCAGCACGGCGAGCACATGATGATCGCCGCATTGCAGCGGATGCCGGTGTGGATGGCGTAGTCGGTGGCGATGTCGCAGGCATGCAGGGCGATCATCACCTCGATGGCCTCGGGCACCACGCTGCGCACGTCGCCGCACTGGAACTCCAGGCCCGAGTGCTCCAGGCGCTGCGCAGCGGCATTGCACAGGTCGACCATGTCCTGGCGCAGTTCCACCCCGGTCACCTGCGCTTCTCGCGCCAGGGTATTGCGCAGGTAGTCATGCATGGCGAAGGTCAGGTAACCCTTGCCCGAGCCGAAGTCGGCCACCCGCAGTGTCTGCTCGGCCGGCACCGGGGCATTGGCCAGGGCGTGGTCGAACACTTCGATGAACTTGTTGATCTGCTTCCACTTGCGCGACATCGACGGGATCAGCGCGCCTTGGGCATCGGTCACGCCCAGGTCACGCAGGAATGGCCGCGACAGCTCCAGGTAGCGCTTCTTCTCACGGTCATGGCCGGTATTGGCAACCGCCTCGCGTGGCGCCTGCGCGCCGTGGCGCTGGAGCATCGGCTTGCCCTTCTTGCTGAAGGTCAGCTGCACCTCGCCGTCGGCGTCGAACAGGTGGGCATTGCGAAAGCTCTCCGGCAGCAGCTCTGCAACCAGCGCCTGGGCCTGGTCCAGCGGCAGGTTGCGGGTGATGTCGCGGGTCTGGTGGCGGTAGACCAGCGACAGCTGGGCCTGCCCCTTCACCAGCAGCGGCTTGGCGATGATGCGCTGCAGGGTCTGGTCAGCACCGACATGGCGCGCCAGCACCAGCTTGACCAGGGTGTTGCCGTGCAAGGCAGCACTCAGCAGGTCGAGGAACTGGGCGCGCGCATCCGGCGCGGAAGAAGCGGAAGTACTGGCGGACATGGAAAGCGGGTGCCTCGGATAACAGGGGGCGCGTTGCGCAATGCCGCGCATTCTACACCCTGTGCCAGCCAGTTCAGTCGAGAATCACCAGACGGTTGGGCAGTTCGTTGCGCGCATGGGTGCGTGGCACGTGTTCGCAGAGCAACTCGCCGCATGCCTCGATGCACTCGACAAAACCCTGCAAGGTCCGCCCCTGGCGAACCTGTTCGGCGAAACGCGCAACCAGCACGGCGCGGGCCTGGGCATCGAGATGGTGATCGATGCCCTGGTCGACCAGGATTTCCACATGCCGCTCGGCCTCGGCGACAAAGATCAGCACCCCCGTGGCACCTTCCGTGCCTTGCAGGTTCTGTTCGCGAAACTGCTGGCGCGCCAGGCTCGAAGCACGCCAGCGGCGCAAGGCAGCCGGGATCAGCATGGCCGCCAGGCGCGGGCTGCGCAGCAGCAGGCACAGGCCGATGAACAGCAGCACGTTGGCGACCAGCAGCCCTCGTACCCCGGGCCAGCCCAGCGACCACTGCAGCAGGCCAGGCACGGCCAGCGCCAGCACGGCGGCCCAGAACAGTGGCAGGTAGGCATAGTCATCGGCGCGGCGCGCCAGCACGGTTACCAGTTGCGCATCGGTGCGCCGCTCCACCCGGGCGATGGCCTCGGCCACCTGGCGGCGTTCGTATTCGTTGAGGGGGGTCATGCCTTCGCTCTCTTCAGCGTTCTTATAGTTGTTGTCCCGGCATTCGGGTCTTCGTCCGCGGCCGACATATTCAGGCATAATCCGCCGCTGGAAGCATTACCCGCGAATCGTACAACAATAGCCGCCTGAAAACTTCGGCCGCGCACGTATCACCGTGGATACGGCAAAGGCCTCGACAATGGAATTGATGATGAAACTGTCTTTGCTGGGCCTGGCCATGGGCCTCGCCAGCCAGGCGGCCCTTGCCGCCCCTACCGCCCCGCCCCTGCAGGACAAGCAGGCGTTCATCGACCATCTGATCAGCCAGATGACCGAGGCTGAAAAGATCGGCCAGCTGCGCCTGATCAGCATCGGCCCGGAAATGTCCCGCGAGAAGATCCGCGAAGAAATCGCCGCTGGCCGCATTGGTGGCACGTTCAACTCGCGCACCGCCCCCGAGAACCGGCCGATGCAGGACGCCGCCATGCGCAGCCGCCTGAAGATCCCGATGTTCTTCGCCTACGACACCATCCACGGCGAGCGCACCATCTTCCCGATCGGCCTGGGCCTGGCCGCCAGCTGGGACATGGACGCCATTGCCAAGGTCGGCCGCACTTCGGCCATCGAAGCTTCCGCCGACGCCCTGGACATGACCTTCGCGCCAATGGTCGACATCGCCCGCGACCCACGTTGGGGCCGCACCAGTGAAGGCTTCGGCGAAGACACCTACCTGACCTCGAAGATCGGCCAGGTGATGGTCCGCTCGTTCCAGGGCAGCAGCCCGGCCAACCCCGACAGCATCATGGCCATCGTCAAGCACTTCGCCCTGTATGGCGCGGTGGAAGGCGGGCGCGACTACAACACGGTCGATATGAGCCTGCCGAAGATGTACAACGACTACCTGCCGCCCTACCGCGCCGCGCTCGACGCCGGTGCCGGCGGTGTGATGGTGGCACTCAACTCGATCAACGGCGTGCCGGCCACCTCCAACACCTGGCTGATGAACGACCTGTTGCGCAAAGAGTGGGGCTTCAAGGGCGTGACCATCAGCGACCATGGCGCCATCCAGGAGCTGATCCGCCACGGTGTCGCCCGCGACGGCCGCGAAGCCGCCAAGCTGGCGATCAAGGCCGGCATCGACATGAGCATGAACGACACCCTGTACGGCGAAGAGCTGCCAGGGCTGCTGAAATCCGGCGAAGTGACCCAGCACGAGCTGAACCAGGCCGTGCGCGAGGTGCTGGGTGCCAAGTACGACATGGGCCTGTTCAAGGACCCGTACGTGCGCATCGGCAAGGCCGAAACCGACCTGAAAGACTACTACGCCGACAACCGCCTGCACCGCGACGCCGCCCGTGACGTGGCGCGCCGCAGCCTGGTGCTGCTGGAAAACCACAACCAGACCCTGCCACTGAAAAAGGCCGGCACCATCGCCCTGGTCGGCCCGCTGGCCGATGCCCCGATCGACATGATGGGCAGCTGGGCCGCCGACGGCAAACCGATGCACTCGGTCACCGTGCGCGAAGGCCTGCGCCGTGCGCTCGAGGGCAAGGCCAAGCTGGTGTACGCCAAGGGCTCCAACGTCACTGGCGACAAGGCGATCCTCGACTACCTGAACTTCCTCAACTTCGATGCCCCGGAAATCGTCGATGACCCGCGCCCTGCGGCCGTGCTGATCGATGAAGCGGTCAAGGCCGCCCAACAGTCCGATGTGGTGGTGGCCGTGGTCGGTGAGTCCCGGGGCATGTCCCACGAGTCGTCGAGCCGCACCACCCTGGAAATCCCGGCCAGCCAGCGCGAGCTGATCAAGGCCCTGAAGGCCACTGGCAAACCGTTGGTCCTGGTGCTGATGAACGGTCGCCCGCTGTCGATCGGCTGGGAGCGTGAACAGGCCGACGCCATGCTCGAAACCTGGTTCTCCGGTACCGAAGGCGGCAACGCCATCGCCGATGTGCTGTTCGGCGACTACAACCCGTCGGGCAAGCTGGCCATTACCTTCCCGCGTTCGGTCGGGCAGATCCCGATGTACTACAACCACACCCGCATCGGCCGGCCGTTCACCCCAGGCAAGCCGGGCAACTACACCTCGCAGTACTTCGAAGAGCCCAACGGCCCGCTGTACCCGTTCGGCTATGGCTTGAGCTACAGCAGCTTCGAGCTGTCGGGCCTGACCCTGTCGAACAAGGACCTCAAGCGTGGCGACACCCTGGAGGCCAAGGTGACAGTGAAGAACACCGGCAAGCTTGACGGCGAGACAGTGGTGCAGCTGTACCTGCAGGATGTTTCGGCGTCGATGAGCCGCCCGGTCAAGGAACTGAAGAACTTCCAGAAACTGATGCTCAAGGCCGGTGAGTCGCGGACCTTGACCTTCCGCATCAACGAGGACGACCTGAAGTTTTACAATGGCCAGCTGCAGCGGGTGGCCGAGCCTGGCGAGTTCAATGTCCAGGTCGGGCTGGATTCCGAGGCGGTGCAGCAAAAGAGCTTCGAGCTGCTGTAACAGGCTCGTCGCTTGTTCCGGCCTCTGTGGGAGCGGGTTTTACCCGCGAAGAGGCCGGACCTGATAGCTCTCTACCCGGATCCGCCCCATGCCCTTTTCCTTTCGCGCCCTGCGTCTGGGGCTGATCACCCTGCTTATCGTGCTTGGCACCGTCTTCAGCGCCGGCTGGGCCATGCACCAGGCCAAACGCCAGGCCATGGAAGACGACGCCCGCCGCGCCAGCCAGCAGCTTGTGCTGTATGCCAACGCCCTGCACACCCTGATCGATCGCTACCGCGCCCTGCCCGCCGTGCTGGCGCTGGACCCGGAACTGATCGAAGCCCTGCGCGGCCCGGTCAGCGAACAGGTGCAGCACGCGCTCAACCTCAAGCTCGAGCGTATCAACGGCGCCGCCAACTCCTCGACCCTGGAGCTGCTCGACCGCACCGGGCTGGCCGTGGCCGCCAGCAACTGGCGCCTGCCGACTACCTACGTAGGCTCCAACTACGGCTTTCGCCCCTACTTCAAACAGACCCGCGGCCAAGGCAGCGGCCGCTTCTACGCGGTGGGCGTGACCAGTGGCGTGCCGGGCTATTTCCTGTCCAGTGCGGTCAGTGACGAGCACGGGCGCTTCCTCGGCGCCATGGTGGTCAAGCTGGAGTTCCCCGAGCTTGAGCGCGAGTGGCGCCAGGGCAGCGACATCCTGCTGGTCAGTGACGCCCGCGGGATCACCTTCATCGCCAACCAGGATGGCTGGCGCTACCGCGAGCTCAAACCGCTCAGCGGCGCCGATCGCGCCGAGCTTGGCGAAACCCGCCAGTACGACAAACAACCGCTGGTGCCGCTTCAGCACCAGATACTGACCCGCTTCGCCAGCAACAGTCACCTGAGCCGCGTGCAGGGCCCCGATGGCGCCGCCGAATACCTCTGGGAAAGCCTGCCGCTGGAGGGCGAGGACTGGACCTTGCACCTGCTGCGCAAACCCCAGGTCGACGCCGCTGGCCGCAACGCGGCACTGGGCGCCGCCGCCGTGTGGCTGAGCCTGGTGTTCGCCGTACTGTTCGTCAGCCAGCGCCTGCGCCTGGCCCGTCTGCGCCAGCGCAGCCGCGAAGAGCTCAAGCGCCAGGTCGAGGAACGCACCCGCGAGCTGCGCACCGCCCAGGAAGGCCTGGTGCAGTCGGCCAAGCTGGCCGCGCTGGGGCAGATGTCGGCGGCCATGGCCCACGAGATCAACCAGCCGCTGACCACCCAGCGCATGCAGCTGGAAACCCTGCGCCTGCTACTCGACCACGGCCGCTACGACGACGCGCGCAAGGCCCTCGAACCGCTGGAGCAGATGCTCACGCGCATGGCTGCACTGACCAGCCACCTGAAGACCTTCGCCCGCAACAGCCCGGTCGGCCTGCGCGAACGCCTCGACCTGGCCACCGTGGTCGACCAGGCCCTGCACCTGCTGGACACCCGCATTCGCAGCGAGGAAGTCGAGGTGGCCCTGTACCTGGCACGACCGGCCTGGGTCCGGGGCGATGCAATCCGCCTCGAACAGGTATTGATCAACCTGCTGCGCAACGCCCTCGACGCCATGGCCGACAAGCGCTACAAGCGCCTGGAGGTACGCATCGAACCGGACCACGAGCAGTGGCGCCTGAGCGTGCTGGATTCCGGCGGCGGCATTGCCGAAGCGGACCTGGCCAAGGTCTTCGACCCCTTCTTCACCACCAAGCCGGTGGGCGAAGGCCTGGGCCTGGGCCTGGCGATTTCCTATGGCATCATCGTCGAAGCCGGCGGCCAGTTGCACGCCGAGAACCTGCCGGGCGGTGCCCGGTTGAGCCTGACCCTGCCCCGTGACCTGGAGCCTGTATGTTGAATTCGGTGATCGTCGTCGATGATGAAGCCAGCATCCGCACTGCCGTCGAGCAGTGGCTGAGCCTGTCGGGCTTCAGCGTGCAACTGTTCGCTTGCGCCGAAGATTGCCTGGCCCGGCTGCCCGCGCACTTTGCCGGGGTGATCATCAGCGACGTACGCATGCCGGGCATGGGTGGCCTGCAACTGCTCGAACGCCTGCAGGCGGATGACCCGGACCTGCCGGTGATTTTGCTGACCGGCCATGGCGATGTGCCGATGGCGGTCGAGGCGATGCGCAACGGCGCCTACGACTTCCTCGAAAAGCCCTTCACCCCGCAGCATTTGCTGGGCAGCCTGCGCCGCGCCCTGGAGAAACGCCAGCTGGTCCTGGAGAACCGCCGCCTGCATGAACAGGCTGACCTCAAGTCGCGCCTGGATACGACCCTTCTGGGCATGTCGCAAGGCTTGCAGCAGCTACGCCGGCAGGTGCTGGACCTGGCCAGCCTGCCGGTCAATGTGCTGATCCGCGGCGAAACCGGCAGCGGCAAGGAGCGCGTGGCGCGCTGCCTGCACGACTTCGGCCCACGCGCCGACAAACCGTTCGTCGCGCTCAACTGCGCGGCCATCCCCGAAGCATTGTTCGAAGCCGAACTGTTCGGCCACGAAAGCGGTGCCTTCACGGGCGCCCAAGGCAAACGCATCGGCAAACTGGAGTACGCCAACGGCGGTACGGTGTTTCTCGACGAGATCGAGAGCATGCCGCTGGCCCAGCAGGCCAAGCTGTTACGGGTGATCCAGGAGCAGAAGCTGGAGCGACTGGGGGCCAACCAGAGCATCAGCGTCGACCTGCGAATCATTGCCGCCACCAAGCCCGACTTGCTCGAAGAGGCTCGCGCCGGGCGTTTTCGCGAGGATTTGGCCTATCGCCTGAACGTGGCGGAACTGCGCCTGGCACCGTTGCGCGAGCGGCGTGAGGACATCCCGCTGCTGTTCGAACATTTCGCCCGTGCGGCTGCGGCCAAGCTGGGGCGCACGGCGCCAGCGCTGAGCGGTGCGCAACTGGCGCAGCTGCTGTCCCATGACTGGCCGGGCAATGTGCGTGAGCTGGCCAATGCTGCAGAACGGCATGCCCTGGGCCTGGGGGCGCCGAATATCGAAGTGGCGCCCACCGGGCAGTCGTTGGCTGAGCAGATGGAGGCGTTCGAGGCGCAGTGCCTGCGCGCGGCATTGCGCCAGCATGCGGGGGAGATCAAGGCGGTCATGGAAGCCCTGCAGCTGCCTCGGCGTACGCTTAACGAAAAGATGCAGCGGCATGGCTTGGTCCGCGAGGCATTCGTCGGGCGAGAATAGGCGGAAATCCGCTTATCGACGGATATTGATCAGCGAAAATCCGCTTATTCCTGCAAGAATCAGGGGCTGCTCTGCAGCCCTTCGCGGGCAAGCCCGCTCCCACAGATTACAGCGTTGTGCCAGTTAACACGGGGTTCCTGTGACACTGCAACGCCCCCATTTGGATCGTCACGCACCCATTTGGCACACCTTCTGCAATTGCCTTGGCAAGCTGCGCCTCGGCGCGCTCCACAAAAACAACGAGAAGGTATCCCTGATGGATAACGCCACCTCCCTGCCAGCCGGGGCGGCCGTCACGCCCGCCGCTGAAAAAACCACCGCCAGCCGCCTCAAGTCGATCTTCAGTGGTTCCATCGGCAACATGGTCGAATGGTACGACTGGTACGTCTACGCCGCATTCTCGCTGTACTTCGCCAAGGCCTTCTTCCCGGCCGGCGACTCCACCGCGCAACTGCTCAACACCGCCGCGATCTTTGCCGTGGGCTTCCTGATGCGCCCGATCGGTGGCTGGCTGATGGGCCTGTACGCCGACCGCAAGGGCCGCAAGGCCGCGCTGATGGCCTCGGTACTGCTGATGTGCGCCGGCTCCCTGGTGATCGCCCTGACCCCGGGCTATGAAACCATCGGCGTCGCCGCGCCGGTCCTGCTGGTCATCGCACGCCTGATGCAGGGCCTGTCGGTGGGCGGCGAATACGGCACCTCGGCCACCTACCTGAGCGAGATGGCCAGCAAGGACCGCCGTGGCTTCTTCTCCAGCTTCCAGTATGTGACGCTGATTTCCGGCCAGCTCATCGCCCTGGCGGTACTGATCATCCTGCAGCAGACCCTGACCACCGAGCAACTGTATGCCTGGGGCTGGCGTGTGCCCTTCGTGATCGGTGCGCTGTGCGCAGTGGTTGCGCTGTACCTGCGCCGCGGCATGGAAGAAACCGCCTCCTTCACCAAGAAGGAAAAGGCCAAGGAAAGCCTGATGCGCACCCTCATGCGCCACCCCAAAGAGCTGATGACCGTGGTCGGCCTGACCATGGGCGGTACCCTGGCCTTCTACACCTACACCACCTACATGCAGAAGTACCTGGTCAACACCGTGGGCATGAGCATCAGCGATTCGACCACCATCTCGGCGGCCACGCTGTTCCTGTTCATGTGCCTGCAGCCGGTGATCGGTGGTCTGTCCGACAAGATCGGCCGTCGCCCGATCCTGATCGCCTTCGGCGTGCTTGGCACCCTGTTCACCGTACCGATCCTCAGCACCTTGCACACCATCCAGACCTGGTGGGGCGCGTTCTTCCTGATCATGGCAGCGCTGATCATCGTCAGCGGCTACACCTCGATCAACGCGGTGGTGAAGGCCGAACTGTTCCCTACCGAAATACGCGCCCTGGGCGTTGGCCTGCCGTACGCGCTGACCGTGTCGATTTTTGGCGGCACCGCCGAGTACGTGGCCCTGTGGTTCAAGAGCGTCGGCATGGAAAGCGGCTTCTACTGGTACGTCACGGCGTGCATCGCCTGCTCGCTGCTGGTGTATGCGACCATGAAGGACACCAAGCAGCATTCGCGGATTACTACTGACTGATTGTGATACCGCATGGAAAAAGGGCGCCCTATCAAGGGCGCCCTTTTTGCTTCAGGACATCTCCAGCACCTGACGCGGCTCGCGGCGCTGGTACCAGTTCGCCATCAGCACCAGCACCAGCAGCACGCCACCCAGCACGGCGGAAGAACCGATGGTGCCGAAGTCCAGGCCGCCCTTCTCGTAAGGTTTGGTCAGGAAGTCGCCAAGGGTCGCGCCGAACGGACGGGTCAGCACGAAGGCCACCCAGAACAGCACCACACCTGGGATACGCGTCCAGTAGCGGGCCAGTACCACCAGCGCGATGGCGCTGCCGATCAGCAGTGCGCCACCAGCAAAGCCCAGCCCCGAGTCGTCCGCCAGGTAGTCACCCAGCGCAGTGCCCAGGGTGTTGGAGAACAGGATGGCGACCCAGTAGAAGACTTCACCGGTGCGGTTCTTGATGCGGGTGACGTCGAGCGGGTTGCCGCTCAGGCGCCAGACGAGGAAGGTCAGCAGCAGGATACCGATCAGGATTGCCGAGCCCGCGGCATAGCCCAGACCCAGGGTGCGGTCCATGAAGTCGGACATGGTGGTGCCGGCGGTGCTGGTGGACAGGATCACCAGCCAATACAGCATCGGGTGATAGCGGCGCGAAAACAGCTGACCGAACAGGGTCACCAGGAACACGCTGATCAGCACCATCGAGCTGACGGCATAGCCAACGTTGAGGGTCATCGACAGCAGATCACCGGCTGTTTCGCCAAGGGTAGTGGCGCAGATCTTCATGACCCAGAAGGCCAGGGTGATTTGCGGAAGTTTGTTCATTGTTCACCGCTCCGGAATTAGGTGCGGCGATGGTGCTGAGCAGAGCCTGAAAAATCGGTTGGCGATATATGAAAAAAGCGTCATACGCTGTTACAAATTAAGATTTTTCGTTCTTAACCCCCGATTAATCCCGCCCCCTCAATCTGCAATGGCTGGCGAAGCATTGCGCTCGCCTTGGGTTTGAAGCACCTCACGAAGAGGCATCGGCAGCCGCTGATAGGCTCAGCGCTCGGCTTTATACATCTATTAATTCGATTTTTAGACGCTACTTTTTGCGCTTTTTAATCAAATTAATCGGCGTAGCATTAAACCCATAGCAACAAACAACCTCTCGCACCCAAAGGAGCAACGACCATGAAAAGCAAACTGATCCTTACCCTGGCCCTCTCGGTATTCGCTGCTGGCGCATTCGCCGAAGACGGTTTCGACCGCACCAACGCCCAGACCCAAGCGGCCAGCTACGCAGAAGACGGCTTTGACCGCACTGGCGGTCAGCGCTTCGCCGAAGATGGCTTTGACCGCACTGGCGGCCAGCGCTTCGCCGAAGACGGCTTCGACCGCACTGGCGGTCAGCGCTTCGCCGAAGACGGCTTCGACCGCACCAACGCCCACCGCCTCAGCTGACCCCTGTAGCGCGCTACCAGCCCGGCCTCGGCCGGGCTTGATCATTTTCAGGCGAGCAAAGGCTTGGCACACTAGGCGCCTTGTTCCCAGGATGCTGGCAGATGTACTACTACGAACCCGCCAAAGGCCACGGCCTGCCCCACGACCCGTTCAACGCCATCGTCGGCCCGCGCCCGATCGGCTGGATCTCCTCACAGAGCCAGGACGGTCAGCTGAACCTCGCGCCGTACAGCTTCTTCAACGCCTTCAACTACATTCCACCGATCATCGGTTTCTGCAGTGTCGGGCGCAAAGACAGCCTGAACAACATCGAGCAGACCGGCGAGTTCGTCTGGAACCTGGCAACCCGGCCACTGGCCGAGCAGATGAACCAGAGCTGCGCGGCCGTCGCCGCCGATGTCAACGAATTCGAACTGAGCGGCCTGACTGCGGTGCCCTCGAACATCGTCAAGGTGCCACGCGTAGGCGAAACGCCGGTGGCCTTCGAGTGCAAGGTCAGCCAGATCGTCCAGCTCAAACGCGCCGATCAGGCACTGGTGCCAAGCTGGCTGATTCTGGGTGAGGTGGTGGCGGTGCACATTGCCGAGCACCTGCTGAAGAACGGTATCTACGATACCGCTGCCGCCGAGCCGATCCTGCGGGGTGGTGGCCCGGCGGATTACTTCGAGTTGGGCAACCTGTTCAAGATGGCTCGCCCACAGGCCTGATCACCAGATCAGTTCGCCTTCCTCGCCCAAGCCCTGCAAGCGTGCAAGCTCGGCACAGGCGGCTTGGTCAGCCGCCACGGCGCTTTTGAACACTTGCTCGTCGAGTACCTTGTGAAAGCGCGGCGCGCCGCCCATGCCCAGGGCCTTGACCGCGATGGCGGCGTTATAGCCACCGCCCTCCACCGGGACCATCGCCGAAACCGCTTCGAAATGCGGGAATTCTCTACGTGCCATGTTGCCATCCGCCTGTTGATCAAGGGGCGGCATTCTAACCGTGTTTCAAGCGAAGGTATGCAGGTCGAGGCTGCTGACGACCTGCGCCTGAACCAGCTCGCCGAACACATTGAGGGTCGGCGAGGCGAAGTAGCCACTCATCGCCTGCTGATCCTGCCAACTGCCGCTGAGCAGCCACAGGTCGGCGTCGGCCTGGGAGCGTTGTACGGTGAAGCTCAGGCATCCCGGGGTGCGCAAGGACGGCTCCAGCAGGTCGCGCAAGCGGGCGCCGAGTTCTGCGGAACGACCGTTGCTGGCACGGATGAAAGCCAGATGGGTGACCGGTTGTCGTAGGGTCATTGCACGATCTCCTTGAAGCAGGCGGGCGGAAAAACCAGGCTGCCAAGGTTAGGGGCTGGCGCGCGCCACGCGTTAGGCCATTACTGCTCAGCGATTGCCTGATCCTGCAGCGCGGCAGGATCAGGCAATCGATGTGCAGCTTTCGACTAGCGCCTGACATTGCCCAAACCTATGCTGCGTCGGTCAGCAGAGGAAAGCCATCATGACCACCACCCCGTCCATCGACCCGACACTGGAAGTGCAACGCCAGGAACTGGCCGACTTGATTCGCCGGCACGCAGGTGATCCCCATGGCCCCGCCTCGGCTATCGACGACCTGTATCTGGTGCGCTACACCGAGAACGTTCGTTCGGTACCGACCTTGGCCCAACCCGCTTTGTGCATCCTGGCGCAGGGCAGCAAAAGCCTGTTCCTCGGCGACGAACAATACGCCTACGACCCGCTGCACTACATGGTGGTATCGGTGACCTTGCCGCTGAGCGGCGTCAAGCTGGACGCCAGCCCGGAGAACCCGAGCCTGGGCATGCGCATGGACCTCGACCCGGCCGAAATCAGCCAGCTGATCGCAGAGAGCGGGCCGATGCTGGTGCCCAACCTGCCGTCCGGCCGTGGCCTGTATGTGGAGCGCACCGACCCGCAGCTGCTCGACGCGTTGCTGCGGCTGGTCCGCTTGCTGGATTCACCGCGGGACATCGGCATGCTGGCGCCGCTGATTCGTCGCGAGATTCTCTACCGCCTGCTGCGTGGGCCGCAGGGTTATCGCCTGTACGAAATTGCCTTGGCCAACAGCCAGACCCACCGGGTGTGCCAGGCCATCACCTGGCTCAACCAGAACTATCAGCAGCCGCTGCGCATCGAGGACCTGGCCCGTGAGGTCAACCTCAGCACCTCGACCTTGCATCACCGCTTCAAGGCCGTGACTTCCATGAGCCCGCTGCAGTACCAGAAGCAGCTGCGCCTGCAGGAGGCGCGGCGGCTGATGCTCAACGACGGCCTGGAAGCAGCGGTGGCGGGCTATCGGGTGGGGTACGAAAGCCCGTCGCAGTTCAGCCGCGAGTACAGCCGGCTGTATGGCGCACCGCCGATCCGTGATGTGGCCCGGTTGCGGGCCAGTGCAGGCTGAACTAGCCCGCTACTGCCGCCTGCCACTGGTTCTGGTCGACCTGGATCAAGGTCGGCCCCTTGCGCTCCACCGCCCGTCCCAGCGCAGCCTGCAGTTGCCCGACATCGGCCACATGCTCGGCATCGGCGCCCAGTGCCCGCGCCACACCGATGAAGTCCGGGGTATGAATGTCCACGCCGACCGGCTCGATCGCCCGGTTGACCATGTACTTCTTGATCTCCTCGTAGCCCTGGTTGTTCCACAGCAGCACGATCAGCGGTACCTGCGCCTCAACCGCGCTGGCCAGTTCCGGCAGGGTGAACTGCATGCCGCCATCGCCAATCAGGCAGACCGCTGGCGCACGCTCGGCCGCTTGCTCGGCGCTGCCCAACCAGGCGCCCATCGCCGCTGGCAACGCATAGCCCAACGTGCCGTAACCGGTCGACGCATTGAACCAGCGGCGCGGCTGATCCATGTCCAGGGTCAGGTTGCCGGTGTACACCGGCTGGGTCGAGTCACCGACCAGAATGGCGTTGGGCAGGCTTTGCAGAATGCTGCTCAGCAGGCGTGTCTGGCTCAGCGTCGGCTGGTCCCAGCCCGTCGCCAACGCTTCACGCAGGCGCTGCGCGCGGGCAACGCCCCAGCCCTCGGCACACACCGGTGCGGGTAGCTGACGCAAGGCCTCAAGCAAAGATTGCGCGGCCAGCTCGGCATCCGCGACCAGCGCCAGCTCCGGCAGGTAGTTGCGCACGGTCTGGTCCGGGTCGATGTCGATGCGCAGCAAGCTGCCTGGAATCTTGAAACCACCCTTGAAGGTCACGTCATAATCGGTCTCGGCCAGTTCGGTGCCGATCGCCAGCACCACATCGGCCTCTTCCACCAGCTCCCGGGTGGCGACCAGCGATTGGGTCGAACCGATCTGCAACGGGTGGCGGGCCGGCAGCAGGCCTTTGGCATTGATGGTCAGTGCCACCGGTGCCTGCAAGTGTTCAGCCAGCAGCGTCAGCGGCACTCCCGCAGCCAGCGCACCGCCACCGGCCAGAATCAGCGGCCGGCGGGCCTTGGCCAGGCGCTCGGCCATGGCGGCTACGGCCTGGGGTGCAGCACCTGCGCGGGCAGTGCGCACAGGGCGACCAGGCAGCAGGTGGTCGGCCGGCTCGACCAGCACGTCCAGCGGGATCTCGATATGCACCGGGCGCGGGCGGGCGCCATCGAACACGGCAAAGGCGCGAGCCAGCACCTGGGGCAGGTCATTGGCACTCATCAGCGTCTGCGAGAACGCTGCCACGCCCGACACCAGCGCTGCCTGGTTCGGCAGCTCGTGCAGCTTGCCACGGCCACCGCCCAGTTGATCGCGCGACTGCACGCTGGAGATCACCAGCATCGGGATCGAATCGGCAAAGGCCTGGCCCATGGCGGTGGTGATATTGGTCATGCCAGGGCCGGTGATGATGAAGCACACGCCGGGCTTGCCGCGGGTACGCGCGTAGCCGTCGGCCATGAACCCGGCGCCCTGCTCGTGGCGCGGGGTGATGTGGCGGATCGACGAGCCCGCCAGGCCACGGTAGAGCTCCACGGTATGTACACCGGGAATGCCGAAGACATGGTCCACGCCATAGCCTTCAAGGAGTTTGACCAGTACTTCGCCGCAGGTTGCCATGGGGTTTCACCTAAGATCTTGTTGGGGAGAATCTTGTTGCAATCTGCGCCCATTGGACCCAAGGCAGTGCTACCGCCACAATGCAAAAAAACACATACTAGCCATGTCCTGCAATCATGGCTCAGCGCAATGAAACGGCTACCGCCCCTGCCCGCCCTCTACACCTTTCTGGTTACCGCCCAGCACTGCAATTTCACCCGTGCCGCACAGCAGCTGCACATCACCCAAGGCGCCGTGAGCCGGCAGATCGCCGGGCTCGAGGAACACCTGGGCTACGCCTTGTTCCAGCGCCAGGCTCGTGGCCTGAGCCTGACCCGCGAGGGCCAGGACTGGCTGCCTCGGGTACAGCAGATCTTCGCAATTGTCGAACAAGGCGTGCGCGAAGTCGGCGGGCGCAGCACCACCTTGCAGCTCAAGGCACCCACCTGCGTGATGCGCTGGCTGCTGCCGCGGCTGATGGAGTGGCAGGCGCTGCGGCCCGACGTGCCGGTCGAGTTGACCACCACGGTGCAGCACGGTGTGGATTTTCGCCGTGAGGGATTCGATGCCGCCGTAGTCTATGGTGCTGCGCCGAACCACGGGCTGCGGGTGCGCAAGCTGTTCGACGAACAACTGACACCGGTATGCGCGCCTTCGCTGTTGAAAGGGGCGGTACCCCTGCAACAGATCCAGGACCTGGCCCGGCACATGCTGCTGCATCCGTCACGGGATGAGCATGACTGGCGGCTGTGGCTACAGGCAGCAGGCGTGGTGCTGGAGGCACAGGGGCCGAAGCAGCATTTCGAAACGCTGGACATGGCGATGGCCATGGCATCACAGGGAACCGGGGTGGCAATTGGCGACTGGGCGCTGATCGGTGATGACTTGCGCGGAGGGCGGCTGTGCATGCCGTTTGCGCTGAAGGTACAGACCGGTAAAGGCTATTACCTGGTGAGCCAGGCGAAGAGCCTTCCGCCAGGCCTGGGCGAGCTCATGGACTGGCTGGAAAGCCAGGCCAGGCCATGAGCGACCGCCGTCTCAGTAGCCGACGGTGAAGCGCTGGCGCGGGTGCGCCGGTTTCTCCAGTTCATCGAGCATGGCAATGGCAAAATCGGCAAAGGTGATCGTGCTTTTGCCATCCGCACCGATCAGCAGATGGTCCTTGCCCAGTTTGTAGTGCCCGCTGCGCTCGCCTTCGACGAACTCCGCCGATGGCGACAGGAAGGTCCAGTCCAGTGTCGGTTCCTGGCGCAGCGCATCGAGAAAACGCACCCCCGCACTGGCCTCAGCCTTGTAGGCTTCCGGGAAGTCCGGGCTGTCGATCACGCGGTGCCCGGAAGGCAGCAGCAGGCTGCCTGCGCCGCCCACCACCAGCAGGCGCTTGACCCCGGCGCGCTTGACCGGCTCGATGATGGCGTGGGGCTCGATGGTGGAGAAATGCGCCGCACTGAGCACCGCGTCGACACCCGCTACCGCCTGCTGCAGGGCTGTACTGTCCTTGGCATCCACTGCCTGGGTGGTTACCCCTTCGCGCCCCTGCAGCTTCGACGGGTCACGGGCAATGGCCACCACACTGTGGCCGCGGCGCAGGGCCTCCTCCAGCAATTGGCTGCCGGCACGGCCGGTGGCACCAATGATTGCGATCTTGCTCATCGAAAATGCTCCTGTCAGTTGAACGGAATTACCACTTCATTTCGCCCTTGGCGACCTTCGCGCCGAGCTCCAGCGAACTCTCGTCGGCAAGCGCGGGGTAGCGCTGCTTCATCGCCTGAATCAACGCGCCGCTATCCTTCGCCCTGGCCGCTTCGGCATCGAAGGCGCGAATGTAGCCCGCCGTGAAGCGCACGGCGTCGAGTGAGTGGCTGCTCTGGCCCAGGTAATGGCCAGGCACCACCGTACGCGGTGCCAAGGTCTCGATCTTCATCAAGGTGGCAAGCCAGTCGGCGTGGGACTTGGCCGTCTGGGTGTCGGCCATCCACACGTGAATGTTCTGCGAAACCACAACACCTCCGACCACCGCCCTGATCGACGGAATCCAGACAAAACTGCGATCCGGTTGCGGGCCATCCAGGCCGACGACCTCCAGCGACTGCCCTTCCAGCATCAGGCTATGGCCGTGCAGCGCTTGCGGCAGCACCAGCCGTGCCGGTTTGTCCGCGCCCATCTGCGGCCCCCAGTACGCCAGCTTGGCGTCCATGGTCTGGCGGATATGGGCCAGCGTGGCTGCCGAGGCGAGCACCTTGGCGTCGGGGAAGGCCTGGGTCACGGTGTCCAGGCCAAAGTAGTAATCCGGGTCGCCGTGGCTGATGTAGATGGTGGTCAGGCGTTTTCCACTGGCCTGCAGGCGCTGCACCAATTGCTCGGCCTGGGCCTTGCCGAACTGGGCATCGACCAGGATGGCCTCTTTCTCGCCACTGACGATCACCGAGCTGACCGGGAAAATGGCCTGATGCCCCGGGTTGTAGACCTCGAGCTGCAACGGCTCGGCGGCCAGTACCGGGCCGGCCAGGGTAATGCAGGCCAGCAGCAGGCCACGCAAGGGAGTGAAGAGCGACATGGTGATTCCTGACGGATGAACGATGGGCAACAGCTTAGTTGCCCGATCCATGACAAAAAATGCGATGCTCAGACATAGTTTGTTTCTGAAATCGGGCAAATCATGGACCGTCTCAACGCCATGCGCGTTTTCGTCACCGTCGTCGACCTCGGTAGCCAGTCGGCAGCGGCGGACCACCTGCAGCTGTCGCGGCCAGTGGTGTCGCGCTACCTGGCCGAACTGGAGGACTGGGTCGGCGCACGGCTGATGCAGCGCACCACGCGCAAGCTCAGCCTGACTGCCGCCGGTCAGGAAACCCTGCCGCGCTGCCGGCAGTTGCTGGAATTGGCCGGCGACCTGCAATCGGCCGTGCAACAGCCGCAAGATGCGCCGAAGGGTGCCCTGCGCATCAGCGTCAGTACGTCGTTTGGCCAGGCGCAGCTGGCAGATGCGGTAGCCGATTATGTGCGGCGCTACCCCGGCGTGAAGGTTGAACTGCAGATGCTCGATCGCACGGTCAATCTGGTGGACGAGCGTATCGACCTGGCTATCCGCACCAGCAACGATCTGGACCCGAACCTGATCGCCAGGCGCCTGACCGTGTGCCGCTCGGTGATCTGTGCAGCACCCGCCTACCTGCGCGAGCACGGCACGCCGCAGCGGGTCGAGGACCTGAGCCAGCACAACTGCCTGACCCATGCCTATTTCGGCCACAGCCTGTGGCATTTCGAGGTGGACGGCCAGCCGATCGCCGTGCCGGTGCAAGGCAACATCAGCGCCAACGAGGTCATGACACTGCAGAACGCGACACTGGCCGGTGCCGGCATCGCCATGCTGCCAACCTACCAGGCGGCCACGGCACTGCGCAGCGGCACCCTGGTACGCCTGCTGCCTGACGCGCGTCCACGGGAACTGAACCTGAACGCGGTCTACACCTCGCGCAAGCATATGCCGGCGACCTTGCGCAGCATGCTGGATTTTCTGGTGCAACGGTTCAAGGACGAACCGGAGTGGGACCGCGACCTGTATTGACTATGCTTAGGGTGTCACCTGTGCAGTAACAGGAGGTGAGCACCATGGGCATCAAGTCCAGAAGAGTCGCCCTGGTCATGGCCCTGACCGCAGTCGCTGCGCTGTATGGCTCGGCTTGCTGGCGCGTCGAGCTGCTGCGCAGCCAGCCCAGCGCGGCCAATCGTTGCGAGCAGGAACACTGCGTGCCCCACACCGCAACCTTGAGTGCCGTCCGTTAGTTGATTGGCGCCACGCCAATCACTCCTCGACGCTCATGTACTCCTTGGCCCAGCGGATGTAGTCCTCGGGCTGGGTGTAGGTGTGCGAGAGCTCGGTGGCGCTGAGGTTCTCGGACTTGTTCTGCTGGCCGCGCTGCAGGCGCAGGCAGTCGTAGGTGGCCTTGATCGCAGCGAAGTAGGCGGCATGGCCATCGACCACGATACGCACGCCAAGGCGAGCGAGGCGTTCGTCGTCGCGCAGGTTGGGGTTGGCGTAGGTCACCAGCATCAGCGGCACGGTCAGGTGCTCGGCAATCTGTTCCAGCTGCTCGAAATCCTTCACCCCGACCATGCAGATACCGTCGGCCCCGGCCTTCTGGTAGCTCTGGGTGCGGACGATGATTTCCTCGGTGGTGAGCACGCCGGCGTTGGTCCGGGCGATGATCGACAGCGACGAGTCGACGCGCGCTTCCAGGGCCGCACGAATCTTGCCCACGCCCTCCTCGACCGAGATCAGGTCAGTGGACTTGCGCCCGAACTGGGCAGGCAACAGGGTGTCTTCGATGGTCAGCGCAGCCACGCCGGCGCGCTCCAGTTCGATGACCGTGCGCATGACGTTGAGCGCATTGCCATAACCGTGGTCGGCATCGGCGAGCACCGGCAGTTGCGCCACGCGGCCGATGCGGGTGGCCTGCTCGACGAACTCGCTCAAGGTGATCAGGGCGAAGTCCGGTGCCGCCAGCACCTGCAACGAAGCCACCGAACCGCCGAGGATGCCGACTTCAAAGCCCAGGTCGGCAGCGATGCGTGCCGACATTGGATCGAACACGGAGGCGGTGTGATAGCAGGATCCTGAAGCGAGCAGCTCGCGGAAGGCAAAACGCAGATCTTGATGGGAAGCCTTGGGCATGATCACTCCGCTTATATATGTAGAAATTGAACGGTTGCTACCGACCCCTGAATCGGGTCTACCTGACCTGTTCCAACCGTCGCCATCTGGGCGGTCATGCTCGACATGCAGGCAGAGGAATAAAAGGTGTGGGAGACAGCGGCGTACAAACCGTGGGCCAAAAAGTTGCACCAAGCTGGTGCGGGCCGCGGCTTACAGCCTCTGTGGCATACCAACAATATCACGCAGCCATGCAGCTCTGGATGAATGCGCCAATGCCGATCTTGCATAGGCGATGCAGATAGTACATAGGAAGCTACCTAACTCGGGTTACAATCCCGCTATTCGCGCCGCCCTTCCAGACAAGGTACCCCCGTGACTGCCGCCCTGCCCCCGACCGTCCTGCGCAACGTGTTGACCGCCCTGATGCTGGCGATCTTCCTCGGAGCCCTCGACCAGACCATCGTCGCTGTCTCCCTGCCGGCCATCTCGGCGCAGTTCAACGATGTCGGCCTGCTGGCCTGGGTGATTTCCGGCTACATGGTGGCGATGACCGTGGCCGTGCCGATCTACGGCAAGCTCGGCGACCTGTATGGCCGGCGACGCATGATCCTCACCGGCATCAGCCTGTTCACCCTGGCCTCGATTGCCTGCGCCCTGGCCCAGGACATGCAACAACTGGTCATGGCGCGCGTGCTGCAAGGCATTGGTGCCGGCGGCATGGTGTCGGTGAGCCAGGCGATCATCGGCGATTTCGTGCCACCGCGTGAACGGGGCCGTTACCAGGGCTACTTCAGCAGCATGTATGCCGTGGCCAGCGTGGCCGGGCCAGTGCTCGGCGGCTGGCTGACCGAGTACCTGTCCTGGCGCTGGGTATTCTGGATCAACCTGCCGCTGGGCCTGGTCGCGCTATGGGCGATCCGTCGCGCCCTGGCCGGCATGCCGGTGCAGCACCGCCAGGCCCGGGTGGACTACCTCGGCGCGGCGCTGATGATCCTCGGCCTGGGCAGCCTGCTGCTGGGCATCACGCTGGTCGGCCAAGGCCAGGCGTGGAGCGCACCCGCCGTGCTGACCCTGTTCGCCTGCGCTTTGCTAGGCCTGAGTCTGTTCATTGGCCATGAGCGGCGCTGCCAGGAACCGCTGCTGCCCATGGGCCTTTTCGGCAACCGGGTGGCCGTGCTGTGCTGGGGGGTGATCTTCTTCGCCAGCTTCCAGTCGATTTCGCTGACCATGCTGATGCCGCTGCGTTACCAGGGCATTACCGGCGCTGGTGCCGACAGCGCCGCGCTGCACCTGCTGCCACTGGCCATGGGCCTGCCCCTGGGCGCGTTCACCGGCGGCCGCATGACCAGCCGCACCGGGCGCTTCAAACCACAGATTCTGGCGGGCGCCGTGCTGATGCCCGTGGCAATCTTCGCCATGGCCATCACCCCACCGCAGTCTGGCTTGCTCAGTGCCGTGTTCATGCTGCTGACCGGCGTCGCCTGTGGCCTGCAGTTCCCCACCTCGCTGGTGGGCACGCAGAGCGCGGTGGAAAGCAAGGATATCGGCGTGGCCACCAGCACCACCAACCTGTTCCGCTCACTGGGGGGAGCCATGGGTGTGGCGTGCATGTCCAGCCTGCTGCTGGCACTGCTGCAGCAAGGCGGTTTCGAGTTGCTGGGCAACCCGCTGCTGGGGAGCCTCAAGGCCGGCGAGGCGGACCCACACACGCAGATGAGACTGCTGGAGACGTTCCGCCAGTTGTTGCTGGGCAGTGCGGGAATTGCCCTGCTGGGGCTGCTGGCAGCCTTGGCGCTGCCTGACCGGCAGTTACGCGGCCGCTGACGCCTGCGCACTTTTTGTAGGAGCGTGCTGCAGGATTGCCGTAAGGCATTAATGCTCACTTAATACATGAGGGAAACACTCCCTCACAATCCTTAACAAAGTGTCATTTGCGAAGCGCTGGGCTCAAGCGCAGCATATCCAGCCCTGTGTCGACCCATTTTTCCGCGTCGCGCAGCAGATCGAAGCTGTCCGGTAGCAGCAACCAGCGCCCGATCAGGCCATCGACATAGGCGAACAGGGCGACAGAAGCGCGCCCGACATCCAGCTCCGCCGGCAACTGACCACGGCGAACGGCATTGGCAAGTGCCAGGTCTATGCCCACATGGCAGTCCAGCACCGCGCCTTGGCGCTGCTGGCGAATTTCACACATGTCATCGGTGAACTCGCACTTGTGATGCAGGATTTCATTGATACGCCGGGTACGGGCGTCCAGCACCAGCTCGTTGAGCACCTGCAGCAACAGCTTGCGCATGCAGCCGAGCGGGTCCAGCTCGTCTTCGCTTTCACTGGCCCGCGCCAGGTGGTCATGGGTTTCATGCAGGCTGTCGAGCAGCGCCTGTACCAGCTCCGCCTTGTTGTTGAAGTGCCAGTAGATCGCCCCCCGGGTCACGCCCGCCAGCTCGGCGATGTCGGCCAGTGTGGTTCGCGCAACCCCGCGCTTGTAGAAGGCCTTTTCCGCTGCCTCGATAATCTGGGCGCGGGTCTCCTGGGCTTCTTCTTTGGTTCGACGGACCATGGCAGTACAACCTCATCTGGGCCCGCTACGCTGCGCTCGCGGGGAATCCGCCGGGGTCACCTCTGCAGGGTGCCTCCCGGATGGGCTAATCAAGGGCTGCGGTAGTAGCCAAGTACTACCCAGCGGTATTTACAAACAACCATGAATGTAAGTATATTCCTTAGCAAGCTATTTATCCACCGGATAGTTTTTTTCTGACAAGACTCTTCCATTACTCTTGAGCGTCTCCCTGCTCTTGCGACCCGAGGATCCTCATGCAATTCAAGCCAGCCGTTACCGCTCTGGTTTCCGCCGTCGCCCTGGCAACCCTGCTAAGTGGCTGTAAGAAAGAAGAAGCCGCGCCCGCAGCGCAGGCTCCTCTGGTCGGCGTCGTCACCTTGCAATCACAGTCCTTCACCCTGACCTCGGAACTGCCGGGGCGCACCAGCGCCTTCCGCGTCGCCGAAGTGCGCCCGCAGGTCAATGGCATCATCCTCAAGCGCCTGTTCAAGGAAGGCAGCGAGGTCAAGGAAGGCCAGCAGCTGTACCAGATCGACCCTGCCGTGTACGAGGCCACCCTGGCCAACGCCCAGGCCAACCTGCAATCCACCAAGTCGCTGGCCGAGCGCTACAAGCAGCTGGTCAACGAACAGGCGGTATCGAAACAGGAATACGACGATGCCAGTGCCAAACGATTGCAGGCCGAAGCTTCGCTGAAAAGCGCGCAGATCGACCTGCGTTACACCAAGGTCCTGGCACCGATCAGCGGCCGCATCGGGCGCTCTTCGGTCACCGAAGGCGCACTGGTGAGCAACGGCCAGAGCAACGCCATGGCCACTATCCAGCAGCTCGACCCGATCTACGTCGACGTCACCCAGTCCACCGCCGAGCTGCTCAAGCTGCGCCGTGACCTGGAAAGCGGCCAGCTGCAGAAGGCCGGCGACAACGCCGCCTCGGTGCAGCTGGTACTGGAAGACGGCAGCCTGTTCAAGCAGGAAGGCCGCCTGGAATTCTCCGAAGTCGCGGTCGACGAAACCACTGGCTCGGTGACCCTGCGTGCGCTGTTCCCCAACCCCGATCACACCCTGCTGCCTGGCATGTTCGTGCATGCGCGGCTCAAGGCCGGGGTCAACGCCAACGCCATCCTGGCGCCGCAACAGGGCGTGACCCGCGACCTCAAGGGCGCACCGACCGCACTGGTGGTCAACCAGGAGAACAAGGTCGAACTGCGCCAGCTCAAGGCCAGCCGTACCCTGGGCAGCGACTGGCTGATCGAGGACGGCTTGAACCCGGGCGACCGCCTGATCACCGAAGGCCTGCAGTACGTACGCCCTGGTGTCGAGGTCAAGGTCAGCGACGCCACCAACGTCAAGAAGCCAGGCAGCCCTGATCAGGCCAACGCGGCCAAAGCAGACGCCAAAGCGGAGTAAACCATGTCGAAGTTCTTTATCGATCGCCCGATCTTCGCCTGGGTGATCGCCTTGGTGATCATGCTGGTCGGCGCCTTGTCGATCCTGAAGCTGCCGATCAACCAGTACCCGAGCATCGCACCGCCGGCCATCGCCATCGCCGTGACCTACCCGGGCGCCTCGGCGCAGACCGTGCAGGACACCGTGGTGCAGGTCATCGAGCAGCAGCTCAACGGTATCGACAACCTGCGTTATGTATCGTCGGAAAGCAACTCCGACGGCAGCATGACCATTACCGCCACCTTCGAGCAGGGTACCAACCCTGACACCGCCCAGGTCCAGGTGCAGAACAAGCTGAACCTGGCCACCCCTCTGCTGCCGCAGGAAGTGCAACAGCAAGGTATCCGTGTCACCAAGGCAGTGAAGAACTTCCTGCTGGTGATCGGCCTGGTGTCCGAAGACGGCAGCATGACCAAGGACGACCTGGCCAACTATATCGTCTCCAACATGCAGGACCCGATTTCGCGGACTGCCGGTGTGGGTGACTTCCAGGTGTTCGGTGCGCAGTACGCCATGCGAATCTGGCTCGATCCGGCCAAGCTGAACAAGTTCCAGCTGACTCCGGTCGACGTCAAGACTGCGGTTGCCGCGCAGAACGTGCAGGTGTCTTCCGGCCAGCTCGGCGGCCTGCCGGCCATGCCGGGTACCCAGCTGAACGCTACCATCATCGGCAAGACCCGCCTGCAGACCGCCGAGCAGTTCGAGAAGATCCTGCTGAAGGTCAACACCGACGGTTCGCAAGTGCGTCTGGGCGATGTTGCCCAGGTCGGCCTGGGCGGCGAAAACTACGCGGTCAGCGCACAGTTCAACGGCAAGCCGGCTTCCGGCCTTGCGGTAAAACTGGCCACTGGCGCCAACGCCCTGGACACTGCCAAGGCCCTGCGCAAGACCATTTCCGACCTGGAACCGTTCTTCCCGCCTGGGGTGAAAGCGGTATTCCCATATGACACCACCCCGGTGGTCACCGAATCGATCAGCGGCGTGATCCACACCCTGATCGAAGCCGTGGTCCTGGTGTTCCTGGTGATGTACCTGTTCCTGCAGAACTTCCGCGCCACCATCATCACCACCATGACTGTTCCGGTGGTGTTGCTGGGTACCTTCGGCATCCTTGCCGCCGCGGGCTTCAGCATCAACACCCTGACCATGTTCGCCATGGTCCTGGCCATCGGCTTGCTGGTGGACGACGCCATCGTCGTGGTGGAGAACGTCGAGCGGGTCATGTCCGAGGAAGGCCTGCCGCCCAAAGAGGCGACCAAGCGTTCCATGGGCCAGATCCAGGGCGCCCTGGTGGGTATCGCCCTGGTGCTGTCGGCGGTACTGCTGCCCATGGCGTTCTTCGGCGGCTCCACCGGTGTGATCTACCGGCAGTTCTCCATCACCATCGTCTCGGCCATGGGCCTGTCGGTGCTGGTGGCGCTGATCTTCACCCCGGCCCTGTGCGCCACCATGCTCAAGCCGCTGAAGAAAGGCGAACACCACACCGCCAAAGGTGGCTTCTTCGGCTGGTTCAACCGCAACTTCGACCGCAGCGTAAACGGTTACGAGCGCAGCGTTGGCGCGATCCTGCGCAACAAGGTGCCGTTCCTGCTGGCCTATGCGCTGATCGTGGTCGGCATGATCTGGCTGTTCGCCCGCATCCCTACGGCGTTCCTGCCTGAAGAAGACCAGGGTGTACTGTTCGCCCAGGTGCAGACGCCGGCCGGCTCCAGTGCCGAGCGCACCCAGGTGGTGGTCGACCAGATGCGTGAGTACCTGCTCAAGGAAGAATCCGACACCGTAGCGTCGGTATTCACCGTCAACGGCTTCAACTTCGCCGGCCGTGGCCAGAGCTCCGGTATGGCGTTCATCATGCTCAAGCCGTGGGACGAGCGTTCGGCCGAGAACAGCGTGTTCAACCTTGCCCAGCGCGCCCAGAAACACTTCTTCACCTTCCGCGATGCCATGGTGTTCGCCTTCGCCCCGCCTGCGGTGCTGGAACTGGGTAACGCCACCGGCTTCGACGTGTTCCTGCAGGACCGCGGCGGTGTCGGCCATGCCAAGCTGATGGAAGCGCGCAACCAGTTCCTGGCCAAGGCCGCACAAAGCAAGATCCTCAGCGCCGTGCGCCCGAACGGCCTGAACGATGAACCGCAGTACCAGCTGACCATCGATGACGAACGTGCCAGCGCCCTGGGCGTGACCATCGCCGACATCAACAACACCCTGTCGATTGCCCTGGGTGCCAGCTACGTCAACGACTTCATCGACCGCGGTCGGGTCAAGAAGGTGTACATCCAGGGTGAACCCAACTCGCGGATGAGCCCGGAAGACCTGCAGAAGTGGTACGTGCGCAATGGCGCCGGCGAGATGGTACCGTTCTCCTCCTTCGCCAAGGGCGAATGGACCTACGGTTCGCCGAAGCTGTCGCGTTACAACGGCGTCGAAGCGATGGAAATCCTCGGTGCCCCGGCGCCGGGCTACAGTACCGGTGAAGCCATGGCCGAAGTCGAGCGCATTGCTGGCGAACTGCCAGCCGGTGTCGGCTTCTCCTGGACCGGCATGTCCTACGAGGAAAAACTCTCCGGCTCGCAGATGCCGGCGCTGTTCGCCCTCTCGGTCCTGTTCGTGTTCCTCTGCCTGGCAGCGCTGTACGAAAGCTGGTCGATCCCGATCGCCGTCGTACTGGTGGTACCGCTGGGTATCATCGGTGCACTGATCGCCACCAGCCTGCGCGGGCTGTCCAACGACGTGTACTTCCTGGTCGGCCTGTTGACCACCATCGGCCTGGCGGCGAAGAACGCGATCCTGATCGTCGAATTCGCCAAGGAACTGCACGAGCAGGGCCGCAGCCTGTACGACTCGGCCATCGAAGCGTGCCGCATGCGTCTGCGCCCGATCATCATGACCTCGCTGGCGTTCATCCTCGGCGTGGTACCGTTGACCATCGCCAGCGGCGCGGGTGCCGGCAGCCAGCACGCCATCGGCACCGGCGTGATCGGCGGCATGATCAGTGCGACCGTGCTGGCAATCTTCTGGGTACCGCTATTCTTCGTCGCAGTGTCGTCGCTGTTCGGCAGCAAAGAGCCGGAACAGGACGCCACCCCTGAAACTCCACGTTATGAGGCTGGGCAATGACCAAGTCTTTGTTGTCCCTGGCGGTAACCGCTTTCATTCTCGGCGGCTGCTCGCTGATCCCTGACTACCAGACCCCGGAATCGCCGGTGGCCGCGCAGTGGCCGCAAGGCCCTGCGTATTCGCCGACCCAGTCGGCCGACGTGGCCGCCGCCGAACAGGGCTGGCGCCAGTTCTTCCATGACCCGGCACTGCAGCAGCTGATCCAGACCTCGCTGGTGAACAACCGCGACCTGCGTGTGGCGGCGTTGAACATCGACGCCTACCGCGCCCAGTACCGCATCCAGCGTGCCGACCTGTTCCCGGCGGTTTCGGCCACCGGCAGCGGCAGCCGCCAGCGCGTGCCGGCGAACATGTCGACCACTGGTGAGTCCAGCATCACCAGCCAGTACTCGGCCACCCTGGGTGTCAGTGCCTATGAGCTGGACCTGTTCGGCCGCGTGCGCAGCCTGACCGAGCAGGCCCTGGAAACCTACCTGTCCAGTGAACAGGCGCGCCGTTCCACGCAGATCGCCCTGGTGGCCAGCGTGGCCAACGCCTATTACACCTGGCAGGCCGACCAGGCGCTGTTCAAGCTGACCGAAGAGACGCTCAAGACCTACGAGGAAAGCTACAACCTGACCCGTCGCAGCAACGAAGTCGGTGTGGCTTCGGCGCTCGACGTCAGCCAGTCGCGCACCGCCGTGGAAGGCGCCCGGGTCAAGTACTCGCAGTACCAGCGCCTGGTCGCCCAGGACGTCAACGCCCTGACCGTGCTGCTGGGCACCGGCATTCCGGCCGACCTGGCCAAGCCGCTGGAGCTCAATGCCGACCAGCTGGCCGAAGTACCGGCCGGCCTGCCGTCGGACATCCTCCAGCGTCGCCCGGACATCCAGGAAGCCGAGCACCTGCTCAAGGCCGCCAATGCCAACATCGGTGCAGCCCGTGCAGCGTTCTTCCCGAGCATCAGCCTGACCGCCAATGCCGGCAGCCTGAGCCCCGACATGGGCCACCTGTTCGCAGGCGGCCAGGGCACCTGGCTGTTCCAGCCGCAGATCAACCTGCCGATCTTCAACGCCGGCAGCCTGAAGGCCAGCCTGGACTACTCGAAGATCCAGAAGGACATCAACGTCGCCAAGTACGAAAAGACCATCCAGACCGCCTTCCAGGAAGTCTCCGATGGCCTCGCGGCGCGCAAGACCTTCGAGCAGCAGCTGCAGGCGCAACGCGACCTGGTGCAGGCGAACCAGGACTACTACCGCCTGGCCGAACGCCGCTACCGCATCGGTATCGACAGCAACCTGACCTTCCTCGATGCCCAGCGCAACCTGTACTCGTCGCAGCAGTCGCTGATCACCGACCGCCTCTCGCAGCTGACCAGCGAGGTCAACCTGTACAAGGCACTCGGCGGCGGCTGGTACGAGCAGACTGGCCAGGCCAACCAGCAGGCTTCGGTGGACACACCGAAGCGCTGACCGACCGGCAACAGCCACAAGCCCAGCCTCGCGCTGGGCTTTTTGTTGAGCAAAATTAACCAGACGGAACATAGCGTTCGATTATCGCCCAATACCGTTTGCGGCGAATTGCCTCACCCGCGCCCTGCCCCGCACCATCCCCTACGCAACGCTTCGCAAGTTCATCAAAAGACCCGCGCCTGCAGGCCGCATCCTGCAGCGCAGCGGTTCGCCCATAAAAACAAGAGATTTACGACAGATGAGCACTTCGCAACCCGCACGCCAGCTGCTGCCCGGCCTGTTGGCCATTTCCTGCGCCCTGCCTGCATACGCCGCCGACAATGGCGGGTTCATGGAGGACGCCAAGGCCAGCCTCAACCTGCGCAACTTCTACATCAACCGCAACTTCGTCGACCCGGCCTACCCGCAAGGCAAGGCCGAAGAATGGACCCAGAGCTTCATCCTCGATGCCCGCTCCGGGTTCACCCAGGGCACCGTCGGCTTCGGCGTGGACGTGCTGGGCCTGTACTCGGTCAAGCTCGATGGCGGCAAAGGCACCACCAACACCCAGCTGCTGCCGGTGCATGACGACGGCCGCCCCGCCGACGACTTCGGCCGCCTGGGCGTGGCCTTGAAAGCCAAGCTGTCCGAGACCGAACTGAAAGTCGGCGAATGGATGCCGGTACTGCCGATCCTGCGCTCGGACGACGGCCGCTCGTTGCCACAGACCTTCCGCGGTGGCCAGCTCACCTCGAAAGAGATCGAAGGCCTGACCCTGTATGCCGGCCAGTTCCGCGGCAACAGCCCGCGCAACGACGCCAGCATGGAAGACATGTCGCTCAATGGCCGCGCGGCCTTCACCTCCGACCGCTTCAACTTCGGCGGCGGTGAATACACCTTCAACGAAAAGCGCACCATGATTGGCCTGTGGGACGCCCAGCTCAAGGACATCTACCGCCAGCAGTACCTCAACCTGTTGCACAGCCAGCCGTTGGGCGAATGGACCCTGGGTGCCAACCTGGGCTACTTCTGGGGCAAGGAAGATGGCGCGGAACGCGCCGGCCAGCTGGACAACAAGACCGCCTCGGCAATGCTGTCAGCGCGCTACAAGGGCAACACCTTCTACGTCGGCCTGCAGAAGGTCAGCGGTGACAATGCCTGGCTGCGGGTCAACGGCACCAGTGGTGGGACCCTGGCCAACGACAGCTACAACTCAAGCTTCGACAATGCCAAGGAGCGCTCCTGGCAGGTACGCCACGACTTCAACTTCGTCAGCGTCGGTATTCCCGGCCTGACCCTGATGAACCGCTACATCAAGGGCGACAACGTCACCGCCGGCGGCGTGACAGACGGCAAGGAATGGGCGCGGGAGACCGAGCTGGCCTATGTGATCCAGTCCGGCACCTTCAAGGACCTGTCGGTGAAATGGCGCAACTCCACCATGCGCCGGGACTTCAGCACCAACTCGTTCGATGAGAACCGGTTGATCGTGAGCTACCCGCTGAATCTGCTTTGAATGCGCTGGCCTCTTCGCGGCTGTAGGAGCGGCTTTAGCCGCGAAGAGGCCAGCTGCCGTTAAATAATTAAAAGGAATAAATAAATCAATAAACCTTCTTTGACGATATATTAAGTAACCGCTTAAATCGAGCCCTGTTTCCCGCCGCAGAGCCTCGACATGGACCTTCGCCAACTGCGCTACTTCATCGCCCTCACCGAATACCGCAGTTTCGTCCGTGCCGCCGAAGCCATGGGCATCACCCAACCCGCCTTCAGCCGGGCCATCCAGGGCCTTGAACACACCTTCGGTTGCCCCCTGGTCGACCGCGCCAGCAAAGCCCTGCCCCCGACCCCGGAAGGCCTGGTCGTGCTGCAGCACGCCCGCCGCCTGGTGCAAGGCGCCACTCAGCTGAGCAACGAAGTGCTACAGATGACCAAGCTCGACGCCGGTGAACTGCATTTCGGCAGCGGCCCGGCCCTGGCCGTGCGCCTGGTCCCGCAAGCGCTGCAACATTTCATCGCCAGCCACCCCGGCATCCGTACGGCGCTGGTGGTGGACAATGCCGAGCGCCTGGGCCAGGCCCTGCGCCGCGAGCAGATCGAGTTCTTCGTCGATGACATCCGCCCCTTCGAAGCCGACCCCAACTTCCACACCGAACCGCTCACGCCGCGCCCCGGGCTGTTCTTCTGCCGCCCCGGCCACCCGCTGCTGACCAAGGACAGCCTGTCGACCAACGACCTGTTCGCCTACCCCTTGGCCAGCGCCCTGCTCGCCCCTGGCGTGCGCAAGCGCCTGGCCAACCTGAGCGGGCGCAGCGACTTCATCCCGCACCTGCAGACCGAGCACCTGGCGGTGTTGCGCAGCGTGGTGCTGGCCAGCGATGCCGTGGGCACGGCCAGCGAAGAAGCCGTGGCCGACGACCTCGCCAGCGGGCGCCTGGTGCGCCTGCACTGGCGCAACCTGCCACCGGCCCTGGAGATCCTGAGCGTGCGCTGTGGGGTGGTGAGCCGCAGCGGCTACCGGTTGTCACCGGCGGCACGGGCGATGATCGAGACCCTGGTGGGGCTGGATGCACCAATGCGCGCTGCTGCCATTCGCTGAACTGATGATGGTGGTGACTGCGGGCTATTCTCAGCTATATCGAGCCATCGGCCACCCAGGGAGGAACAACAATGAAAAACCTCGTCGAGCACCTGAGCCAATACGCCAACTACCACCGTGACCCACGCAACATCGCCACCCACTTCGTCGGCATTCCGCTGATCGTCGTCGCCGTCACGGTGCTGCTGTCCCGCCCGGGCTGGGACCTGGCCGGCATCTGGCTATCCCCCGCCCTGCTCGCCGCTGCCGCTGCCGTGCGGTTCTACCTGCGCCTGGACCTGCGCTTCGGTCTGGTCATGGGCCTGCTGCTGGGCTTGTGCCTGTGGGTCGGCCAGGCACTGGCCACGCAGTCCACCGGCCTGTGGCTCAGCGCCGGGCTGGGGGCGTTCGTGGTGGGCTGGATCATCCAGTTCGTCGGGCATCATTACGAAGGCCGCAAGCCGGCGTTCGTCGACGATATCAGCGGGCTGATCATCGGCCCGCTGTTCGTGGTGGCTGAAGCGGCATTCATGCTGGGCCTGTGCCCGGCATTGAAACAGGCCGTGGAGGCCAATGCCGGGCCAGTGGCCATGCGCGGGGTTTAACCGCGCGATTCTACGCCCAGCTCATCCCAGACCGACTCGGCCATGTGGAAGGTGGCATTGGCTGCCGGAATACCGCAATAGATAGCGCTCTGCATCAGCACTTCCTTGATCTCGTCGCGGGTCACGCCGTTGTTGGCCGCCGCACGCAGGTGCAGCTTGAGCTCGTCGTTGCGGTTCATGCCGATCAGCATGGCAATGGTGATCAGGCTGCGGGTGTGACGCGGCAGGCCTGGGCGGGTCCAGATGTCGCCCCAGGCATGCCGGGTGATCATTTCCTGGAACTCGCCGTTGAAGTCGTTGAGCTTCTCCAGGCTGCGGTCCACGTGGGCATCGCCCAGCACCGCGCGGCGAACCTGCATGCCAGCGTCGTAACGTTGTTTCTCGTCCATGGCCAATTCCTCAGCGAGCCAGCAGGAAGTCGAGCACGCGGCGGCTGAATGCCTCGCCGATCTCGACGTTGGACAGGTGCGCCGCCGGGAACTCGGCGTAGGTGGCACCGATGATACCGGCCTGCATGAAGCGGCCATGCTCAGGCGTGGTGACCACGTCTTCGGTACCGGCGACGATCAATGTGGCCACCTGGATGCGGCCCAGTTGCTCACGGAAGTCGGCGTCACGCACGGCCGCGCAGTTGGCGGCATACCCTTGCGGGCTGGTCTGCGCCAGCATCTGGCAGATGCGCTGGGCCTCTTGCGGCTGCTGCTGGGCAAACGCCGGGGTGAACCAGCGGGCGATGGAGGCATCGCGCAGGTCGACCATGGCTTGCTGGCCGCCCTTGAGCACGGTGTCGATACGGGTGTTCCACACTTCGTCGTTGGCGATCTTGGCCGCGGTGTTGCACAGGGTCAGGCTGTGCAGGCGCGCGCCGGCATGGATACCCAGCCACTGGCCGATCAGGCCACCCATGGACAGGCCGACGAAGTGCGCGTGCTGGATGTCCAGGGCGTCGAGCAGCGCCAGTACATCCTGGCCCAGTTGCTCGATGCTGTACGGGCCTTCAGTGACCTGCGAAGCGCCGTGGCCACGGGTATCGTAGCGCAGCACGCGGAAGTGTTCGCTCCACAGCGGAATCTGGCTGTCCCACATGCCCAGGTCGGTACCCAGCGAGTTGGACAGGACCAGCACCGGCGCATCGGCCGGGCCGTCGAGTTGATAGTTCAGTACGCCATCGGCCAGTTGCAAGTGCGCCACAGCGGTCTCCTTCAGGCAGTCAAACGTTGATGTTCAGCCACGGCGCGCGCCACCCAGACGCGGGCCTGGCCGAGGTAATGGGCAGGGTCGAGCAGGCGGTCGAGTTCTTCCGCGCTCAGTTCGGCACTGACCTGCGGCTCGTCACCCAGCACGGCGCGCAAATGGCGCTGTTCGGCCACGGCCCGCTGGCAGCACTGCTCCAGCAAGTGGTGGGCACGGTCACGGCCCAGGCGCTGGGCGAGCACGATGCTGACCGCTTCGGCCAGCACCAGGCCTTGGGTCAGGTCGAGGTTGCGGCGCATGCGCTCGGCATCCACTTGCATGCCTTCGGCAATCACCTGGGCCTGGCGCAGGGCGCCAGAGACCAGGCAGCAGATGTCCGGCAAGGTTTCCCATTCGGCATGCCACAGCCCGAGGCTGCGCTCGTGCTCCTGGGGCATGGCGGCGAACAGCGTCGAAAGCAGGCCGGGTACGCGGGTAGCGGCGCCAATCAGCACCGCGGCACCCACCGGATTGCGTTTGTGCGGCATGGTCGAGGAACCGCCCTTGCCCGGCGCGGAAGGCTCGAACACTTCACCGGCTTCGGTCTGCATCAGCAGGCTGACATCACGGCCGAACTTGCCCAGGCTGCCGGCAACCAGGCCCAGCACCGACGCGAACTCCACCAGGCGATCACGCTGGGTGTGCCAAGGCTGCTCGGGCAAGCTCAGCTTGAGTTGCTCGGCCAGCGCTTCAGCCACCGGCATGGCTTTGCTACCCAGGGCCGCCAGGCTTCCGGAAGCACCGCCGAACTGCAGCACCAGCAGACGCGGGCGCAATTCCTGCAGGCGCTGGCGGTGGCGGGTCAAGGCACCAAGCACACCTGCCAGCTTCATGCCCAGGGTGACTGGCGTGGCATGTTGCAGCCAGGTGCGGCCAACCAGCGGTGTGTCGGCATGCTGCAAGGCCTGGCGCGCCAGGGTCTCGGCCAGCTTGCCAAGGTCGGCTTCGATCAGCGCCAGCGCATCGCGCAACTGCAGGATCAGCCCGGTATCCATCGCATCCTGACTGGTGGCGCCCAGGTGCACATAGCGTTCGGCTTCGGGCACACCACTGGCGATCACCTTGCCCAGCGCCTTGACCAGCGGGATCGCCGAGTTGCCGGCGGTGGCGATGGCATCCGCCAGGGCGCGCACGTCATAGCGCTCGGCCTGGCAGGCCGCCTCGATGGCCGCCACGGCACTGTGCGGCACCAGGCCGGCCGCAGCCTCGGCACGGGCCAGCGCGGCCTCGAAGTCGAGCATGCCCTGCAGGCGGCCGCGGTCGGAGAACACGTCGCGCATGGCCGGCGCGGTGAAGTAGGCGTCGAACAGTTGGTTGCTCATGCAACGTCCTTAATCATCGTGGTGCAGGTATTCCGCCTGCTTCGGCAGGCGCAGGCTGAACAGGAAGGCGATCGCCATCATGGCCGTCACGTACCAGTAGAAGGTGTTTTCCATGCCCAGGGTCTTCAGGCCCAGGGCCACGTACTCGGCCGAGCCACCAAATGCCGCGTTGGCCACCGCGTAAGCCAGGCCCACGCCCAGCGCACGGACCTGCGGCGGGAACATCTCGGCTTTCACCAGGCCGCTGATCGAGGTGTAGAAACTGACGATGCCCAGGGCCAGGGTGATCAGCACGAAGGCCATGAACGGGCTGCTCACGGTCTTCAGCGCCATCAGCAGCGGTACGGTAAAGATCGTGCCCAACGCACCAAACAGCAGCATCGAGTTACGCCGGCCGATGCGGTCGGAGAGCATGCCGAAGAACGGCTGCATCACCATGTACAGGAACAGCGCGCCGGTCATCACGAAACTGGCGGTCTTCGCAGGCATGCCTGCCGTGTTGACCAGGTACTTCTGCATGTAGGTGGTGAAGGTGTAGAAGATCAGCGAGCCACCGGCGGTGTAGCCCAGCACGGTGATGAACGCTGCGGTGTGGTTACGGAACAGCCCTTTGATGGTGCCGGCGTCCTTGTCCTTGCGGGTTTCGGCGCTGCTGGTCTCGTGCAGCGAGCGGCGCAGCATCAGCGAGATCAGTGCGGCGATGGCGCCGACCACGAACGGAATGCGCCAGCCCCAGGCGCGCAGCTCTTCCTCGGTCAGCAGCTGTTGCATGATCACCACCACCAGCACCGCCAGCAACTGGCCGCCGATCAGGGTCACATACTGGAACGACGCGAAGAAGCCGCGCTGGCCGCGCAGGGCCACCTCACTCATGTAGGTCGCGGTGGTGCCGTACTCGCCCCCCACCGACAGGCCCTGGATCAGCCGCGCGAGCAACAGCAGCGCCGGTGCCCAGGCACCGATGCTCGAATAGGTCGGCAGGCAGGCGATCATCAGCGAGCCGAAGCACATCATCAGCACCGAGATCATCAGGGAATTCTTGCGGCCATGGCGGTCGGCCAGGCGGCCGAAGATCCAGCCACCGATCGGGCGCATCAGGAAGCCTGCAGCAAATACACCGGCCGTGTTGAGCAGCTGCACGGTGGGGTCGTCGGAGGGGAAGAAGGACGCGGCGAAGTAGATTGCGCTGAAGGCATAGACGTAGAAGTCGAACCATTCCACCAGGTTGCCGGAAGAGGCACCGACGATGGCGAAGATGCGTTTACTGCGCTCTTCACCGGTGTAATAGGTTGAGGTCATGACGGTTTTACTCCTGGAGGGGTCCTAGGTAAGTCTAGACATACCTAGTAACACACTCGTTCCGCTTACAGGCTGGCAATTGGCCTTGTGTCGTAAGTGCCGGCGTCTTCGCGGGACAAGTCGGATCGCCGCACCGCCGCTCCTACAGGGGCAGCGTGGTTCCCTTGTAGGAGCGGCGGTGCGGCGATCCGACTTGTCCCGCGAAGAGGCCGATACAGGTCAAACCCGCTCGATAGCCAACGCCAGGCCCTGGCCGACGCCCACACACATGGTCGCCAGGCCCTTGCGCCCGCCACTCTTCTCCAGCTGGTGAAGCGCAGTCAGCACCAGGCGCGCACCGCTCATGCCCAGCGGGTGGCCCAGGGCGATGGCGCCGCCGTTGGGGTTCACCTGCGGCGCATCGTCGGCCACACCCAGCTCACGCAGCACTGCCAGGCCTTGGCTGGCAAAGGCTTCGTTGAGCTCGATCACATCGAAATCATTCACCGCCACACCCAGGCGCTCGGTCAGCTTGCGCACCGCCGGCACCGGGCCAATGCCCATGACACGCGGGGCAACACCGGCACTGGCCATGCCCAGTACGCGGGCACGTGGGGTCAGGCCGTGTTTCTTCACCGCCTCGGCCGAGGCCAGGATCAGTGCGGCGGCACCATCGTTCACGCCGGAGGCGTTGCCCGCGGTGACGGTCTTGTCCGGGCCGTTGACCGGCTTGAGCTTGGTCAGCGCTTCGAGCGTGGTCTCAGGGCGCAGGTGTTCGTCACGCTCGACGATGGTTTCGCCCTTCTTGTGAGCGATACGCACTGGCACGATCTCTTCGGCGAAGAAACCGGCAGCCTGGGCCGCAGCAGCCTTCTGCTGGCTGCGCAGGGCAAAGGCGTCCTGGTCAGCGCGGGAAACCTGGTAGTCGTCAGCCACGTTGTCGGCGGTTTCCGGCATGGCGTCGACGCCGTACTGGCTCTTCATCAGCGGGTTGATGAAACGCCAGCCGATGGTGGTGTCTTCCAGCTTCATGTTGCGCGAGTAGCCGCTTTCGGCCTTGCCCATGACGAACGGCGCACGCGACATCGACTCGACGCCGCCGGCAATCACAAACTCCATTTCGCCACTGGCAATGGCACGGAAGGCAGTGCCAATGGCGTCCATGCCCGAGGCACACAGGCGGTTCAGGGTCACGCCCGGGACGCTCTCTGGCAGGCCAGCCAGCAGCAGGGCCATGCGCGCGACGTTGCGGTTGTCTTCACCGGCCTGGTTGGCGCAACCGAAGAACACTTCGTCGAGCTGGTCCCACTGTACCGACGGGTTGCGTTCGATCAGTGCCTTCAGCGGAACAGCGGCCAGGTCGTCGGCGCGCACGCCGGCCAGGGCGCCGCCGAAACGGCCGATCGGGGTGCGGATGGCGTCACAGATAAATACTTCACGCATCAGGCTTCTCCTGCCAGGGGTGCTACGTTGAGCCCAGATTAAGGAGACAGGGGGGTCGCTTACAATTCGATAATCGACTAAATGTGCGGTTATCGAACAAAATGTTGCCCTGCTATCCATCTCCGCTTGTGGGGCCTTTGTGCGGCCCCACCTGATCACGTCGCGTCGGCGTGGCTCACCAGCCCTTTGACGATCACGCCCACCGTCGCCAGCGCCGCCGGCACCAGCAATGCAGTCAGTACCTGCTCGAAATTCCAGCCCAGGCCCAGCAGCGTCGCACCGCTCCAGGCCCCGAGAATCGCGCCGAAGCGGCCGATGCCCAGCATCCACGATACGCCTGTGGCGCGACCTTGGGTCGGGTAGAAACGAGCGGCCAGCGACGGCATGGCCGACTGCGCGCCGTTGACGCACATGCCAGCCACCAGCACCAGGGTGGCAAGCAGGGTGATGTTGCCCAGGCTCTGGCCTACGGCGTAGGCAAACACCCCGGCCAGCAGGTAGAAGATGCCGATGACCTTGTGCGGGTTGAAGCGGTCCATGGCCCAGCCTACCCCTACGGCGCTGAGCACGCCGCCGAACTGGAACAGCGCGCCGATGAACGCCGCCTGCTCCATGCTCGCGCCGCTGTCGCGCATCAGTGTTGGCAGCCAGCTGGTCAGCAGGTAGACGATCACCAGGCCCATGAAGTAGGTCAGCCACAGCAGCACCGTGCCCAGGCCATAGGTCCCGGAGAAGATCACCGCAAACACGTTGCGCGCAGCCACGGCCTTCTGCTCCGGTACGCTGAAGCTGGCCGCCTGCGCCACCACCGCCGGCGCGATCGGCGCCAAGGTCCTGCGCACCTTGTCGTTACCGCGGTTGCGCACCACCAGGAAGCGCGCCGATTCCGGCAGCCAGACCAGCAGCACCACGGCCAGCAGCAGCGGCAGCACGCCACCGATCACCAGCAGGCTATGCCAGCCATAGGCCGGGATCATCTTCGCCGAGATGAAACCACCACCGGCCATACCCAGGTTGAAGCCGCAGAACATGCTGGTCACCAGCAGCGACTTGAGGCGTTCCGGGGTGTATTCGGACAGCAGCGTGGTGGCATTGGGCATCCCCGCCCCCAGCCCCAGGCCAGTGAGGAAACGCAGCACCAGCAACTGGTCGACGTTGCCGGCATAGGCCGAAGCCAGGCTGAAACCACCAAACACCAGCACCGCACCGACCAGCACGCCCTTGCGCCCGAAACGGTCGGCCAGCGGCCCGGAACCCAGGGCACCGAATACCATGCCGATCAACGCAGCGCTCATCACCGGGCCAAGGCTGGCACGGTCGATGCCCCACTCTTGCGACAAGGCTGGGGCAATGAAGCCCATGGCTGCTGTATCGAGGCCATCGAGGAAGACAATCAGAAAGCAGAGGATCACCACGCGCCACTGATAGCGCGACAGCGGTTGTTCATTGATGAACGACTGGACGTCGAGCGTATTCCCGACAGAGTGTGGTTGGTTCATTGTTGTTATCCAGAAAGGGGGCACGGTCGGGCCACTGCACCTGGGGTAACAGTACAGGGCTTGAATAGCGATGAAGTGCGGCCTGAATCAGCCTGGATACAACGGTACTGCGAACGGGTGCGGCCGCGGCAGTCGAGTGACAGTGGTCATGGGATGCGCCTCTTATATTTTTCTTGTATCGGTCGGCAGAGCCGACCGTTGCGAGAGACATTAATCAGCGATTGCGGGAGGCGCAATTGACCCGGAGCGACACTGTGCGTTTATCGAACAGGAAACAGTGTCGCCCATGCCGTCAACCGAACAACTGGTGGCAAAGGTCGCGACTGGCCGCCAGCAGGATCGGCAGGAAGCGCTGTTCAAGCTCGCTGCGCGTCACCCGCCCGACATGGGTGCTCACGTTCAGCGCCGCCAGCACCTGCCCGGACGCATCGTAGATGGGCACGGCGATCGAGCGCAGCCCCTGCTCGAGTTCCTGGTCGACCACGCACCAGCCCTGCTCCCGCACCTGCTGGATACAGGCGAACAACGACTCGGGGTCATTCAGGGTACGGCTGGTGCGCGCCTTGAGGTCGGCGCGATCGAGGTATTCGCGCAGGCTGGTGTCGTCCATCGCCGCCAGCAGGATGCGCCCCATGGACGTGCAATAGGCCGGCAACCGCCCACCAACCGAAAGGTCGACCGAAATCAGCCGCTCGACCGTGGCCGAACGGGCTATATAAAGGATGTCGTCGCCTTCGAGGGTGGCCATGTTGGCAGCCTCGTGCAACTGGTCGCTGATGCGGTCCAGATAGGGCTGGGCCGACACCGCCAGCGGCGTCGACGACAGGTAGGCATGGCCCAGGGTCAGCACCTTCGGCAACAGCGAATAGGTGCGCCCGTCAGTGGTGGCGTAACCCAGCTTGATCAGCGTGTGCAGGCAGCGCCGTACAGCGGCCCTGGGGATTTCGGTGCGGTGGCTGATCTGGGCAATGGTCAGGTGGCGCTTGCGCTCCTGGAAGGCCTGGATCACCGCCAGGCCACGCGCCAGGGAGGTCATGAAGTCAGGGTCACCGGTAAACGCCTGAATGCGCTTGGCCGGCGAGGCCACGATTGGCGGTGCCAGTGCGGGTGCGCTCGGGCGCGACACCTCTGGGTTGGCAGAATCGTTGGCCGTGGTTTCGTCGTTCATCGCTCACCTCAAAAAAATCGCTGGCTCGTGCGATTATCGAACGAACGGCCGATAATCGCAATTGACCGCCGACAAATTTACTTATACCTTTCTCCTGCCACATGTGGCTTCTTTGGAGAGACTGGTCAGGTACCCACCGTAGAAGTCCCCAGGCAACGGCCTCGCCTCGTGCGGGGCCGTTTTATTTGCGCCTTGCGGTAAAAAGACAGTGAACGCTTCCAGGTGCTGTTTGCTCAAAGTTTGTACAGGCCGCCTGTGGTCTTGAAACTTTGCACGCTATTACATAAATATCCCTGTTTGGCGATTTACCGATTGCTATAATCGATTCCGCTGGCCCGGATCGACACTCCGGCAATGCAAATACTGGCCCGGCTTTCATCCGCCAACCAGCACGGCGTGTGCATGGGCAACTAGCACCTGCATGCAACACCAGCCACTTCTACTCATTCAGGTATTACTGTGACGAAAGATGAACTGCGCGCGGAACTCGAGCGCCAGGCAGAACGTTACAAGGAAGTTTACGGTGGTGAAGTCACCACCTATGCCGCGCAACCGGAACCGGAACGCAAGCCCTGGCGCAAACGCGCCACTGTTCAGGACCAGGCCTTCAGCCAGGAACTGGAAAAAATGGAAAAGGAACTGCGCAGCGAGCAGCCCTGAGCTGCCTGTTGCACTGCCATCACGTCGCGGGCCAGGCGCCCACGACGCGGCTGATCTTTACCGAATGGCCGAGGATGAAATGGAATTACACAAATTTCATACAACCGTTTGAAGCGTTACGACGCCAGGGTTTTTCCAGAAATTTAACGGATTTTTGGCGATTTCCTGATTTTTAACGGAACTTTTTCCGCCAGATCACGTCTGCTGCTGGGCTGAGAGAGCGCTCACAAAGCTGCCATCGGTCAGCAGTGGGTGCATCGATTGCCAAGGTTTTCTGGCATAATCCCGCCCCCCTATGACCGCCAGACAACCTTCATGATCGATTTATTCAGCGGACTGGATGCCTGGGTATTGGTGAGCCTGCTGCTCGCCCTGACCTTCGTGCTCGCATTCGAGTTCATCAATGGCTTTCATGACACCGCAAACGCGGTAGCCACCGTCATCTATACCAAAGCCATGCCACCACACCTGGCCGTGTTCTTCTCCGGGGTGTTCAACTTCCTCGGCGTTCTGCTCGGTGGTGTCGGGGTGGCCTACGCCATCGTGCACCTGCTGCCGGTCGAACTGCTGATCAATGTGAATACCGGGCATGGCCTGGCCATGGTCTTCTCGTTGCTGGCCGCGGCCATCACGTGGAACCTCGGGACCTGGTACTTCGGCATCCCCGCTTCCAGCTCGCACACCCTGATCGGCTCGATCCTCGGTGTGGGCCTGGCCAACGCACTGATCAACGACATTCCGCTGGGCGATGGCGTCAACTGGCAGAAGGCGATCGACATCGCCATGTCGCTGGTGGTCTCGCCAATCGCCGGCTTCGCTGTCGCTGCACTGGTGCTGGTCGGCCTGAAATGGTGGCGCCCGCTGTCGAAGATGCATAAAACCCCGGACCAGCGCCGCAAGCTCGACGACAAGAAGCACCCACCGTTCTGGAACCGCCTGGTCCTGGTGATTTCGGCCATGGGCGTGAGCTTCGTGCACGGATCCAACGATGGCCAGAAAGGCATCGGCCTGATCATGCTGGTGCTGATCGGTATCGTTCCGGCCAAGTTCGTCCTCGATCTGAACAGCACTACCTACCAGATCGAGCGCACCCGTGATGCCACCCTGCACATGAGCCAGTTCTACCAGCGCAACGCCGCCACCCTGGGCGAGTTCCTGGCACTGGGCAAGGCCAAGTCGACCGACTTGCCGGAGCAGTTCAGCTGCAACCCGCAGCAGACCGAACCGACCATCGCCGCCCTGCAGTCTTCGCTGCAAGGCGTGACCGACTACCACGCGCTGGATGCAGAAAAGCGTGTCGAAGTGCGCCGCTACCTGCTGTGCCTGGACGACACCGCGAAGAAGGTCGGCAAGCTGCCTGGCCTGGACGCCCGTGAAAAGGCCGACCTCGAGAAGCTGCGCAAGGACCTGACCGCCACCACCGAATACGCCCCGTTCTGGGTGATCGTAGCCGTCGCCCTGGCCTTGGGCCTGGGCACCATGGTCGGCTGGAAGCGTGTGGTGCTGACCGTCGGCGAGAAGATCGGCAAGCAAGGCATGACCTATGCCCAGGGCATGTCGGCACAGATCACCGCGGCCTGCGCCATCGGCTTGGCCAACGTGTTCGCCCTGCCGGTGTCGACCACCCACGTGCTGTCGTCCGGCGTTGCCGGCACCATGGTCGCCAACAAGAGCGGCCTGCAAGGCGGCACCGTGAAGACCATCCTGCTGGCCTGGGTACTGACCCTGCCGGCCTCGATGGGCCTGGCGGCCGGCCTGTTCTGGCTGGCGTCCAAGGCACTGGCCTGAGCGATTGTGCTGTACTGAAAAAGGCGCCCCAGGGCGCCTTTTTCGTGGGTACTTACCTTTTCTTGCCACCCAGCAACGACCCCATCAACCCACGCACCAACTGCCGCCCCAACTGATTGGCCGCCTGGCGTACCGCCGACTTGATCGCCTGCCCCGCCGCACTCTGCAAAAACTCACCCGCCTTGTCAGTGAAACTCTCTTCGTCCGCCTTTGGCACTGGCGCCGGCTCCGCTGGCTCTCCTTTGCGCTGGGTCAGCATTTCATACGCCGACTCCCGATCAATCGCCTTGTCATACCGCCCCAGCAAAGGCGAAGCCGCTATCAACGCGCTGCGCTCAGCCGCACTCAACGGCCCGATCCGTGACTGCGGTGGTGCGATCAATACCCGCTGGACCATCGCCGGCGTGCCCTTGTCTTCCAGCGTGCCGACCAACGCCTCGCCAATCCCCAGTTCGGTCAGCACCGCCAGGCTGTCAAACGCCGGGTTCGGGCGGAAGCCATCAGCCACGGCCCTGAGCGACTTCTGCTCTTTGGCGGTGAAGGCGCGCAGGCCGTGCTGGATACGCAAGCCCAACTGGGCCAGCACGCTATCGGGCAGATCGCCCGGCGACTGGGTGACGAAATACACGCCAACCCCCTTGGAACGGATCAGCCGCACCACCTGCTCCAGGCGGTCCTGCAGTGCTTTCGGCGTGCCGTTGAACAACAGATGTGCCTCATCGAAGAACAGCGCCAGTAACGGTTTGTCGGCATCACCGCGCTCCGGCAACTGCTCGAACAGCTCAGCCAGCAGCCACAGCAGGAAGGTCGCGTACACCTTCGGCGCCTCATGCACCAGCCGGCTAGCGTCGAGCAGGTGGATACGCCCGCGGCCATCGACATCCGGCCGCAACAGGTCCTCCAGTTGCAGCGCCGGCTCGCCAAACAGCGCCTCGGCACCTTGCTGCTCAAGTGTTGCCAGCCGGCGCAACAGGGCCTGGGTCGAGCCGGTAGTCATCAACGCGCTGTCTTCACCCAGCAGTTGCGGGTTGTCCTTCAGGTGCGCCAACAAGGCCTTGAGGTCTTTCAGGTCGAGCAGCAGCAAACCTTCGCGATCCGCCACCTTGTATGCCGCATACAGCGCGGCTTGCTGGCTGTCGGTCAACTCCAGCAGGTTGCCGAGCAGCAACGGGCCCATTTCGCTGAGGGTGGTACGCAACGGGTGGCCGGACTGCCCCGCCACATCCCAGAGCGTTACCGGATAGGCTTTTGGCGTATGCCCGAGCCATGGCATGCCAGCGATCCGCTCGGCCACCTTGCCTTGTGGCGCACCTGCCGCCCCTAGGCCGCACAGGTCACCTTTGACGTCTGCCGCGAACACCGCCACGCCAGCATCGCTGAACACCTCCGCCAGGTGCTGCAGGGTCACGGTCTTGCCGGTGCCGGTAGCACCGGCGACCAGGCCGTGGCGATTGGCCAGGCGCATGGCTTGCTGCACTGGCTGACCGCTCGGGTCAGCGCCTACAACTATGGTCGAAGTATCCGACATCTCTCTAATCCCCCGCTCAAGCTTTGGCTTAATTCGGCCGATACCTTTGGGTGATATTCGCCTTAATAGACAGGAGCAACCGAAAAAGGACTTTTCGGGATGTTGCACTGTTTGCAGCGATACCGTGCGAACGCCCGATAAAAACCTTAGCGGAACCGATTACGCCATGAACAAAAACCTGCGTTTCAGCCACAAGATTCTTTTGGCTGCGTCATTGATCGTGATACTCGCCTTCAGCCTGTTCACCCTTTACAACGATTACCTCCAGCGTAATGCGATCCGCGAGAATCTGGAGAATTATCTGGCTGAAATGGGCGAGTCCACTTCGACCAACATCCGCAACCTGTTCGATGGCCGTATCAAGCTGGTGGAAAACCTGGCGCAGAATATTGCCCAGCAACCGGCCAACGCCGAAACACTGATGGGCCAGAATGCCCTGATCTCGAGCTTCCTCACGGTCTACCTGGGCAAGGTCGATGGTGGTTTCAGTGTACGCCCGGACGCCAAGATGCCCGATGGCTACGACCCGCGTAGCCGTCCCTGGTACAAGGACGGCATGAACGCCCAGGGCGCGATTCTTACCGAGCCGTACATCGACCTGACCACCAACAAGATGGTCATCGGCATCCTCAGCAAGGTGTCCGCCAGCGTCGGCGTGGTCGGTGGCGACCTGGCGCTCGACGGCCTGGTGCAGATCATCAATTCGCTGAACTTCGGCGGCATGGGTTATGCCTTCCTGGTCAACGACCAGGGCAAGATCCTGGTCCACCCGGACAAGGAACTGGTGATGAAGTCGCTGTCGGACCTGTTCCCGCAGCAGACGCCGAAACTGTCCGGCGAGCTGACCGAAGTCGACGCCAACGGCCAGGCTCGCCTGCTGACCTTCACCCCGATCAAGGGCCTGCCCTCGGCCAACTGGTACATCGGCCTGTCGGTGGACAAGGACAAGGCCTTTGCCATGCTCAGCACCTTCCGCACTTCGGCGGTGATCGCCACCCTGGTGGCGGTGGTGATCATCATCGGCCTGCTCGGCCTGCTGATTCGCGTGCTGATGCAGCCGCTGCACACCATGACCCGCGCCATGGAAGACATCGCCGAAGGTGAAGGCGACCTGACCAAGCGCCTGAGCATCCACAACCACGACGAGTTCGGCATTCTCGGCAAGGCCTTCAACCGCTTCGTCGAACGTATCCACGGCTCGATCCGCGAAGTGTCGTCGGCGACCGAGCAAGTCAACGAGGTGGCCCTGCGCGTGATCAGCGCCTCGAACTCGTCGATGGCCAACTCCGACGAGCAGTCCAACCGCACCAACAGTGTCGCTGCGGCCATCAACGAACTTGGCGCCGCCGCCCAGGAAATCGCTGGCAATGCCGCCCAGGCCTCGCAGCACGCCAGCTCCGCGCGCCTGCTGGCCGAGGAAGGCCAGCAGGTAGTGGAGCGCAACATCGCTGCGATGAACCGCCTGTCCGACCTGATCGTCACGTCGAGCGCGCACATCGAGACGCTCAACAGCAAGACCGTGAACATCGGCCAGATCCTCGAAGTGATCACCAGCATTTCCCAGCAGACCAACCTGCTGGCGCTCAATGCCGCGATCGAGGCGGCCCGCGCGGGTGAAGCCGGGCGTGGTTTTGCCGTGGTCGCCGACGAAGTCCGCAACCTGGCGCACCGTACCCAGGAGTCGGCGCAGCAGGTGCAGAGCATGATCGAAGAGCTGCAGGTGGGTGCCCGCGAGTCGGTCGATACCATGGGCCAGAGCCAGCGCCACAGCCAGGACAGCATGCAGATCGCCAACCAGGCCGGCGAGCGCCTGGACAGCGTGACCGTGCGTATCGGCGAGATCGACGGCATGAACCAGTCGGTGGCCACCGCCACCGAAGAGCAGACCGCCGTGGTCGACTCGATCAACATGGACATCAACGAGATCAACATGCTTAACCAGGAAGGTGTCGAGAACCTGCAGGCCACCCTGCGCGCCTGCTCGGACCTGGAGCAGCAGGCCACCCGCCTGAAGCACCTGGTCGGCAGCTTCCGCATCTGACCGTCAGACCGCGTCGCCTGCTTCGCGGCTGAAGCCGCTCCTACAGGATTGTGGAAATCCCTGTGGGAGCGGCTTCGGCCGCGAAGAATCCACCACCGCCCTCCCGCCCAACCCCGACCGAACAAACTATCCTTGAGGAAGGTCAACCTTTAGGCGCGTCATCGCCAGATGACACACCCGAAGACGATCCCGGAGGGATGCTGATCGTGCACATCGCCGACATCACCATGTTCTACGCCCCGGCCAGCGGCGGCGTGCGGACTTACCTCGACGCCAAACACCATCGCCTCGACGCCCTGCCGGGCGTACGCCACAGCCTCCTGATCCCCGGCCCCAGCGCCAGCCATGCCGATGGCATCTACCTGGTTCCCGCCCCGCCCCTGCCGTTCGGCAAAGGCTACCGCTTCCCGGTGCGCCTGGCGCCCTGGTGCAACGTGCTGCGCCGCCTCAAGCCCGACCTGATCGAAGTCGGCGACCCCTACCTCACCGCCTGGGCGGCACTGGAAGCGCGGCGCAAGCTCGACGTGCCGGTGATCGGCTTCTACCACTCCGACCTGCCGCTGCTGGTGAGCAACCGCATGGGCAACTGGTTCACGCCCAATGTCGAGGCCTATGTCAGCAAGTTGTATGGCAATTTCGACCGGGTGCTGGCTCCCAGTGTGGTGATGACCGATAAGCTGCGCCGCCTGGGGGTGCGTGACGTGCATGTGCAGCGCCTGGGCGTCGACCTGCAGACCTTCCACCCCGACCATCGCGACCCACACCTGCGGGCCCAGCTGGGCATCGCCGATACCAGCCGGCTGCTCATCTATGCCGGGCGCGGTTCTCGGGAGAAGAACCTGCCGGTGCTGCTCGAATGCATGCAACACCTGGGGCGCCCCTATCACCTGCTGCTGGTCGGCTCGAACATGCCGGCCAGCGTGCCGGAGAATGTCAGCGTCATCGACCAGTTCCGCCCACCGCAGGAAGTCGCCCGCCTGATGGCCAGCGCCGACCTGCTGGTGCACGCCGGTGACCAGGAAACCTTCGGCCTGGTCATCCTCGAGGCCATGGCCAGCGCCACTCCGGTGGTCGCCGTACGTGCGGGGGCCTTCGGCGAGATCGTCAACGAACACTGCGGGCGCCTGTGCCGGGCCAACGACGGCCAGGCCATGGCCCTGGCCGTTCGCGAAGCGTTCGAGGACGGGGTGCGCAAGCTCGGCGCCCAGGCCCGCCAACATGTGGAACAACATTATTCATGGGACAACGTGGTGACCGGCCTGCTGCAGCACTACCAGGCAGTGCTCGGCCACCAACCGCAGGTACGCGCCCATGGCTGAGGCCGGCGGCAACTCGGGCAGCCTGATGCTGGTGCTGCACGATATCGCGCCTGAAACCTGGCCGGACTACCAGCCGTTCGTGCAAGCCGTGGACGAGATGGGCAACGTACCGATGACCTGGCTGGTGGTGCCGGACTTCCATCACCGCAACGCGCTGACCCGCTCGCCGACCTTCTGCCGCCTGCTCGAACGGCGCCTGGCCCGGGGTGACGAACTGGCGCTGCACGGTTTCTACCACGCCGACGACGGGCCCACGCCACGCAGCCTTGGCGAATATTTCATGCGGCGTATCTACACTCACGAAGGCGAGTTCTATGCCCTCGACCAGGCGCAAGCCCTGCAGCGCCTGGAGCAAGGGCTGGCCTTGTTTGCCGGGCAAGGCTGGCCGGTGGCCGGTTTTGTCGCCCCGGCCTGGCTGATGAGCCAAGGCACGCGACAGGCACTGAGCCAGCTGCCGTTGCGCTACACCAGCACGCCCCAGCATCTGTACCGCCTGCCGGACTTCACCGCGTTCGAGGCGCCGGGGCTGGTGTGGAGCGCACGCAGCGCCTGGCGCCGGGGGCTGTCGAGGGTGGTCTGCGACTGGCAGTGCCGGCGCTGGCGTACAGCAGACACCCTGCGCCTGGGCTTGCACCCGGTGGACATGCGCCACCGCTCTGCGCGCAACTACTGGCTGCGCACCCTCGACAACCTGCTGCTGCAAGGCCGCGAGCCGCTGACCAAGTCGGCCTGGCTGGAGCGCCAGGTGATCGCATGAACCGCCTCGGCTGGCTGGCCGTGACACTGGCCGGTGCCTTGCTGGTGCCGGCGCTGCTCGGCGGCAAGGAACTGCTGCCCAGGTTGTCGGCCTTCGACACCAGGCTGTTGCTGACCCTGCTCGGCATGATCCTGCTGTGCTGGGTGATCAATGCCATGCGCCTGCGCCTGCTGCTCGGCGAGCAAGCAACACAGCTTGGCCGTGCGCGCAGCCTCGGCGTGGTGATGGCCACCGAGTTCGCCATCTGTACCACCCCAGGCGGCAGCGGCGGGCCGATCACCCTCATGGCCCTGCTCGCCCGTGACCGCATCGGGCCGGCACGCAGCGGCGCGGTGTTTGCCATGGATCAGCTGAGCGACCTGCTGTTCTTCTTCTGCGCAATGCTGGCGATTGCCGGTTATGCCCTGTTCCACAGCCTCGGGCGCAGTCAGCAAAGCATGCTGCTGGGCAGCGCATTGTTGCTGTGCGCCGCCCTGGCCATGATCGTCGTGCTGCTGCGTTATCGGCGGGCCGTGATGCGCTTCAACGGGCGCCTGCTGCAACGCCTGGGCATGCCTGGCAAACGCAGACGCCGCTGGGCCCGCAAGGCCCTGCACTTCATCGACGCCCTGGCACAGACCTGGCAGTTGCCAAAACGCACGCTGGCGCTGGTGTTCGCCCTCACCTGCCTGCACTGGAGCCTGCGCTACAGCGTGCTGTACCTGGTACTGCAGGGCCTGGGGGTGGAGCTGTCGTGGATCCCGAGCTTCCTGGTGCAGATGCTGTCGCTCAGTGCCGGCCAATTCAGCCTGCTGCCCGGTGGTGCCGGTGCCGCCGAGCTGACCTCGGCCAGCCTGCTGACACCGCTGGTGGGCAGTTCGACCGCCGCAGCGGCGATCCTGATCTGGCGGGCGATCACTTACTACTTTTATCTGCTGGCGGGTGGGCCGGTGTTTGTCTGCCTGCTGGCGCGTCCGCTGCTGGAGCGCTGGCGGCGTCAGGCGGGTTGAGCTGGCGCCACAATTCGGCGGCCTCGGGGAAGTCGGTGCCGTCGTCGTCGCTCAGGGCTTCGGGGTCGTAGCGGGCCAGGCAGCCTTCGCCGAGGGTGGCCGGGGGTGAGGCGGTGGGCTGATTACGCTTGGCCATGAGTTGCATCCGTTAGCGGAGGGTGCTTTGCGCCCCTTTCGCGACACAAGGCCGCTCCTGCAGGAGAGCGCAATTTCCTGCAGGAGCGGCCTTGTGTCGCGAAAGGGCTGCGCAGCAGCCCCATGCAATATCAGTCGAATACGACTGTCTTGTTGCCATGCACCAGCACGCGGTCTTCCAGGTGATAGCGCAGGCCGCGGGCCAGCACCATCTTCTCGACGTCACGGCCGAAGCGGACCATGTCTTCGATGCTGTCGGCGTGGCTCACACGCACCACGTCCTGCTCGATGATCGGGCCGGCATCCAGCTCTTCGGTCACGTAATGGCAGGTCGCGCCGATCAGCTTCACGCCACGCAAGGCCGCCTGGTGATACGGTTTGGCGCCGACGAACGACGGCAGGAAGCTGTGGTGGATGTTGATGACCTTTTCGGCGTAGTCCTGGCACAGTTGCGGCGGCAGGATTTGCATGTAACGCGCCAGCACCACCACGTCAGCCGCGTGCTCCTGGACCAGGCGCGACACTTCGGCAAAGGCCGGGGCCTTGTCCTTCGGATCGACCGGCACGTGGAAGAACGGAATGCCGTGCCACTCGACCATGCTGCGCAGGTCGTTGTGGTTGGAAATCACACAAGGGATCTCGCAATCCAGTTCATCGGTGTGCCAGCGGTGCAGCAGGTCGGCCAGGCAGTGCGATTCGCGGCTGGCCATCAGCACCACGCGCTTCTTCTGCGCCGAGTCGGTGATACGCCAGGTCATGGAGAACTCTTCGGCGATCGGCGCGAAGGCCTCGCGGAACGCCTCGATACCGAATGGCAGCGACTCGGCGCGGATTTCATGGCGCATGAAGAACCAGCCACTTTGCTCATCGGAGTGGTGGCTGGCTTCGTTGATCCAGCCGTTGTACAAGGCCAGGAAATTACTGACTTTCGCCACGATGCCAACACGGTCGGGGCAGGCGATCACCAGACGATAGGTGCGCATGAATTAAGACTCCAGAACTTCGCAAAGGCGCTCATTCTAGCGGCCCGACCAGAAAAACGCAGTAATCATTGCGCCCGCCGGTAGCGCCATGCCCGGCACACCCGGCTTGTGAGCCCTGCTGCTACAGCCTGACGACAATCAAGACGAACTGCAGGGCTGTATGTAAATTTTTCTTAATCTTGAGATAATTTGTCACAGGGTTAATAACAGTTAAGTGCCGAATAATATGTTTACTTGAGAGTATCGCCTGTCTATTATTGCCCCACACATTTCTGAACACGCATCAAAGGAACACTCCATGTCCCTGATCAACGAATACCGCGCTACCGAAGAAGCCATCAAGGAACTTCAGGCCCGCCTGGCCAACCTGTCGCAGGATGACAAGCTGAAGAAAGAACTGGAGTTCGAAGGCAAACTGCGCACCCTGATGGGCGAATACTCCAAGTCGCTGCGCGACGTCATTGCCCTGCTCGACCCAGAGTCGAAACTGAGCAAAGCACCACGCGGTGCAGCGAAACCTGTTGCTACCAAGCGTGCGCGCAAGGTCAAGCAATACAAGAACCCGCACAACGGTGAAGTGATCGAAACCAAAGGCGGCAACCACAAGACCCTGAAAGAATGGAAAGCCAAATGGGGTGGCGACGTGGTTGAAAGCTGGGCGACTCTGCTGGACTGATAGTCCACAGCCAAGCGCGACATATGCAAACAAGAACGCCGGCATGATGCCGGCGTTTTTGTTATCGCGCTCAAAGGCTGATAGCAAACTGCTCACTCAAGTTGCGGGCATGCACCTGCCAGGCGTCCAACACCCGCCGCCCGGCCTCGTCGGTATTGGCCCAGGCGCTCAGCCTGGCCTGCTCGAAATCACCCAGCGTGTTCGGCGCCCCCCACTGCGGGTCGCTCAGGCGCTGCTGGCAGAAACCATACCAGCGCTGGCGCTCCTCGCTGTTCAAGGTCTCCGGGAAGTTACGGGCGCGGTAACGGAACAACAACTCCGGCAGGCGTGGATCATCGAACATCCAATGGCCGTGCCCTAATTGCGCAGGGTCCAGCGTGCGAACTTGCTCGCACAGACGGCGGTCACGGTCACCGATGAAACCGTCATACAACTGCTGTTCCGGGTCTTCAACCGCAGCGAAATCCTCCTTGCCGTAGATATGCTCAAGCTTGTCTTGCCATTCCGCCTGTTGATTAGCCAACTGTTCAGCGCGTGATTGCACCAGTGGCAGATCGATGCCCAGTCGCTGCTGATCGGCAGGGCGCAATACCGAAAGCGGCGCGACTACCGGGCAGCGATTGATCTGCACCAACTTGAGCGGTACCGGTAATTCTCCTTCCGATAACTCATCATGCCGTGTGTACAAACGCTCGCGCAGTACCTCGGCACGTTCCCTTATTAACGGTAGGGTTTCCTGATGCAGGTCGCACACAATCAGTGCATTGCGATTACGCGGGTGCCAGGCCAATGGCAGGACTACGCCCAGATAATTACGCGCTGCAGAAAAGCGCCCGGATATATGCACCAGTGGCTGTAACAGACGGACCTGCTCCATCACTTTGTGCTTGCTGCGCAACTGGAACAGCCACTCGTACAACTTGGGTTGTTTCTGCCTTATCAAGCGTGCCAGAGCGATCGTGGCCCGTACGTCGGAAAGCGCTTCATGGGCATGCCCATGATCGATGCCATTGGCCTGGCTGAGCAGTTCCAGGCGCAGGCTGGTGCGCCCATCCTGTTGCGGCCAGACGATGCCTTCCGGACGCAGGGCGTAGGCCGTGCGCACCACGTCGATCAGGTCCCAGCGGCTGTTGCCTCCCTGCCACTCGCGGGCATAAGGGTCAAAGAAGTTGCGGTACAGGCTGTAGCGGGTCACTTCATCGTCGAAGCGCAACGTGTTGTAGCCGGCAGCGCATGTGCCGGGGCGCGCCAGCTGCGCATGGACCCGGGTCATGAACTCGGCTTCGCACAGGCCCTGGTTGGCGAGTTGCTCGGGGGTGATGCCGGTGACCAGGCAGGCGGCCGGGTGCGGCAGAATATCGTCCGACGGTCGGCAGTAGAGGTTGATCGGCTCTTCGATCTCGTTGAGTTCGAGGTCGGTGCGCACACCAGCGACCTGCAGCGGCCGGTCGCAGCGCGGGTTGATGCCAGTGGTTTCGTAGTCGTGCCAGAAGATGCTGGAAGTCACGGGGTCGTCCTGTTTCGAGGTCGACCCGATTCTAGCGGAGACCGGCTCAGGCGGAAGCGTTGGCGCGGCGGAAACTGAAATAGTCGCGCAGCGAGCGGACGAATTCGTCGTATTCGCGCGGTGCTTGCAGCAGCATGAAACCGGAGTCGTAGTGGCCTGGTGTCTGGTCTTCGCGGCACCACAGGCAACTGGCGGTCAGGTTGATGAACTGAAACCCGCCACCGGCCAGTGGCAGGCGCAATTGCAGCTCGAAGTCCGGGCCGACCAGCACGGGCAGCGAGCTGATCAGCATGATCCCGTCTTCGGAGGCATTGCCCAGCTGACCGATCGGCTGATCGGTAAAGCGGTTGTAGACCTTCAGCACACAAGGCAACTGATGGCGTTCGATATGGCGTTGGATGAACATGATCGCGAGTGCAGTCCCGTACCTGATGCCAGGAATGCAAGGTACTGGCGGTTGTTGTAACAGCTGAGTTACAGACTAGCGCAGCGCGTCGGTCAAATCTCGTGAAATTAAAGACACCTTGGTGTTAACGCCAAGTGGGGGTATTGACCGGGTTGGCCACCGCCGCCTCTGCACCACGGTAGTGCCCGAGCTTCTGCAGGGTCTCCAGGCGCGCCTTGGCCCGGTAGGCGTATTCATTGCCCGGGTACTGCTGGATCAGGTACTCGTAGGTCTGCGCCGCATCCACATAGAGCATGTCACGCTCCAGGCACTGGCCACGCAGCAGCGACACTTCCGGGTGGATGAACGGCCGCGCACGGCTGGTGCGGTCGACCTGCGACAACTCCAGCATGACCTTCGAGCAATCGCCCCGGTCATAGGCGCGGTAGGCGTTGTTCAGGTGGTGGTCCATGGACCAGCGGGTGCAGCCGACGGTGCTGACCGCCAGGGCGATTATGATCAGGGCGCGCATGGGGTATCTCCTTTGATGCCTGTTTATCGGCCATTGCCGGCAAATCTTCACAGCCTTTTGCAAGGATACTCCCGCCCGTTCAAATGCCACCCTGCATTGGTCGCAGGTAGTGCAACGGAACAATGACTACAGCGCAATTGAGGAGTAGCCTTTCGCTGCGCTTCACTATAGGAGTCTGTGCATGAGCATCCGCCGTACCAAAATCGTCGCCACCCTTGGCCCCGCCAGCAACTCGCCGGAAGTGATCGAACAGCTGATCCTCGCCGGCCTGGACGTGGCACGCCTGAACTTCTCCCACGGCACTCCGGACGAGCACAAGGCACGCGCCCGCCTGATCCGTGACATCGCCGCCAAGAACGGCCGCCATGTCGCACTGCTGGGCGACCTGCAGGGTCCGAAGATCCGCATCGCCAAGTTCGCCAACAAGCGCATCGAACTGAAGATCGGTGACAAGTTCACCTTCTCCACCGCCCACCCGCTGACCGAAGGCAACCAGGACATCGTCGGTATCGACTATCCCGACCTGGTCAAGGACTGCGGCGTCGGTGACGAACTGCTGCTCGACGACGGCCGTGTGGTCATGCGCGTCGAGACCGCCACCGCAGACGCCCTGCACTGCGTGGTGATCATCGGTGGCCCGCTGTCGGACCACAAAGGCATCAACCGCAAAGGTGGCGGCCTGACCGCGCCGGCCCTGACCGAAAAAGACAAGGCCGACATCAAGCTCGCCGCGGAAATGGACCTGGACTACCTGGCCGTCTCCTTCCCGCGTGACGCCAGCGACATGGAATACGCCCGCAAGCTGCGTGACGAAGCCGGCGGCAGCGCCTGGCTGGTGGCCAAGATCGAACGCGCCGAAGCCGTTGCCGACGACGAGACCCTCGACAAGCTGATCCTCGCCTCCGACGCCGTCATGGTTGCCCGTGGCGACCTGGGTGTGGAAATCGGCGACGCCGAGCTGATCGCCATCCAGAAGAAGATCATCCAGCACGCCCGCCGCAACAACAAGGCGGTAATCGTCGCGACCCAGATGATGGAGTCGATGATCCAGAACCCGATGCCGACCCGCGCCGAAGTGTCCGACGTGGCCAACGCCGTGCTGGACAACACCGACGCGGTGATGCTGTCGGCCGAGAGCGCCGCCGGTTCGTATCCGATCGAAGCCGTGCAGGCCATGGCCCGTATCTGCTCCGGTGCCGAAAAGCACCCGACCAGCCAGAAGTCCAGCCACCGCCTGCACACCACCTTCGAGCGTTGCGACGAAAGCATCGCCCTGGCGGCGATGTACACCGCCAACCATTTCCCGGGCGTGAAGGCGATCATCGCCCTGACCGAAAGCGGCTACACCCCGCTGATCATGTCGCGTCTGCGTTCGCATGTGCCGATCTTCGCGCTGTCGCCGCACCGCGCCACCCAGGCCCGTGCCAACATGTTCCGCGGCGTCTACCCGATCGCCTTCGACCCGGCTTCGCTGCCGGCCGACAAGGTCAGCCAGGCAGCCGTCGACGAGCTGCTCAAGCGCGGCCTGGTGGAGCAAGGTGACTGGGTGATCCTGACCAAGGGTGACAGCTACCACACCATCGGTGGCACCAACGGCATGAAGATCCTGCACGTCGGTGATCCGCTGGTCGGCTGATAGCCTTTGAGGCCTCATCGCGACCTGCGGTCGCTCCTACAGGAAATCGCAATTCACCGTAGGAGCGACCGAAGGTCGCGATAAGGCCCGCACAGGCAACACAACCACCTCAAACATGCTCGACGAACACATCAGCAAACACCTGCCCCCGCGGCACCCCGGCAATGAACAGCCGCCGGGCAAACCGCTCGACACTCCCCGGCGCCCCGCACACCAGCGCCACTGTCTGCCGCGATGACGGCCGCAACCCCGCCAGCGCTTCCTCCATCTGCTCCGCCAGCACCAGCTCGACCTTCACCCCCTGCAGTTGCATCAACGGCTCAGCCAGATAGTGCCCAGCGCGGTCCCGCGCCACATGCACCACCTTGATTTCTCCCTGATGCCCCTGGCGCAATGCTTCGCGCAAGATGCCCCACAACGGCGCCAACCCGGTGCCCGCTGCCAGCAACCAGAGCGGCCGCGCCTGCCAGTCCGGGTCGTAGTGCAACGCCCCGCCCCTGAACTCACCCAGGCGCAACTCATCGCCCGCCTTCAGCCCACGGGCCTTGTCGCAAAAGGCACCTGCTCGTTGGCAATCGATATGAAATTCAAGGAAATCATCTTCCCCCGGCAGGCTGGCCAGGGAATAAGGCCGAGCTACCGTACCCAACCACACCACCACATGCTGCCCCGCCTGATAACGCAACCCTCGCTCCGGCTGCACGCGCAAGCGCAGTACATCGCCAAACCAGTCCACGGCGCAGACCCGCGCTGGCACGCCGTCCTGCTGCGGGTCGAACACCGCCACGCGCAAGTCCTCGACCACCCGGCACTGGCAGGCCAGGCGCCAGCCCTGGGCATGCTTGTCCAGCGCCAGGGCCTCGGGCAAGGCGTCCACCGGCTGCCCTTGCAGGCAATGCACCAGGCAGGCATGGCAACTGCCGGCACGGCAGCTGTAGGGCACATTCAGCCCGGCCTCGTTCAAGGCATCGAGCAGGTTGCTGCCGGTCGGCACCGCCCAGCGGCGCGCGCCCACGCGTAGTTCTGGCATGGTAAGTCTGTCTCCATCGATCACTGGGTCACTGTATGCCAAGCGCGCATTGGCAGCAAAAAGGATGCCTGGCGCCTGCCGACCATGGTCCAGACCACGCGCAGGTGTTTCGCGCGGTGAGGCGCGCTATACTGCCGCGCCCTTTTGCGTCGGCCAGCCTGCCGGCGCGCCTTGCAAGGCGCTTCGACACGCTGGTCGGCACCGTCGAGCGTCTTTTTGAATGTTCCCGTCTTTAAGAGGAGCGCGCTGCATGACCGTGATCAAGCAAGACGACCTGATTCAGAGCGTCGCCGACGCCCTGCAATTCATCTCGTACTACCACCCCGTCGATTTCATCCAGGCGATGCACGAGGCCTACCTGCGCGAAGAGTCGCCTGCCGCACGCGACTCCATCGCCCAGATCCTGATCAACTCGCGCATGTGCGCCACCGGCCACCGCCCGATCTGCCAGGACACCGGTATCGTCACCGTGTTCGTCCGCGTGGGCATGGACGTGCGCTGGGATGGCGCCACCCTGAGCGTCGACGACATGATCAACGAAGGTGTGCGTCGCGCCTACAACCTGCCTGAGAACGTCCTGCGCGCCTCGATCCTGGCCGACCCGGCCGGTGCCCGCAAGAACACCAAGGACAACACCCCGGCCGTCATCCACTACTCCATCGTCCCAGGCGACAAGGTCGAGGTCGACGTTGCAGCCAAAGGCGGCGGCTCGGAGAACAAGTCGAAGATGGCTATGCTCAACCCGTCCGACTCGATCGTCGACTGGGTGCTCAAGACCGTCCCGACCATGGGCGCTGGCTGGTGCCCGCCTGGCATGCTTGGCATCGGCATCGGCGGTACCGCCGAGAAGGCCGCGGTGATGGCCAAGGAAGTGTTGATGGAGTCCATCGACATCCACGAACTGAAAGCCCGTGGCCCGCAGAACCGCCTCGAAGAGATCCGCCTGGAGCTGTTCGACAAGGTCAACCAGCTGGGCATCGGCGCCCAGGGCCTGGGCGGCCTGACCACCGTGCTCGACGTCAAGATCATGGACTACCCGACCCACGCGGCTTCGCTGCCGGTCTGCATGATCCCCAACTGCGCCGCCACCCGCCACGCCCACTTCGTGCTCGACGGCTCCGGCCCGGCCGAGCTGGAAGCGCCGTCGCTGGACGCCTACCCGGAAATCGTCTGGGAAGCCGGCCCGAGCGCCCGCCGCGTCAACCTCGACGACATCACCCCTGAGGAAGTCGCCAGCTGGAAGCCGGGCGAGACCATCCTGCTCAACGGCAAGATGCTCACCGGCCGCGACGCCGCGCACAAGCGCATGGTCGAAATGCTCAACCGCGGTGAAGAACTGCCGGTGGATCTGAAAGGCCGCTTCATCTACTACGTCGGCCCGGTCGACCCGGTCGGTGACGAAGTGGTAGGCCCAGCCGGCCCGACCACTGCCACCCGCATGGACAAGTTCACCCGCCAGATCCTCGAGCAGACCGGCCTGCTGGGCATGATCGGCAAGTCCGAGCGTGGCCCGACCGCGATCGAAGCGATCAAGGACAACAAGGCCGTGTACCTGATGGCCGTGGGTGGCGCTGCCTACCTGGTGGCCCAGGCCATCCGCAAGTCGAAGGTCCTGGCCTTCGCCGAGCTGGGCATGGAAGCGATCTACGAGTTCGAGGTCAAGGACATGCCGGTGACCGTCGCGGTCGACAGCAACGGTGAGTCGGTGCACATCACTGGCCCTGCCCTGTGGCAGAGCAAGATTGCCCAAAGCCTGGCAGTCGAAGTGAAGTAAACCTGCAGTAACCGTTGCGGCCTCTTCGCGGCTTTACCCGCGAAGAGGCCGCAACGGTTCTACACAATTCTGTCAAACTGCTCCGGCCAGTCCCTGCGGGTAAACACCTGCCCTTCCCGCCTCACCCGCCGCACTTCCTCCAGATCCACCTCGCACACCAGCCACTGGCTGCTCACCGGGCTCATCGCCCCACTCAACGCGACCACCCCGTCCCCCGGCATTCCATGATCGGGTGGAACGAACAGCCCAGCCCGGCCGATGTTCTCATCCAGTGCCGGCGACCACGGCGCCGCCCCCACCGTCGGGCTCTGCAACACGGCAATCTGGTTTTCCAGTGCCCGTGCCTGCACGCCAATGCGTACCCGATGGTAGCCCGCCTCGGTGTCGGTGCAGCTGGGCGCCAGGATCAGGTCGACACCCCCCTCGGCCAGGCGCCGCGCCAGCATCGGGAACTCATTGTCATAGCAGATCAGGATGCCCAGGCGGCCAAGATCGGTGTCGAACACCTGCAGGCCATGACCTGCAGCAATGCCCCACTGCTCCCGCTCGAAGCGGGTCATGATCAGTTTGTCCTGATAGCCGAGCACGCCCTCGGGGCCGAACAGCCAGGCACGGTTGCGGTATTGCCCATCAAGGTCGAGCACCGGCAGGCTGCCCGGCTGCAGGTAGATGCCCCAGCGCCGGGCAATCCCTTCGCACAACGCCAACCAGGGCTCGATCAGCGGCTGGATACCGGCGATCGAGGCCTTGAGTTCACCACGCTGTTCGGCCGGCAACTGGCCGCTGAGCACCAGCCCGGCGTACTCCGGCAACAGCAGCAGCCGGGCGCCTGCCGCCACGCCCTCGGCACACAAGGCCTGCAGATGCTCGGCATAGGCGTCCCAGGTTTCATGCAGCTCGATGGCGTACTGGCAAGCCGCCAGGCGGATCAAATGGGCAGCTCCTTGGTCCAGAACGACATGATCTTTTCCGAGCTTTCCGGCTCGTCCAGGTCACGCCAGGCGTAGCTGGTGCGCAGGGCCGGGTCATGCAGGAAGCCACGATTGCGCCAGAACCCGTGCAGCGGCTTGTAGTCCGCAGGACGACGCGGATGCACACCTGGGCGCTCCACGGCACAGAACGCGCAAAAGTCGAATTCGGCCAGTTTGTGGGCATAGGACTCGCGCTCGATGAAGAAGCGCACGCCCAGGCCCCGGCCACGGTACTCCGGCAGTACCAGCGACTCACCAAAGTAGTAGACGCTGGCCGGGTCGCGCCCCAGGGCCAGGAATGGCTGCTGGAACTGCGGGTCCACGTCCACCAGCGGCAGGCCGGTGGAGGCGCCAACCACCTGGCCGTCGTCCAGGGCCAGCACCACCAGGCTGCGCCCGGAACGGGTGTAGCTGGCCAGGTAGTCGGCCTCGTACTCCGGGGTGCCATCGTAGAGGTAGGGGAACTCGCGGAACACGGTCAGGCGCAGGCGAGCGAGGTCATCGATGTAAGGCGCGATAGCGGCGCCGTGCAACAGGCGTATTTCCATGCTTGGCGGTCGTTTTGTCGATGTGGATGACGCGCTCGGCTAAGCCGGGCTTGAGGGGAAACCCTATCATCCGAGCCAACCCACTGCCTTTTCCCTACACGACAGGAATTGTTCCATGACCGCTACCGAACTGGTAAATGCTTACTATGCCGCCTTCAATGCCGGCGATATGCCGGCCTTCCTGGCGCTGCTCAGCGAAGACGTGATCCACGACATCAACCAGGGCGAGCGGCACATGGGCAAGGCTAAGTTCGCCGCGTTCATGGACAAGATGAACCGCTGCTACCGCGAGCGCCTGGCCGACATCGTGGTGATGCAGAACGCCGACGGAAGCCGGGCGGCTGCAGAATTCACCGTGCATGGCGAATACCTGGCCGACGATGAAGGGCTGCCGGCAGCCAATGGGCAGACCTACGTGCTGCCGGCGGGGGCCTTCTTCTACATCCACTGCGGCAAGATTGCCCGGGTCACCAACTACTACAACCTCAATGACTGGATCGAGCAGGTCGCCTGAGCCTGTACCGGCCCTTTCAGGCGATACGGGTGCCCAGCACCTTGAGGAAGGCCGCCAGCCAGGCCGGGTGCGCCGGCCAGGCGGGCGCGGTCACCAGGTTGCCATCGACATGCGCCTGGTCCACCGCGATATCGATGAACGTGCCACCGGCCAAGCGCACTTCCGGCGCACAAGCCGGATATGCACTGCACTCGCGCCCCTCCAGCACACCCGCTGCCGCGAGCAACTGCGCGCCATGGCAGACCGCCGCAATCGGCTTGCCGGCCTGGTCGAACGCCCTCACCAGTTCCAGCACCTTCTCATCCAGGCGCAGGTACTCCGGCGCCCGACCACCGGGGATCAGCAACGCGTCGTAACCCTCCGCCCGTACCCGCACGAAGTCGTAGTTCAGGGCGAAATTGTGCCCAGGCTTTTCGCTGTAGGTCTGCTCGCCTTCGAAGTCATGAATCGCCGTGCGCACGGTCTGCCCCGCGACCTTCTCCGGGCATACCGCATGCACCGTGTGCCCGACCATGCTCAGCGCCTGGAACGGCACCATGGCTTCGTAATCTTCGACATAGTCGCCCACCAGCATGAGAATCTTCTTCGCCGTCATCGCACCCACTCCTTCGATTGCCTAAGGACAGTCACTGCACGATAGCCGTTCTCAGTCGCGCCGGTCGAGCAAGTTGACCACCAGCCGGTCCAGCCATCCCCACACGCGCTGCTTCACCCGACGCCACAGCGGCCGGGCATGCCAGTGGTCAAGGTCGACCACCTCGCTCAAGGCAAAATCACGCTCGAAGCTGGCCTGCACGGCAGCCGTCAACGGCGGGTCGAGTGCCTCGATATTGGCCTCCAGGTTGAAGCGCAGGTTCCAGTGATCGAAGTTGCACGAACCGACACTGACCCAGTCGTCGATCAGCACCATCTTCAGGTGCAGGAAGCACGGCTGGTACTCGTAGATGCGCACTCCGGCACGCAGCAATCGGGGGTAATAGCGGTGCCCGGCATACCGCACCGAAGGGTGGTCGGTACGTGGCCCGGTCAGCAGCAACCGCACGTCGACGCCTTTGCCAGCGGCGCGACGCAACGACCGGCGTACGCTCCAGGTCGGCAGGAAGTACGGCGTGGCCAGCCACACCCGCTGTTTGCCACTGTTGATCGCCCGTACCAGCGAATGGAGGATGTCCTGGTGCTGGCGGGCGTCGGCATAGGCCACCCGGCCCATGCCCTGGCCTTGCACCGGCACCTTGGGCAAGCGCGGCAGGCCAAAGCCCTCGGCCGGGCGCCAGGCGGTGCGGCGGTTGTTGGCTTGCCACTGGCGGTCAAACAGCAACTGCCAATCGGTCACCACCGGCCCTTGCATCTGCACCATCACCTCGTGCCAGGCGCTGGTCGCCTCACCGGGCGTCCAGAACTCATCGGTGACGCCCGTGCCGCCCACCACCGCCCAGCGCTCGTCCACCAGCAACAGCTTGCGATGGTCGCGGTAAAGGTTGCGAAAACCCCGCTTCCAGCGCAGGCGGTTGTACCAGCGCAAGTACACCCCGGCCTCCAGCAGGCGCTGGCGCAACGCCGCGTTGAAGGCTAGCGAACCATAGTCATCGAACAGGCAACGCACCCGCACGCCACGCCGTGCTACCTGCTCAAGCGCCTCCACCACCGCCTCGGCACAAGCACCGGCCTCGACCAGATACAACTCAAGATCGACCTGGAACTCGGCGCGCATGATCGCCTGGAGCATGCGCGGAAAGAATTCGGGGCCGTCGATCAGCAGTTCGAACTCATTGCCACCCCGCCAGGGGAAGACCGGCCCCGGCATGTCAGCGAGCGTTGAAGATCAGTACCGCATTGACCGGTACCGATGGGTTGATGGACTTCAGCCTGGCGAACTTGCGCAGGCTTTCCAGCCCTGGCAACAGGCCAAAATCCGAGGCCCGCAGCACCAGGGGTTCGAGGGTCACCACCTGGAAGCGCCGCTCATCCAGGCGGGTGGCCAGCAGCAGCGCGTTGTAACTGTGCGATTGGCCATGCAGGGTGACGGTCAGCGGCAGGCGCAGTTCGATCTGCGCACCGTCGGCCAGGTCGTTGATCGGCCGCAGGTCGATCTGCGCCTTTACGCTCGCCTCGGCGAAGCGCTCTACCTCGAACAGGTTGTCGCGCATCTGCTCGTCACGCAGCGGGATGCCGCTGCTCACCGAGTCCATCTCGATGCTCAGCGCAGCCGCGCCCTTGCGGTTGACGCTGCCGTGCATCACCAGAAAACGATGCACCTCGGCGGTATCACCGTTCTTGCCGGTGACGAATGACAAGCGTGATGACTCACCATCGAGGTGCCAGTTGGCGTGGGCAGGCAGGCACAAAGCCAGCAGCAGGGCAGGTAGAAAACGGGGCAGCTTGAACATGACAGGTCTCGTGAAACTTGACCGTCAACCTTACCCGCCCGCCCTCATGGCAGCAAGCGGCAGCCGGCTCGCGCGCCCTGCCAGGCCGCCTGGTTGCGCTGACCGAGGCCCTCGGCGGTGACCCGCCGTTGCAGGCCGTCTTCCTCCAGCCGGCTCAGCGGCAGCCATTGCTTCACATACCCACGGCAATAGGCCTCGTCGAAGCCCATGACGAAGCGGCACGAGCAGTACTCCTTGGCCGAATAGGCCGACAGGATGCCCGGGAAGTCCGCCAGCGCCTGGCGCTCCAGCCAGGCCCACCCGAGCAGGGCGACAACCACTAGCAACAGCACGCGCTTCATGTCCCCTCCTTGGCCAGCGCCGCCAGCACCCGCTTGAGCAGTTCGTTATGGCGGTAGCTGCCATCGCGGTCATCGGCATAGCGCACGATCAGCAGCTTCTGCGACGGCACGATATACAGCGCCTGGCCCCAGTGGCCGAGCGCGGCGTAGGTATCGGTCGGGGCATCGGGCCAGGGTGTCGGGCTTCCTGCCAATGGCTGATTAAGCCACCAGTGGCCGCCCGGATTGGCTTCGCCGGGTATCGCGGCGGCCTGGGTGAACAGTGTGCGGTTGAAGGCAACCCAGCTTGCTGGCAACAACTGGCGACCTTGCCAGCGGCCATCGCGCTGCATCAGCAAGCCAATGCGCGCCAGGTCGCGGGCACTGAGATAGAGGTAGGAAGAGCCGACCAACGTGCCCGCGCCGTCACGCTCCCAGATCGCGCTGTCGATGCCCAGCGGGGTGAACAGTGCCTGCCAGGGGTAGTCGGCATAGGTGCCGGCATCGAGCATGCCGCGCAATGCGGCGGCCAGCACGTTGCTGTCGCCACTGGAGTAGAGAAAGCGCTGGCCGGGCTGTTCGGCGCTGGCGCGGGCTGCGGTATAGGCCGCCATGTCGTCGCGCCCGCGGGTATAGAGCATGGCCACGACAGAGGACTTCAACGGTGCGTACTCGTAGTCTTCCTGCCAGTCCAGGCCGCTGGCCCAGTGCAACAGGTCGGCCAGGTGCACGCCAGGATGGGCCTGCATCGGCGGGTAGAAACGTGCAGCCGGGTCCTGCAGCAGGAAGCGGCCTTCACCCTGGGCGACGCCCAGCACGGTGGCCAGCACGCTCTTGCTGACCGACCAGGTCAGGTGGGCGGTATTGGCAGTGGTGGGGGCACTGTAGCGTTCGTGGAGGATGCGACCGTCACGGATGATCAACAAGGCGTCGGTGCGGATGCCGCTGCGTTCGCTGGCGTTGCGTTGGGGGAAGGCGTAGCTGTCCACGGCCTGCCAATCGAAGGTGGTGTTGTCGATTGGCCAGTCAGGTTCGGGCCAGACTTCGGCCCAGGCGGGCATGATGGTCAGGCCGATGATTACCAACAGGGTCTTGATCATTAGGCGTGCCTAGTTGGGGCCGCTTCGCGCCCCATCGCAGGCAAGCCAGCTCCCACATGTCCAGCGCACGCTTGAAGCATTGCACCGTCCTGTAGGAGCTGGCTTGCCTGCGATAGGCTGCAGAGCAGCCCCAGGATCTATAGGATCACGCAGTCTTGCAGGTTTTCATGACAACCCTGCTGCCAACCAGGCCTTGGCCAGGCGCTTTTCCCGCGCCGCAGTGGCCAATGCCAATACGCCCTGATCCCGCTGCCACAGTTGCGCCCACTGCTCCGGCCCTGCCAGCAGGGCCTTGTCGATCGCCCCGCGCAGCTCCTGGAACTGCGAGAACAATCCCCCCAGCAACAGGTGGCAGCCGACGCTGTCGGCACATTGCCGACTGCCCTCGGCACACCCTGCCAACAATCCAAGCAAGCGCAGGCGCAGCTCCTGCGGCCAGTCGCACTCCTGCCCTACCCCATACAACCAAGCGGTCAGCGACGCGAGTACGTAGAGATCCTCCAGCGAGCGGAACGGTTTGACATAGGCGTCCCAACCATCGCCAGCCAGCAGCTCACAGGCCGCATCCTGCAAATGCAATCGACCATGCCCTACCTCAGGCATCAGCGGCAGGGTCGGCAGTGCCTCCAGCGTCACCCCCGACTCCCCCGGGTAAACCACCGCCAGGTTCAGCCGTGGCGCTTCACCCAGCGCTTCGCTGCGTGCGGCCACCAGCAGCCACTCGGCATCCAGGCCGGCGGTGACGAAATCCTTGTTGCCGTTCAGGCGCAAACCGACCAGCCGGGTGTGCATGTCCGCCGGGCGCACGCTGCGCCGCTCGGTGGCGCACAGGGCACCAAGGGTGGAGGGTGCACTGGGCCAGAGCACGCGCAAGGCGGCCTGGTAACCGACGAGAAAGGCCAGGCCCGGCGTGGCCATGGCGCGCCCGCCCAGCACCGCCAGTTCGAACGGGGCAACCGCGCCAAGGCGCTCGAGCTGCGCGGCATAGGTCTCGCCCAAGGTGCCGGCCAGGGGCTGGCGGAGAGGGTCGTTGAGTCGTTGCAACCAGGCCATCGGACGCTCCTTCAAGGGGGCTGTTCTGGGGTGTCATGCAAGCATCACCAAAGATTCACAGGGGTGACACCGCGCCTACCTAGGCTGACTTTGCACAACAAAGCCGACCGGCCGCAACCCTTCATGGCTGGCTTATGGAGACTCGTAATGACTCGGATCGCTCACTCTGGCGACAACAGCACTGAACGCCGTCTGCAAGCCGAACGCCTGGTCGGCGCCGCGGCCCTGCAGGAAGCCCAGGCCCTGCGCTACAAGGTATTCAGCGCGGAATTCAAGGCCAAGCTCAAAGGCGCCGAACTGGGCCTGGACATGGATGACTACGACGTACATTGCCGCCACATCGGCGTGCGCGACCTGAGCACCGGCGAGCTGGTGGCCACCACCCGCCTGCTCGACCACCAGGCCGCCAGCAGCCTGGGGCGCTTCTACAGCGAAGAAGAATTCAGCCTGCACGGCCTGCTGCAGCTGCAAGGCCCGATCCTCGAACTGGGCCGCACTTGCGTTGCCCCTGACTACCGCAACGGCGGCACCATCGCCGTGCTCTGGGGCGAACTGGCCGAAGTGCTCAACGAGGGCCGCTACAGCTACCTGATGGGCTGCGCCAGCATCCCCATGCAGGACGGCGGCGTGCAGGCCCACGCGGTCATGCAGCGCCTGCGCGAGCGCTACCTGTGCACCGAGCACCTGCGTGCCGAGCCAAAGAACCCGTTGCCCAGCCTGGCCCTGCCGAACAATGTCATCGCCGAAATGCCGCCGCTGCTCAAGGCGTACATGCGCCTGGGCGCGAAGATCTGCGGCGAGCCGTGCTGGGACGAGGACTTCCAGGTGGCCGACGTGTTCATCCTGCTCAAGCGCGACGACCTTTGCCCGCGCTACGCCCGCCACTTCAAGGCAGCGGTCTGATGCCTGGCCTGCGGGTGCTAGCCCGCCTCGCCCGGCTGCTGCTGGTGCTGTCGCTCGGCATGCTCATGGCCGGCGTCATCGCCGTGGGTGAACGCCTGGCAATCAAGGCGTCCAGCGAGCTTCGCCAGCGCTGGTCGTGCTGGTTCATGAAGCGACTGGTCGGCGCCCTGCCCTTCGAGGTGCGGGTGATCGGTGAGCTGCCACAACGGCCGATGCTGTGGGTCAGCAACCACGTGTCCTGGACCGACATTCCCCTGCTCGGCATGCTGCTGCCGTTGTCTTTCCTGTCCAAGGCTGAGGTGCGCCACTGGCCGGTGGCCGGCTGGCTGGCGGAAAAGGCCGGCACGCTGTTCATCCGCCGCGGTGGTGGTGACGGCCAACGCCTGCGCGAACAGATCAGCGACCAGCTGGGGCAGGCCCGGCCGCTGCTGATCTTCCCCGAAGGCACTACCACCGACGGTCGCCAGCTGCGCACCTTCCACGGTCGTCTGCTGGCCGGGGCCATCGACCAGGGCGTGGCCGTGCAGCCGGTGGCCATTCAGTACCTGCGCAATGGCGAGGCGGACCCGATTGCGCCGTTCATTGGCGACGATGACCTGGTTTCGCACCTGATGCGCTTGTTTGCCGAGCCTCGGGGCGAGGTACGTATTCACGTGTTGAAGCCGATTGGCAGCGTCGGGAAGGAACGTGCGGCGCTGGCGTTTCAGGCGCAACAGGCGATTCACATGGCGTTGTTCGGGGTTGAGGAAGTGGCGGCGGTGCCTCGGCGTCAGGCTCGCGCTGCCTGAGCCTGGCGTTGAAGTTGTGTGGTATTCAAGATCGAGCGCCGCCCGCGCGGCGCATCGCGGATAAATCCGCTCCTACATTTGTTGCAACGTGGCCATGCCTGTGAGGCCATGGTTGTCAGCCTTGTCTGTAAAGCTCAAGTCTTGCACCAAGGCGGGCAACCATGGCGTAACAGGTTCGGTACGTTGCAACAAATGTAGGAGCGGATTTATCCGCGATGCGCCGCGCGGGCGGCGCTCGATCTCACAGGCGCTAAATCTCCCCCGTCATACGCCCGGCCGCCGCAAACGCCTGCAACTGTGGGTAAAACTCGCGAAAATCCGCCAGCAACGGTACATACAACCGCTCCAGCTCATCCATCACCCCGGCCATCCCTTCGGGCCGCGATAGGCGCCGGGCAATGCCGTTGAACACCTGCTCCAGCGTGGCAAAATCGCCATAAGCCCCCAGCCAGTCATCTGCCGCCATGAACGGCGCAATCCGCGCCAGCCGCCCCGGCAACTCGGGCTCGGCCAGCAACACCCGGTAGAAATCCCCGGTGAACTGCACCAGCGGCTGCTCGGCGTAATCCCCCCAGTGCCGCGCCAGGCAATGGTCGAAAAACACATCCAGAACGATCCCGGCAAAACGCCGCCGCTCCCGCGGAAAACGCGCCAGCGCTGCCAGCACCAAGGGGTGCTGGTCGGTATAGCTGTCGATATGCCGGTGCAGCCGGATCGCCGCCTCCAGCGCAGGCGGGAAGCGCCCCTCCAGCGAACCTTTGACGAAGTCGCCATACAGGCTGCCGAGCAGTTGTTGCGGCGCCGGGCCGCCCAGGTGCAGGTGTGCGAGGTAGTTCATGGACGCAGTCTAGCACCCCCATCGCGTATATCGTTATAACGCGATATAGCGATTCGTGCTCAGCTCAGAACCTCTTCATATTTGTATATCGCGAAATACCGATGTACGTTTCGTCCTATCGCGATATACCGCTACAGCACGAGCCTCAACCCATGCCACTCGATCTCGACGAAATCATAAAAGCACTGGCCCACCCGGTCAGGCGAGAAATCCTCAGCTGGCTGAAAGACCCGGCAACGCAATTCCCCGACCAGTACCACAGCACCGAGAACGGTGTCTGTGCCGGGCAGATCGACCAGCGCTGCGGGCTGTCGCAGTCGACCGTCTCCGCCCACCTGGCGACCTTGCAGCGGGCCGGCCTGATCAGCAGCCAGAAGGTCGGCCAGTGGCACTTCTTCAAACGCAACGAGGCCACCATCGAGGCGTTCCTCGAACAACTGCGCCAAGCGCTTTGACAAGGCAGGTAACCGTTATGACCACGCTTTTCGATCCGATCCAACTGGGCGACGTGCAACTGCCCAACCGCATCATCATGGCCCCGCTGACGCGCTGCCGCGCCGATGAAGGCCGCGTGCCCAATGCGCTGATGGCCGAGTACTACGTACAGCGCGCCAGCGCCGGCCTGATTCTCAGCGAAGCGACGTCGGTCACCCAGATGGGTGTCGGCTACCCCGACACCCCCGGCATCTGGAACGACGAGCAGGTACGCGGCTGGAACAATGTCACCAAGGCCGTGCATGGCGCTGGTGGGCGCATCTTCCTGCAGCTGTGGCACGTTGGCCGTATCTCCCACCCCAGCTACCTCAATGGTGAGCTGCCGGTGGCCCCCAGCGCTATCCAGGCCAAAGGCCACGTCAGCCTGGTGCGCCCGCTGAGCGACTACCCGACCCCGCGCGCACTGGAAACCGAAGAGATCGCCGACATTGTCGAGGCCTACCGCAGTGGTGCCGAGAACGCCAAGGCTGCCGGCTTCGATGGCGTGGAGATTCACGGCGCCAACGGCTACCTGCTCGATCAGTTCCTGCAGAGCAGCACCAACCAGCGTACCGACCGCTACGGCGGCTCACTGGAAAACCGCGCACGGCTGCTGCTGGAAGTGACCGATGCGGCCATCGAAGTGTGGGGGGCCGGCCGCGTCGGCGTGCACCTGGCACCACGCGCCGATGCCCATGACATGGGCGATGCCGACCGCGCCGAAACCTTCACCTACGTGGCGCGCGAGCTCGGTAAACGCGGCATTGCCTTTATCTGCTCGCGGGAGAAGGAAGCCGACGACAGCATCGGCCCGCTGATCAAAGCGGCATTTGGCGGGCCATACATCGTCAACGAGCGCTTCGACAAGGCCAGTGCCAATGCTGCATTGGCGGCGGGCAAGGCCGATGCGGTGGCATTTGGCGTGCCGTTTATCGCCAACCCGGATCTGCCGGCGCGACTGGCGGCGGATGCGCCATTGAATGAGGCACATCCTGAGACCTTCTATGGCAAGGGGCCGGTGGGCTACATCGACTACCCGCGCCTGTAAGCAAGATTGCCGGGGCCCTTTGCGGCCCCAGCATTCTCACGGCCGGGAATTGATCTGCTGCTGCAGATTCTGGATCTGGCTCTGCAGGGTATTGAGGTTACGCGTGGTCTGCCCACGGAACGCATCGAACTCCTGCACCGTCGCCCCGCTCGACGTCGCTGAGCGGTTTTCCATCTGGGTCTTGAGCACCAGCACATCCTGCTCCAGGCTTTCCACTGCAGCTTTCTGGTTGCCCTGCTTCTTCAGCGCGGCCACTTCATCATTCAGGCTCTTCAGCTGGCCATCGAGCTTGCCGCCATCCACTTGCCCCGATTTCAGCGCCGCCAGCTCGGCGTTCACCGCCTTCAACTGTGCCTGCAGTTGAGTCTGCAGCTCGGTCACCGCCTTCTGCTGCTCACGGGTATCGGCCAGCACCTGCTCCAGGCGCTTGCCCAGGTCACCGGCCTGCCCCGCCACACCTTGCTGCTGCTTGCCCTGCTCGGTCAGGCTGGCCTGCAACTGACGGATCTGCAGCTTCAGTGCTTCACTGCCGGTGGTACTCGACGTCTCGCTGGCATCGACCTTGCCGCTGATCGCCTGCAAGCGGCCGGCGGCTTCTTCGCTGATACGCGCAAAGCTCTCCTGGGTGGCCACCAGCTGCTGCTCCATCAGCGAGATCTGCTGGAAGCTCCACCAGCCCAGCCCGGCCAACGCGATGAACGACGCCCCCAGCAATGCCCACAGTGGCCCGGTGCTGGCCGGCTTGGCGGCCTTCTGGCGGCTACGCGAGACGTGCGCCGGCAGCAACTCGTCGTCATCGGGGGTACCCGCGCGCAGGGTGGGCACATCATTGAAATCGTCGTTGGCATCGTTACGCATAGGTGGCTTCAACCGCGGTAGTAGCAAAGAGACATGAGTATAAACCGCTCACGCGGCGCACTGATGACCATGATCTGCAGATCTGGTTCACTGCCCCGGCGGCAGATGCTTCCACCAGGCACAGAATTCATCCAGCGCGGTCCACAGGCTGACCTTGGGCTGGTAATCGAGGTATTGGCGGGCGCGGCTGATGTCCAAGGTGAAATCACGGCTCATCACCTGCATGCCCAGGCGCGACAAGGTCGGCTGCGGGCGCCCGGGCCAGAGCAGGCAGGCGGCCTCGTTCAAGGCGGCCAGGCTGTAGGCCAGGCCATAGGAGCGGTAGCGGGTGACCTGCGGCAGCTGCATCTGGCGCATCACGTAGTTGACCACGTCCCACAGCGGCAGTGGCTGGCCGTTGCTGATGTTGTAGGCCTGGCCCAGGGCGCGGTCCTCGGCGAACAGTGCGCTGAGCAATGCCTCGTTGAGGTTGTGCACACTGGTGAAGTCGACCTTGTTCAGGCCGTTGCCGATGATCGCCACCCGGCCCTTGCGCTGCATCTGCATCAAGCGCGGGAAAATGCTCGCATCACCGGCCCCGGTGACGAAGCGTGGGCGCAGCGCCAGCACCTCCAGGCCGAACTCCTGGGCACCGAAGACTTTCTGCTCGGCAATATGCTTGGTTTGCCCATAGTGGTCGTGAAAACGGCGCGGCACCTGGTCTTCACGGATACCCAGGCGCGAATGGCCGTTGAAGTAGATCGACGGCGACGACAGGTGCACCAGGCGCCGCACATGCTCCTTGAGGCAACCTTCGACGACGTTTTCCGTGACTACCACATTGCCTTGGTAGAAGTCCTGGTAACGCCCCCAGTTACCCACCGCGCCTGCGCAATGCACCACGGCCTCGACCCCCTGGCAAAGGCGACGGGCCAGTTCAGGATCACCCAGGTCGCCAGGGATGAACTGCGCGCCGCGTTTGACCAGGTGCTCCACGCCCTCGGCACGCCGGCCGCTGACCCGCACAGCCAGGCCCTGCTCCAGGGCAAAGCGCGCAAAGCGCCCGCCAATGAAGCCGCTCGCGCCGGTGACCAGAATTTGCATGTATGACTCCGCCTTGATTTCAGATGCAACAGACGCCAGCCGCCGCTACAAGGGCACCAGCCAATGCCGTGCCGTGTGCCGCAGGTGTTCGGTCAGTTGCGCGAGCAGGTGCCCGCCGTTGCGCCAATGATGCCAGTACAACGGCACATCGATGGGAGTATCGCTGCAGATTTCCACCAACCGGCCATTGGCCAACTGTTCACGGGCCTGCAACTCGGGCACCAGGCCCCAGCCCAGGCCGGCCTCGGTCATGCGCAGAAAGCCTTCGGACGAAGGGCACAGGTGGTGCAGGAAACCATCCTGAATCCCCAGCGAAGCCAGGTAACGGTGCTGCAGGAAATCGTCCGGTCCATAGACGATGGCCGGTGTGCGGGCCAGCCGTTGCGCCGCAAAACCCTGCGGGAAGTACCGTGCCATGAACCCTGGGCTGGCCAGCGCCCGGTAGCGCATGGCCCCCAGTGGCAGGCTGCGTGCGCCAGCCACCGGCCGCTCGCTGCCACACAGGCAGGCTGCCACTTCACCGGCACGCATGCGCTTGAGGCCGACCTCCTGGTCTTCCACCACCAGGTCGGTGAGCAACTGATGCTCGGCGCAGAATGCCCCCACCGCGCCGGCCCACCAGGTCGCCAGGCTGTCGGCATTGAGGGCGATACGCAGGCGCTCGGGCGTGCCCTCCTCGTCCAGTGCCGGCACCTGACGCTGCAGGTCACGCTCGAGCAGGCGCACCTGCTGCACATGGTTGAGCAACTGGCGGCCGACCTCGGTCGGGCTCGGCGGCGTGGCACGTACCAGCACCGGCTGGCCGACCCGCGCCTCGAGCAGCTTGATGCGCTGTGAAATGGCCGACTGTGACAGCCCCAGCACCTGCGCGGCACGTTCGAAACCGCCTTGTTCGATCACTGCCGCGAGGGCAGCCAGCAGCTTGTAGTCGAACATCGATTTTCCTAATGACGGATCAGCGCTATTTGTTTTTCTTATACAGCGACCCTCGCCACAATAGCCAGCATCTTTTATGGAGTACTCGCCATGTGGCAAAGCTATCTCAACGGCATGCTGGTGGCCTTCGGCCTGATCATGGCCATCGGTGCACAAAACGCCTTCGTTCTCGCCCAGAGCCTGCGTCGCGAGCACCACTTGCCGGTGGCTGCACTGTGCATCGTCTGCGACGCGATCCTGGTGGCGGCCGGGGTGTTCGGCCTGGCCACGGTGCTGGCGCACAACCCGACGTTGCTGGCGATCGCCCGCTGGGGCGGCGCGGTGTTCCTCATCTGGTACGGCGCCAAGGCCCTGCGCAGCGCCTTTTCCAAACAGAGCCTGCAGCATCAGGAAGGCCAGGGCATGCGCTCGCGCCGGGCGGTACTGCTGAGCGCGTTGGCGGTGACCCTGCTCAACCCGCACGTGTACCTCGACACGGTGCTGCTGATCGGTTCGCTGGGGGCCCAGCAGACGGTGCCTGGCGCTTATGTCGCCGGCGCCGCCAGTGCTTCGCTGCTGTGGTTCTCGACCCTGGCGATCGGTGCCGCGTGGCTGGCGCCATGGCTGGCGCGCCCAGCCACCTGGCGGATGCTCGACCTGATGGTGGCGGTGATGATGTTCGCTGTGGCGGCGCAACTGATCTTCAATTGAAGGCCGCCGGTCGGCGGCCGCCAACCGCTCTGGAACCTCTATTCCCTATCTTTGTTGCGTGGTTATGCGCCGGGCCCGGTGCTATGATCCAGCCCTTGCGTCGCAAAGAGTACAAACTCGCCGACGTACATCGGGCCGCCCGTGATCGGCCTTGCGCAAACCGCAAACAGACCTGAATCAGGAGATCCACCATGGCTTTTGAATTGCCGCCGCTGCCGTACGCCCACGATGCCCTGCAGCCGCACATCTCCAAGGAAACCCTGGAGTATCACCACGACAAGCACCACAACACCTATGTCGTGAACCTGAACAACCTGGTCCCAGGCACCGAATTCGAAGGCAAGACCCTGGAAGAGATCGTCAAGAGCTCTTCGGGCGGCATCTTCAACAACGCCGCTCAAGTCTGGAACCACACCTTCTACTGGAACTGCCTGGCACCTAACGCCGGTGGCCAGCCGACCGGCGCCCTGGCTGATGCCATCAACGCCGCTTTCGGTTCCTTCGACAAGTTCAAGGAAGAGTTCTCCAAGACTTCGATCGGCACCTTCGGTTCCGGCTGGGGCTGGCTGGTGAAGAAAGCTGACGGTTCCCTGGCCCTGGCCAGCACCATCGGCGCCGGCTGCCCGCTGACCAGCGGCGACACCCCGCTGCTGACCTGCGACGTCTGGGAACACGCCTACTACATCGACTACCGCAACCTGCGTCCGAAGTACGTCGAGGCGTTCTGGAACCTGGTCAACTGGAAATTCGTTGCCGAGCAGTTCGAAGGCAAGACCTTCACGGCCTGATTGATTCAGCCCTGACCCAGAAGCCCGGCCCAGTGCCGGGCTTTTTTGTGCCTGGCTGTTTTCCCCGCTGGGGTCTTGCTCAGCGCGTATAGCACGCTAACATCAACCGTCTGGAAGTTTGATACCGCGCACTCAAGTTGCAGGGTCGGGCAACCGATACACTACCCATGGTCGGCCGATAGTGTATTGCCAACGTTAATGGCAAAATGATGTCATGCGCATGGATTAAGGAAACCCCATTGAAGCTGGAATTGCGGAACAGCTTATCGGTCAAGTTGCTCAGGGTCGTGCTCCTTTCGGCGCTGGCGGTCGGCGTTGTCCTGAGTTGCGCGCAGATCGTCTACGACACCTACAAGACCCGCCAGGCCGTCAACAACGACGCCCAACGCATTCTCGACATGTTCCGCGACCCCTCCACCCAGGCGGTGTACAGCCTCGACCGGGAAATGGGCATGCAGGTGATGGAAGGCCTGTTCCAGGACGAATCGGTGCGCATGGCCTCGATCGGCCACCCCAACGAAACCATGCTGGCGGAAAAATCCCGCCCGCTGCAGGACATGTCGATGCGCTGGCTGACCGACCTGATCCTCGGCCAGGAACGCACCTACACCACCCAGCTGGTCGGCCGCGGCCCTTACAGCGAGTACTACGGCGACCTGAGCATCACCCTCGATACGTCGTCCTATGGCGAAGACTTTCTGATCAATGCGGTAATCATCTTCATTTCCGGGGTGCTGCGCGCCCTGGCCATGGGCCTGGTGCTGTACCTGGTCTATCACTGGCTGCTGACCAAGCCGCTGTCGAAGATCATCGAGCACCTTACCCAGATCAACCCTGATCGCCCCAGCCAGCACCAGATCCCGCTGCTCAAGGGCCACGAGAAGAACGAGCTGGGTATCTGGGTCAACACCGCCAACCAGCTGCTGGCCTCGATCGAGCGCAACACCCACCTGCGCCACGAAGCCGAGAACAGTCTGCAGCGCATGGCCCAGTACGATTTCCTCACCGGCCTGCCCAACCGCCAGCAATTGCAGGAACAGCTCGACAAGATTCTCGCCGACGCCGGCCGCCTGCAGCATCGCGTGGCCGTGCTGTGCGTGGGCCTGGACGACTTCAAGGGTATCAACGAGCAGTTCAGCTACCAGACCGGCGACCAGCTGCTGCTGGCCCTGGCCGACCGCCTGCGCGCCCACAGCGGGCGCCTGGGTGCCCTGGCGCGGCTGGGTGGCGACCAGTTCGCCCTGGTCCAGGCCAATATCGAGCAGCCTTACGAGGCGGCGGAGCTGGCCCAGAGCATCCTCGACGACCTGGAACTGCCATTCGGCCTCGACCACCAGCAGATCCGCCTGCGCGCCACCATCGGCATCACCCTGTTCCCCGAGGACGGCGACAGCACCGAGAAGCTGCTGCAAAAGGCCGAACAGACCATGACCCTGGCCAAGGCCCGCTCGCGCAACCGCTACCAGTTCTACATCGCCAGCGTCGACAGCGAAATGCGCCGCCGTCGCGAGCTGGAAAAGGACCTGCGCGAAGCCCTGTCGCGCAACCAGCTGTACCTGGTCTACCAACCGCAGATCAGCTACCGCGACCACCGCGTGGTCGGCGTCGAGGCCCTGCTGCGCTGGCAGCACCCGGAGCTGGGCATGGTCCCGCCCGACCAGTTCATCCCGCTGGCCGAACAGAACGGCAGCATCATCAGCATCGGCGAATGGGTACTCGACCAGGCCTGCCGGCAGCTGCGCGAATGGCACGACCTGGGCTTCAGCGAACTGCGCATGGCGGTCAACCTGTCCACCGTGCAGCTGCACCACAACGAACTGCCGCGGGTGGTCAACAACCTGCTGCAGGCCTATCGCCTGCCGCCGCGCAGCCTGGAGCTGGAGGTGACCGAGACCGGCCTGATGGAAGACATCAGCACCGCCGCACAGCACCTGCTGAGCCTGCGCCGCTCCGGGGCGATGATCGCCATCGACGACTTTGGCACCGGTTACTCGTCGCTCAGCTACCTGAAATCGCTGCCGCTGGACAAGATCAAGATCGACAAGAGCTTCGTCCAGGACCTGCTCGACGACGATGACGACGCCACCATCGTTCGCGCCATCATCCAGCTGGGCAAGAGCCTGGGCATGCAGGTGATCGCCGAAGGCGTGGAAACCGCCGAGCAGGAAACCTACATCATCGCCCAGGGTTGCCATGAGGGTCAGGGCTACCACTACAGCAAGCCGTTGTCGGCCCGCGAACTGACCAACTTCCTCAAGCAAGCCCAGCGCAATCAGGTCTCCGCGCTGTAACGCCTGCCCTCCGATTACCGACCGTACCGCGCATTTGCATGAATTGCGCGCCCGCCTCTTTACAGCAAATGCAAATCTTTCGCATGATGTTGTCGTTTTGCGTGCCACGGCGCACGGCCTAACCCCTTGGTCCCACCACACGACGCAGGAAAACCAATAATGATTCGTATGCCTCTGGCCTCCGCCAGTCTGCTGGCCATCGCCATCGCTCTCGCCGGTTGCGGCGAAGGCAAGGATGACAAGGCCGCCGCTCCGCAAGCTCCGGCACCTGCTGCTGCCAGCACCACCGCTGCGGCGCCCGGGGCTGTCGACGAAGCGGCCGGCAAAGCCGTGGTCAAGCATTACGCCGAAATGGTCAGTGCCGTGTACGGCGACGCGCTGAGCACCGCCAAAACCCTGCAGACCGCCGTCGACGCGTTCCTTGCCAAGCCCAACGACGAGACCCTGAAAGCCGCCAAAGAGGCCTGGGTCGCCGCTCGCGTTCCCTACCTGCAGAGCGAAGTGTTCCGCTTCGGCAACACCATCATCGACGACTGGGAAGGCCAGGTGAACTCCTGGCCGCTGGACGAAGGCCTGATCGACTACGTCGACAAGAGCTACGAGCACGCCCTGGGCAACCCGGCGGCCAGCGCCAACATCATCGCCAACACCGAGATCCAGGTCGGCGAAGAGAAGGTCGACGTCAAGGACATCACCCCTGAGAAGCTGGCCAGCCTGAACGAACTGGCAGGTTCCGAAGCCAACGTCGCCACTGGCTACCACGCCATCGAATTCCTGCTCTGGGGCCAGGACCTCAACGGCACCGGCCCAGGCGCAGGCAACCGCCCGGCTTCCGACTACCTGGAAGGCAAAGGTGCCACCGGCGGCCATAACGACCGTCGCCGTGCCTACCTGAAGGCGGTCACCGAACTGCTGGTCAAGGACCTCGAAGAGATGGTCGGCAACTGGGCGCCGAACGTCGCCGACAACTACCGCGCCACGCTGGAAGCCGAGCCGGTGGCCGACGGCCTGCGCAAGATGCTGTTCGGCATGGGCAGCCTGTCGCTGGGCGAACTGGCCGGTGAGCGCATGAAGGTCTCGCTGGAAGCCAACTCGCCGGAAGACGAGCAGGACTGCTTCAGCGACAACACCCACTACTCGCACTTCTACGACGCCAAGGGCATCCGCAACGTCTACCTGGGCGAGTACACCCGTGTCGACGGTACCAAGATGACCGGCCCGAGCCTGTCCTCGCTGGTGGCCAAGGCCGACCCGGCGGCCGATGCCACCCTCAAGGCCGACCTCGAAGCCACCGAAGCGAAGATCCAGGTCATGGTCGACCACGCGCTCAAGGGCGAGCACTACGACCAGCTGATCGCCGCCGACAACGCTGCCGGCAACCAGATCGTGCGCGATGCCATCGCCTCGCTGGTCAAGCAGACCGGCTCGATCGAGCAGGCTGCTGGCAAGCTGGGTATTGCCAACCTGAACCCGGATACCGCCGATCACGAGTTCTGATCGACCGTTTCGGTTCACAAAGAGGCGACCTTAGGGTCGCCTTTTTTCTGTGCCCGCGAAAAGGCCGCTGCAGCACATGAAAATGCTGGCATTTCACATCCTTTTCACCCGGGTAATTGCAAATTGCTCTTATTCAAACAAGGCTGGCCTGCTAAGCTTGCACGCCGGTTTTTCGTCCACGCCCAGGATTTTGCATGTCCTCGTCGCTGTCCCGACTCTCCCCTCTGCTGCTGGCCCTCGCCCTTGCCGCCTGTGACGACGCCCCGCGTTTCACCCAGGCCGAGCCCGGCGAAGCGTTGTCTGGCGGCCAGGCAACGGTCCAGCGCGACGACCGCAAGGCGTTTTCCCTGCCTTCGGCCAACCTCTCGGCCGAGCGGCGCCTGGACTTCGCCGTGGGCAACAGCTTCTTCCGCAGCCCTTGGGTGATCGCTCCGTCCACCACCACCGCGCGTGACGGCCTGGGCCCATTGTTCAACACCACGGCCTGCCAGAACTGCCACGTGCGCGATGGCCGCGGGCACCCGCCGGAGCCGGGCGACAGCAATGCCGTCGGCATGCTGGTGCGCCTGTCGATCCCCGATCAGCCTTACCTGGCCAAAGAGATCGAGCGCCTGGGCGTGGTCCCCGAGCCCGTCTACGGCACCCAGTTGCAGGACATGGCCATCCCCGGCGTGGCGCCAGAGGGCAAGGTGCGGGTGAACTACACCACCGAGACCGTTACCTTCAAGGACGGCCACCCGGTCGAGCTGCGCCGCCCGACCTTGCAGATCACCCAGCTCGGCTATGGTGCGATGCACCCCGACACGCGCTTCTCGGCCCGCGTCGCCCCGCCGATGATCGGCCTGGGCCTGCTCGAAGCGATTCCCGAGGCCGACATCCTGGCCAACGAAGACCCGGACGACCGCAACCACGACGGTATCCGCGGCCGCGCCAACCGGGTCTGGGACGATGCCCAGGGCAAGACCGTGGTCGGCCGCTTCGGCTGGAAGGCCGGGCAGCCCAACGTCAACCAGCAGAACGTGCATGCCTTCAACGGTGACATGGGACTGACCAGCACCTTGCAGCCGAAGGACGACTGCACCCCGGCCCAGGTCGACTGCCGGGCCGCGCCCAATGGCGACGGCGAAGGCGACGAGAAGGAAGTCAGCGACAACATCCTGCGCCTGGTCACCTTCTACACCCGCAACCTCGGCGTGCCTGCCCGCCGTGACGTCGGCGCGCCGCAAGTGCTGGCCGGCAAGAACCTGTTCTTCCAGGCCGGTTGCCAGGCCTGCCATATCCCGCAGTTCACCACCGCTGCCAACAGCGCCGAAGCGGAGCTGGCCAACCAGGTGATCCGCCCCTACAGCGACCTGCTGCTGCACGACATGGGCCCTGGCCTGGCCGACGAGCGCACCGAATTCGCCGCCAACGGCCAGGACTGGCGTACCCCGCCGCTGTGGGGCATTGGCCTGACCGAAACGGTCAGCGGCCACACCCAGTACCTGCACGACGGCCGCGCCCGCAACCTGCTCGAAGCCGTGCTCTGGCACGGCGGCGAAGCCCAGTCGGCGCGCGACCATGTCTTGACCTTCAATGCCGAGCAGCGCGCCGCGTTGCTGGCTTTCCTGAACTCACTTTAAAACGCGCAAGGAGCCGGGCATGTTCCGACCCAAACTGTTGTTCACCAGCCTCGCCGCACTCGCCCTGGGTGCCTGCTCGCCGCAGGACCCGCAGGCGGTGACTTCCGCCGCCATCGCCAAGCAGGTGATCCTGCCGACCTACAGCCGCTGGGTCGAAGCCGACCGCCAGCTGGCCGCCAGCGCCCTGGCCTACTGTGAAGGCAAGGAAAGCCTGGACACCGCGCGCGCCGACTTCCTCAATGCGCAGAAAGCCTGGGCCGAACTGCAACCGCTGCTGGTCGGCCCGCTGGCCGAAGGCAACCGCGCCTGGCAGGTACAGTTCTGGCCGGACAAGAAGAACCTGGTCGGCCGCCAGGTCGAGCAACTGGTCAACGGCGACAAGCCAGTCGATGCCGCCGCCCTGGGCAAGGCCAGCGTCGTGGTACGCGGCCTGTCGGCTTACGAGTACATCCTCTTCGACAGCAAGCCGGACATCGCCACTGCCGAACAGAAAGCCCGCTACTGCCCGCTGCTGGTCGCCATCGCCGATCACCAGAAGGTTCTCGCCGAGGACATCCTCAAGACCTGGAACAGCACCGACGGCATGCTGTCGCAGATGACCAAGTTCCCCAACCAGCGCTACGCCGACTCCCACGAGGCGATCGCCGACCTGCTGCGCTCCCAGGTCACCGCCCTGGACACCCTGAAGAAGAAGCTGGGTGCACCGATGGGCCGCCAGAGCAAGGGCATCCCACAGCCGCTGCAGGCCGAAGCCTGGCGCAGCCATTCGTCGCTGAAGAGCCTGGAAGCCACCCTCAAGGCCGCCCAGGCCGTGTGGGTCGGGGTCGACAACCAGGGCCTGCGCAGCCTGCTGCCCAGCGATCAGAAAGCCCTGGCGCAGAAGATCGACGACGCCTACGCTACGGCGCTCAAACTGCTGGCCGACAACCAGAAGACCCTCGGCGAGCTGCTGGCCGACGACGCCGGGCAGCAGACCCTCAACCAGTTCTACGATGCCCTCAATGCCGTCCACCGCCTGCACGAAGGCGACCTGGCCAAGGCGCTGAACATCCAGCTGGGCTTCAATGCCAACGACGGTGACTGATCATGCTGCGACGCCAGGCCCTCAAACTCGGTAGCGTTTTGCTCAGCGCCCTGACCCTGGGCGGCTGGAGCCTGCTGCGCAACAAAGGCAGCGAACCCTTGCTGCTGTCGGCACGGGACGATGGCGACGGCAAGCACTACGCGGTCGGGTTCCGCCTGGACGGCACCCGGGTGTTCAGCACCCAGGTTGCCCAGCGTTGCCATGCCATCATCAACCACCCCGAGCTGCCGATCGCCCTGTTCGTCGCCCGTCGCCCCGGTACCGAAAGCTACCTGGTCGACCTGCGCGACGGGCGTCTGCTGCAGACCGTCACCTCGCAACCGAACCGGCACTTCTATGGCCACGCGGTGATCCACAAGGGTGGCGAATGGCTGTATGCCACCGAGAACGACACCACCGACCCAGGCCGTGGCGTGCTCGGCGTGTACCGCTTCGAGGGTGAGCGCCTGGTGCACACCGGCGAGATCCCGACCCACGGCATCGGCCCCCATGAAGTGGCCTGGCTGCCGGACGGCGAAACCCTGATCGTGGCCAACGGCGGCATCCGCACCGAGGCCGAGAGCCGGGTCGAGATGAACCTCGACGCCATGCAGCCAAGCCTGGTGCTGATGCAGCGCGACGGCACCCTGCTGAGCAAGGAGACCCTGGCCCAGCAGATGAACAGCGTGCGCCATCTGGCAGTGGGCGACGATGGCACCATCGCCACCTGCCAGCAGTTCATGGGCGCTGCCGACGAGACCGCCGAGCTGCTGGCGATCAAGCGCCCGGGCGAGCCGTTCAAGGCCTTCCCGGTACCGGAGCGGCAGCTGCAATCGATGGCCCAGTACACCGCCAGCGTCGCCATCCACAGCGACCTGCGCCTGGTGGCCCTGACCGCACCGCGGGCCAACCGCCTGTTCGTCTGGGACCTGGACAGCGGAGCGGTGAAGCTCGATGCACCGATGCCCGATTGCGCCGGAGTCGGCGCAGTCAAGGATGGTTTCGTCGTCACTTCCGGGCAAGGGCGTTGCCGCTTCTACGATTGCCGCAAGGCCGAACTGATCGGGCAACCGATGGACCTGCCGTCCGGCTTCTGGGACAACCACCTGCACCTGGTCTGAGTGTTCTGCTGCCGGTACTGGCCTCTTCGCGGCTGAAGCCGCCCCCACAGAGGCCGGTACAGGCAATCCCCTCCCCCTTCTGCAATACTTCCCCCATCCGCACGTGGGCAGGATCGCCCGTTGTCGTGTCAAAACGAATAACAACCACGCATCCAAGGAACCGGACTTATGCTACGCCGCCGCATGCTCATCATGTTGGCCGTCGTTCTGCTGATCGTGCTGGCCCTGGGGGGCTACAAGGGCTTCTCGATCTACAAACAGATCCAGGTGTTCTCCGCCCCACGGCCGCCCATCACCGTTGCCGCCGCTGCGGCCGAACAACGCCAGTGGCAGGAGCGCCTGCCTGCCGTGGGCAGCCTGAAAGCCTTGCAGGGCGTCGAGCTGAGCCTGGAAGTGGAAGGCATCGTCAAAGCCCTGTACTTCGACTCCGGACAGAAGGTCAAGGCCGGGCAACCGCTGCTGCAGCTCAACGACGACCAGGAAACCGCGCTGCTCGGCACCGCCCAGGCCGACCTGGGGCTGGCCAAGGTCGATTTCGGCCGCGGCAGCCAGCTGGTCGGTGATGCCGCCATCTCCCGCGGCGAGTTCGATCGCCTGTCCTCCCAGTACCGGCGCAATCAGGCGGTGGTCGAGCAGCTCAAGGCGCAGAAGATCAAGAAAAGCATCAACGCGCCGTTCAATGGCACCATCGGCATTCGCCAGGTGGACATCGGCCAGTACCTGGCGGCCGGCACGGTGATCGCCACCCTGCAGGACCTGTCCAGCCTGTACGTCGACTTCAACGTCCCGGAGCAGGCGTTGCCGCACCTGAGCCTGGGCCAGCAGGTGCTGGTGCAGGTGGCGGCCTATCCGGGCCAGACCTTCCCGGCCAGCCTCAGCGCGATCAATCCCAAGGTCGATGAGAACACCCGCAACCTGCTGGTGCGCGCGACCCTGGCCAACCCGGACGACAAGCTGCTGCCTGGCATGTTCGCCAACCTGATGATCTTGCTGCCCGACCCGCAGCCCCAGGTGGTCGTGCCGGAAAGCGCCATCACCTACACGCTGTACGGCAACTCGGTGTATGTCGCCACGCCGAAGAAGGACAAGGACGGCAACCCGGAAAACGACGACAAGGGCCAGCCACAGCTCAGCGCCGAACAGCGCACCGTACAGACCGGCGAGCGCCGCGATGGCGTGGTGGTGATCAGCAAGGGCCTCAAGGCCGGTGAACAGGTGGTCACCGCCGGGCAGCTCAAGCTGACCCCGGGTGCGGCCATCCGCATTGGCCAGGACAGCGCGCTCAAGCCCGAACAGGGCGCCCCGCGCACCGACTGAGCAGGAGGCAGGCATGGCGTTCACCGACCCGTTCATCCGCCGCCCGGTGCTGGCCAGCGTGGTCAGCCTGCTGATCCTGCTGCTCGGCTTCCAGGCCTGGAACAAGCTGCAGATCCGCCAGTACCCGAAAATGGAAAACGCCCTGATCACGGTGACCACCGCCTACCCCGGGGCCAACGCCGAGACCATCCAGGGCTACATCACCCAGCCGTTGCAACAGAGCCTGGCCAGTGCCGAAGGCATCGACTACATGACCTCGGTCAGCCGGCAGAACTTCTCGGTGATCTCCATCTACGCACGCATCGGCGCCGACAGCGACCGCCTGTTCACCGAACTGCTGGCCAAGGCCAACGAGGTGCGCAACCAGCTGCCGCAGAACGCCGAAGACCCGGTCCTGAGCAAAGAAGCCGCCGACGCCTCGGCGCTGATGTACATCAGCTTCTACAGCAAGGAGATGAGCAATCCGCAGATCACCGACTACCTGTCGCGGGTGATCCAGCCCAAGCTGGCGACCCTGCCGGGCATGGCCGAAGCGGAAATTCTCGGCAACCAGGTGTTCGCCATGCGCATCTGGATCGACCCGGTGAAGCTGGCCGGTTTCGGCCTGTCGGCCACCGACGTGACCGATGCCGTACGCCGCTACAACTTCCTCTCCGCCGCCGGCGAGGTAAAGGGCGAGTACGTGGTCACCAGCATCAACGCCAGCACCGAGCTGAAATCGGCCGACGCCTTCGCCGCGCTGCCGCTCAAGGTGTCCGGTGACAGCCGGGTGCTGCTGGGTGACGTGGCACGCGTGGAGATGGGCGCGGAAAACTACGACACGGTCAGTTCGTTCGATGGCACGCCGTCGGTCTACATCGGCATCAAGGCCACCCCGGCGGCCAACCCGCTGGACGTGATCAAGGAAGTGCGGCGCATCATGCCGGAGCTGGAAAGCCAGCTGCCGTCGGCGCTGAAGGTATCCATCGCCTACGACGCCACGCTGTTCATCCAGGCATCCATCGACGAAGTGATCAAGACCTTGGGTGAAGCGGTGCTGATCGTCATCGTGGTGGTGTTCCTGTTCCTCGGCGCCCTGCGTTCGGTGCTGATCCCGGTGGTGACCATTCCGCTGTCGATGATCGGCGTGCTGTTCTTCATGCAGATGATGGGCTACTCGCTGAACCTGCTGACACTGCTGGCGATGGTGCTGGCCATCGGTCTGGTGGTGGACGATGCCATCGTGGTGGTGGAGAACATCCACCGGCACATGGAGGAAGGCAAGTCACCCTTCGAGGCGGCCCTGGAAGGCGCGCGGGAAATCGCCATGCCGGTGGTGTCGATGACCATCACCCTGGCGGCGGTGTACGCGCCCATCGGTTTCCTTACCGGGCTCACCGGTGCGCTGTTCAAGGAATTCGCCCTGACCCTGGCGGGCGCGGTGGTCATCTCCGGCATCGTCGCCCTGACCCTGTCGCCGATGATGTGCGCCCTGCTGCTGCGCCAGGAGCAGAACGCCAGCGGCCTGGCCCATCGGCTCGACGTGCTGTTCGAAGGCCTCAAGGTGCGTTACCAGCGCCTGCTGCACGCCACCCTCGACAGCCGCCCGGTGGTGCTGGTGTTCGCCGTGATCATCCTGTGCCTGATCCCGGTGCTGCTCAAGTTCACCCAGAACGAGCTGGCGCCGAACGAGGACCAGGGCGTGATCTTCATGATCAGCAGCTCGCCGCAGCCGGCCAACCTCGACTACCTGAACGCCTACACCGACCAGTTCACGCCCCTGTTCAAACGTTTCCCCGAGTACTACTCGTCATTCCAGATCAACGGTTTCAACGGCGTGCAGAGCGGCATTGGTGGCTTCCTGCTCAAGCCCTGGAACGAACGCCAGCGCACGCAGATGGAGCTGCTGCCGCTGGTGCAGGCCAAGCTGGAGCAGATCGGCGGGCTGCAGATCTTCGGTTTCAACCTGCCGTCGCTGCCGGGCACCGGTGAAGGCCTGCCGTTCCAGTTCGTGATCAACACCGCCGGTGACTACCCTGCCCTGCTGGAGGTCGCCCAACGGGTCAAGCAACGGGCACAGGAGTCGGGCAAGTTCGCCTTTCTCGACATCGACCTGGCCTTCGATAAGCCTGAAGTGGTGGTCGACATCGACCGGGCCAAGGCGGCGCAGATGGGCGTGTCCATGGATACGCTGGGCGGCACCCTGGCCACCCTGCTGGGCGAGGCGGAAATCAACCGTTTCACCCTCGAAGGCCGCAGCTACAAGGTGATTGCCCAGGTGGAACGGCCCTATCGGGACAACGCCGGCTGGCTGAACAACTACTACGTGAAAAACGAGCAAGGGCAGCTGCTGCCCTTGTCGACACTGATCACCCTCAGTGACCGCGCCCGCCCCCGCCAGCTCAACCAGTTCCAGCAGCTGAACTCGGCGATCATCCAGGGGGTGCCGATGGTCAGCATTGGCGAGGCATTGCAGACGGTGCGCGACATCGCCCGGGAGGAGGCACCGGAGGGCTTTGCCTTCGACTATGCCGGGACCGCCAGACAGTACGTGCAGGAAGGCAGCGCCCTGTGGGTGACCTTCGGCCTGGCGCTGGCGATCATCTTCCTGGTGCTGGCCGCGCAATTCGAGAGTTTCCGCGACCCGCTGGTGATTCTGGTGACCGTGCCGTTGTCGATCTGTGGCGCGCTGCTACCGCTGTTTCTGGGCATATCCAGCATGAACATCTACACCCAGGTAGGGCTGGTGACACTGATCGGCCTGATCAGCAAGCACGGTATCCTGATCGTCGAGTTCGCCAACCAGTTGCGTGAGGAAAAGGGCTTGAGCGTTCGCCAGGCCATCGAGGAAGCTGCCGCCATTCGCCTGCGGCCGGTGCTGATGACCACGGCGGCGATGGTGTTCGGCATGGTGCCCCTGATCCTGGCCACCGGCGCCGGCGCGGTGAGCCGGTTCGATATCGGCACGGTGATTGCCACCGGGATGTCGATCGGGACCTTGTTTACCCTCTTTGTGCTGCCGTGTATCTACACCTTGCTGGCACACAAATCCGCAGCCAAGCAGCCGATAACGGCATGACCGCTCCTGCAAAAAACAAAGGCCTCGCGATTGCGAGGCCTTTATCTTGCTCGAGCTGTATCAGCCAAACGGCCGAAGCCCCTGGCGCATGCCGAAGAGGAACAACAGCAGGTCCTGGTCCGGTTCGGCCTTGTTCTGCTGTGCCTTGACCTCACGGGGTACCGCGCACTGGTCTGCCTTGCTGAAAACCACTGGCCGCGGCTCTTCCCAGGCAGCTACCGCCGCCGTGGTCACAGCCAAACCAGCCACCAGGAACAAAGCTCGAGCTATTTCTAGTTTCATTGCCCTAACCCTTTGACAGCGCTGCCAAACGCCATCTGGTAAAAATAGAGCAGCGTTTGCCATTCCGTGTCATTTAGCGACGAGTGGCGGCGCAGCTGACGCAGGTCGTTACCCGCAGCCCGCTGACAGCTGATGCGTCGTCGGCACTTTTCCAGGTCCAGCAGTGCTACCTCGACGCGGGCCTGCTCACCCTCGCCGATGACCTTGATGAAGACATGCTTGCCGTACAGGCAGCCATGCTGCCAATGGCCCAGGTGCATACGCGCCAGGTTGTCGGCCAAATCCTTGAGCATGCGTTCATGCACAACTTGAGGATAGCGTTCGCGCGCGCCTTCGGCGTGCCACGTGTCGAGTTCGACAAAGCCATCCAGCGCCTCGCTGACCAGCAGCGCGCGCCATTGGTGCTCGGGATCTCGCTCGGCACCACAAAACACGATGCGCGGCACGCGCACACCCAGTTGCTCGAAGCTGTTCAATGCATCGAGCTCGCGCAACACGGTCGGCCTGCCGAATGGGTGCAACAGGCTGCGATAGATATGGCCAACCTGACGCTTGGCATACAGCACCTTGCCGTTGCCATCGTTCAGCCGTTGTACGCCACTTTCACCACCGCGCCGCTGGTTGGGTTCCTCGACCCATTCGCCCTGCTGGCGCCAGTAATAATCGAACCGCGACTCCCCATTTTGGGCTACAGCCATCAAACACTACCCCTTACGCAATACATATACCCGCCACATGGCATAGAACGGCAGGAAGTCGAGGTGTTCCTGGATTCTGAAGCCGGCGGCCTTGAATTCTGCTTCGACCGTTTCTGCCGGTAACACGAAACGGTTCTGATAGCTGCCCTGCTCGGCCTTGGCACTGCGCTTGCGCTCGAGCTTCTGCCGGCGCCAGGCCTTGAAGTTACCGTCCACCCACAATGACAGGATTACACTGTCACGGCTAACCCTTTGAAACTCGTCAAGGATGGTCTTGCGGTGAGCCGCCTCGCCAATGTGGTGGAACAGCCGCATGCAGAAGATGCTGTCGACCGAATTATCCGGCAAGTCGATCGCGAATGCCGATGTTTGCAAAGGACGTACCCGCGCCACCACCTCTGGCGGTTGTGCGGCACAGGCCGTCTGGATCATCGCCTCGGAATTGTCGGCACCAATGATCACCCGGTTCGGTTTTTCCGCCAGCAGCGGCCAGAAACGGCCGGCGCCGCAAGGCAGGTCGAGGACCAGGCCCGGTTCGCCAGCCAGTGCCAGGGCGCGACGTGCCAGCTGCTCGTCACGCTGGTGGGACAGCCGTCGAGCCAGTCCATCCTGGTGCTTGAGGAAGTACTCCTGAGCGTGTTGCTGGTCGTACTTCTCGGAAAATTCGAGTTTGATCGGGCTGCGCATCGAGTGGCTCCTGTCTCCAATGCGCATACCTTAGGTAACGAATCGTGGGCAACTGGTCATGCCAATGTGAAAATAATGTCATCAAACGGTAGGTATGTTTCACATTGTTTCTTAGGAATTTTCCACCTTATTCTTGCGTCGGATCGATCTTTTCCGCGCTCTGGCTCAGGTCGACCTGGAAGCGGCAGCCATGGGGTGCCGTCGAGGTCAGCGTCACCCGCCAGCCTTGGTCATCGCAGATCCGCTGCACCAGCGACAGACCCAGCCCGAGGCCTTCGCCACGCCGCTCCTCGCCGCGCACGAACGGCTGGAACATGGCCTCGCGCTGCTCCTCCGGGATACCCACACCACTGTCCTCGACACTGAAGCCGTTGAGCTCCAGGCTGAGGCGGATGTAACCGCTATCGGTGTAATGTGCGGCGTTGCGCAGCAGGTTGCCCATCACTGATTGCAGGAAGGTGGCGTTGTACAGCAATGGGCCTGCACTGACCTGGCCATCGAAATAGAGCGCCAGGCCCTTCTGTTCGATGGTATCGCGCCACACCCCGATCAGGTCGTCGGCAACTTCACGCAGGGTTGCCTGGGACGCCACGGCGCCCTGGTCCCGCTGGGCACGCGCCAGCATCAGGAAGGTCTTGACCAGCTCGCGCATCTCTTCCGTGGCGCGGGCGATGCGCTCCACCTGGCTGCGCGCGCGGGTATCCAGATTGGGGTTTTCCATCAGCAGTTCGCATGAGGTGGCCAGCACCATCAGCGGTGTGCGCAATTCATGGCTGACATCGCTGGTGAACAAGCGCTCGCGGGTCAGTGCATCGCGCAGCCGGCCCAGGGTATCGTCGAACGCAACCGCCAGCTGGCCGACTTCATCGGCCGCGTAGTCGGGCGCCAACGGCGGCGCCAGGCCAAGCAACTGATCACGATGGCGAACCTGACGCGCCAGGCGGATGACCGGTGCCATCACCCTTCGCGCCAACAGCCAGCCGAGCACCACCGCCAGCACCAGGCTGAGCACAAAGCCCACCACCACCACGGCAAACAGCACGCGCTCGCGCTCTTCGAAATCGCTCTGGTCCTGCAACAGCACATAGCGCCGGCCATCGACGATCTCGACCATCGCGTGGTAGGACAGTTGGTCGCGAAACACCTCATGGAAGCCGGCATCGAGGTGGCGCAGGTCCTTGGGCAGCTCGAAGTCGTCGCGCCCGCCACTGAAATAGAACAGCTGGTCAGGCCGTGGCCGGTGGCTCCAGTCACTCACGCTGTCCATGCGCAGCAAGCGCTGCAGGTCGCCGCCGAGCACCGATGAGATCAGGCGCTCCTCGACCAGGTGCACGGTGGCGACGATACCGAAGGCGAAGGCGCCGGCCACCAGCGCGCTCATCAACGCAAAGGCGATGATGATGCGCTGGGCAAGGCTTTGCTTAAACTCCATCGCGGCCCTCGGCGAGGCGATAGCCGACGCCATGGACGGTATGCAGCAGCGGTTTTTCGAACGGTTTGTCGATCACCTGGCGCAACTGGTGCACGTGGCTGCGCAGGCTGTCGCTATCCGGGCAGTCATCACCCCACAGGGCTTCTTCCAGCACCTCGCGGCGCAGCACGTGCGGGCTTTTCTGCATCAAAACCGCGAGCAGCTTGAGGCCGACCGGGTTGAGCTTGAGCAGGCGGCCCTGACGGGTCACTTCGAGAGTATCGAGGTCGTAGCTCAGGTCCGCGACCTGCAGGGTACGGCGCCCACCGCCCTGGGCCCGACGCAGCACGGCTTCGATGCGCGCGGCCAACTCGGACAGGGCAAAGGGCTTGAGCAGGTAATCGTCGGCACCGGAGCGGAAGCCCTGCAGGCGATCGTCCAGCTGGTCGCGGGCCGTGAGCATGATCACCGGGGTATCGCGGCGGGCATCCTCGCGCAGGCGCTTGCACAGGGTATAGCCATCGATACCGGGCAGCATGATGTCGAGCACGATCAGGTCATAGTGCTCGGTGGCGGCCAGGTGCAGGCCCGAGAGGCCGTCCTGGGCGCAGTCGACGGTGTAGCCTTTCATGCCCAGGTAATCGGCAAGGTTGGCAAGAATATCGCGGTTGTCTTCAACCAAAAGAATACGCATCGGGTTCTCCTGTGCGGCGCTTCGCTAGGGTGCGCGGCAGGCGCAGCTTAAGGCCATCGTCGGTGCTGTGCCAGCCCCAGGGCAAATTCAGCGAACTTGACAGTTTTTTCACTGATCCTTCACGGACAGAGGATAGCGGGCGCATGACAATGCCCGGTCTTTTTACCCCCTGGAGTCGTCATGCAACAACGCACTCGTCCGCGTCCGATCAATCTCTGGCTGTACCTGGGCATACCCCTGGCTGTTGCCGCGGCCCTGCTCCTGCTGGAACTGACCTCGCTCGACATGGACGTCGCCAACCTGTTCTTCGACCCCGCCGCCGGGCAGTTCATCGGCCGTCACAGTTACCTGCTGGAAACCGTCATGCATGACCGGGTCAAGCAAGGTGTGATCCTGCTTGGGCTGATTTCACTGGGCGCGTTCGCCTCGAGTTTCTTCTGGAAGCGTCTGTTCAGCTGGCGCCGCGAGCTGGGTTGCCTGGTTCTGGCGCTGGGGCTGTCGACGGCCTTCGTCACCCCGCTGAAGAAGGTGACCCAGGTGCAATGCCCGTGGAGCCTGACCCAGTTCGGCGGCAAGGAAACCTACAGTGAACTGCTGCAACATCGCCCGGCCACCGACAAGCCGGGACTGTGCTGGCCGGGCGGCCATGCGGCAACCGGGTTCTGCCTGTTCGGGCTGTTCTTCATGCTGCGTGACCGCCGGCCGAAACTGGCGCGGGTGGCGTTCGGGGTGGCCCTGGTGGCCGGCTCGACGCTCGGGCTGGGGCGGATGCTGCAGGGTGCGCACTTCCTGTCGCATAACGTGTGGACCGCCGTGTTCTGCTGGTTGATCGGATTGGGGTCGTATTACCTCATCCTGTATCGGCGCGGCATGGCTGAAGTGCCTGCCGCAGAGAGAAGCGTCGTCTGATGGAGGGGTCGCCTTGCGGCCCCAATGGCCGGCACAGGCAAACGAAAAAGCCCCGCACTAGGCGGGGCTTTTTCTTGGTGCAGGGGGTAAGGCTGGCTTACATCATGCCGCCCATGCCACCCATGCCGCCCATGTCAGGCATGCCAGCTGCTGGCTTGTCTTCCGGCAGGTCGGCAACCATGGCTTCGGTGGTGATCATCAGACCGCCGATCGAAGCAGCAGCTTGCAGCGCCGAACGGGTGACCTTGGCTGGGTCGAGGATACCCATCTCGATCATGTCGCCGTATTCGCCGGTAGCAGCGTTGTAGCCGAAGTTGCCCGAACCTTGCTTGACCTTGTCAGCGACAACGCTTGGCTCGTCGCCGGCGTTGGCAGTGATCTGGCGCAGCGGCGCTTCAACAGCGCGACGCAGCAGGGCGATACCGACGTTCTGGTCTTCGTTGTCGCCTTTGAGGTCGGCAATGGCAGCCAGGGCACGAACCAGGGCAACGCCACCGCCAGGCACCACGCCTTCTTCGACGGCAGCACGGGTAGCGTGCAGGGCGTCTTCAACGCGGGCTTTCTTCTCTTTCATTTCAACTTCGGTGCCAGCACCGACCTTGATCACGGCAACACCGCCAGCCAGCTTGGCCAGACGCTCTTGCAGCTTCTCACGGTCGTAGTCCGAAGAGGTTTCTTCGATCTGGGCACGGATCTGCTTGACGCGTGCTTCGATGTCGGCGTCAACGCCAGCACCGTCGATGATGGTGGTGTTTTCCTTGGACAGGATGACGCGCTTGGCGTTACCCAGGTGCTCCAGGGTAGCGGTTTCCAGGGACAGGCCGATTTCTTCGGAGATGACCTGGCCGCCGGTCAGGACGGCGATGTCCTGCAGCATGGCCTTGCGGCGGTCGCCGAAGCCCGGAGCCTTGACCGCAGCAACCTTGACGATGCCGCGCATGTTGTTGACCACCAGGGTAGCCAGCGCTTCGCCTTCGACGTCCTCGGCCACGATCAGCAGTGGACGGCCGGCCTTGGCAACGGCTTCCAGAACTGGCAGCAGCTCACGGATGTTGGAGATCTTCTTGTCGACCAGCAGCAGCAGCGGGCCTTCCAGCTCGGCAACCATGGTGTCCGGTTTGTTGACGAAGTATGGCGACAGGTAGCCACGGTCGAACTGCATGCCTTCCACGACGGACAGTTCGTTTTCCAGGCCCGAGCCTTCTTCAACGGTGATCACGCCTTCTTTACCGACTTTTTCCATGGCTTCGGCGATGATTTCACCGATGGAGTTGTCGGAGTTGGCGGAGATGGTACCTACCTGGGCGATGGCCTTGGAGTCGGCGCATGGCTTGGACAGGTTCTTCAGCTCGGCGACAACGGCGGCGGTGGCCTTGTCGATGCCGCGCTTCAGGTCCATCGGGTTCATGCCGGCAGCGACGGCTTTCAGGCCTTCGTTGACGATGGCCTGAGCCAGAACGGTAGCGGTGGTGGTGCCGTCACCGGCAGCGTCGTTGGCCTTGGAAGCGACTTCCTTGACCAGCTGGGCGCCCATGTTTTCGAAGGCGTCTTTCAGCTCGATTTCTTTGGCGACGGAAACGCCGTCCTTGGTGATGGTCGGAGCGCCGAAGCTCTTGGCCAGCACTACGTTACGGCCTTTCGGGCCGAGGGTCGCTTTTACCGCGTCAGCCAGAACGTTGACACCAACCAGCATTTTCTTACGAGCGGAATCGCCGAATTTTACGTCTTTAGCAGCCATGATCGTTTAATCCTTGGAATTCTTTGGAGTAACGGGAAGTCGGGGGTGAAATCAGCCTTCGATAACGGCGAGGATTTCGTTCTCGGCCATGACCAGCAGGTCTTCGCCATCGACTTTCACGGTGTTGCTGCCCGAGTAAGGGCCGAAAACCACTTTGTCACCGACTTTAACGGCCAGCGCACGTACTTCGCCGTTTTCCAGGACGCGACCGGTGCCAACAGCAACGACTTCGCCGCGGTTTGGTTTTTCAGCGGCCGAACCCGGCAGGACGATACCGCCAGCGGTTTTCGATTCTTCTTCGCTGCGACGGATGACTACGCGGTCATGCAGAGGACGAAGCTTCATTGTCGATCTCTCCCAAATTGTGGTTTTCATCGGCCGGTATCGACACCGGCGGGTTGATGCGGTCCGGCGTTGCCGGGGGTGGCCCGCAAAGGGCGAACCACCTGTGTCATGACTGGTGTTGCCACCAGAAACCTTGCGGTGACCACATACATGAGGCCGCCATATTCAATTACAAGGCTTGATATGCAAAATTTTTCGGCCGGTTGAAAAAGACCGGGGCCGCTTGTGCGGCCCCGGGGGTTGCAGGTCTGATTATTTGTCGCGGCGCTCGTACTCGCCTTCGATCACGTTCGGACGATGGCCGCCATCACGCGGCTGCGCCTGGAACGGGTCGCCCTGGAACGCGCGCTGGCGCATGGCCTGGGCTTCGGCGCGCTCGCGCATCTTGCGGGCAGCCAGTTGGCGGGTGAACGGCAGCAGGCACAGCAGGCCCAGCACGTCGCTGATGAAGCCTGGCAGCAGCAGCAAGCCACCGCCCACGGCAAGCATCAGGCCCTGGAACATGTCCTCGGCGGGCAGTTCGCCACGCTGCAGGCTTTCACGGGCCCGCAGGGCGGTGGCGAGGCCCGCCACACGCACCACCAGCACACCCAGGGCGGAGCCGGCGATGATCAGCAGCAGCGCCGGGAAGAAACCGATGGCACCGGCAACCTTGACGAAGACGAACAGCTCCAGCACCGGAAACAGTAGAAACAGCAGTAGAAAAGCACGCATCAAAGCATTCCTCGTCGGAAGAGACCCTTCCTGTAAGACCTACAAATGGATGCGTGCGCGCGGGATTTCAAGCCTCGACTTCAGTCGCAGTCGGCCATTGGTCGGCGCGCGCCAGCAGAACCAGGGCTTCGCGGACTTGTGTCGGCGTGTTGCAAGGCGCAGGGAACGCCAACCAGTAGATACCCTGGCCGATGCGCAGGTGCATGCCTTCGCTGTCGATGCCGACCATCTGCGCCGGAACGCTGCGCGGCAGGTCGCTCAGCTCGACGTAATGGGCGATGGCATTGGCATGGTCGCTGTTCATGTGCTCGATCATGCTCGCCTCGGCCTTGCCCGCGAACGGATTGGCCAGGGTCACCTGGTCTAGCCAGTGGATCGCGCCGAAGCCACCGATATAGCGATGGCGCACCGGCTGCAGGACCCAGAAGTCGAAGTCATGGGCCTTGTGGTAGTTGGCCGCATCGGGGAAATAGCGGTAGTAGCGCTCGGCCGCTGCCTCGATGGCAGCCTCGTCGACCAACTTGTGCGCCTCGGCCATCACCGTCAGGCGGCCTACAGCCTGCACGTCCTCGGCCTCACGCTCACCCACCAGCAGCGAGCACTTGGGGTCCTTCTGCAGGTTGTGGGTGTGCTGGGCGATGCGGCTGATCAGGATCAGCGGATTGCCCTGGGCATCCAGGCAGTAAGGCACCACCGAACCGAACGGGAAGCCCGGCATGGACTTGGAATGGGTCGAGAGCACGCCGCGGTATTCCTTGAGCAGCAGTTCCCGGGCGGGGCGGATGGCGTTGGTACTCACTTGGGGGCGGCTCCTGGATACGGGCTGGATGAGTGACAAGATAAGCATTATCAGATCCAGTGCCAATGGGGCCGCTGCGCGGCCCCGGCAATCTACCAGGTCACACCGAACCCTGCGGTGTAGCGGGTCTTGTCCAGGTCACTGTCCCGCGTACCGGTGATGATGTCCTTCTCCGCCTTGAGGTTGAGCGAGGCCCATTCGGTGACCTTGTAGCGCAGGCCCACCTCGGCATCGAGCGCGTAGTCGGCAACGCCGCCCAGCGGCTTGGCGAACTCGCCATTGGTGAACAGCTGGACGTTCTTGCCGATCAGGTAGCGGGTGTAGTCCCACTTCACCGCCGCTGAGTAGAAGTTGTCCTTGGCACCGTCCTGGTACTCGAAGTCGGTACGGTTGATCAGCGAGCCCAGCGAGAACGCGCCCAGCTCGTCGTCCCAGAACTGGTAGCCAGGACCGGTACCGACCGTGCGCTGGCGGGACAGGTCTTCGATGCGGTCACGCTTGTATTCCATGCGCCCCTGCCAGAACCACTTCTCGGTGATGAAACGGTCAAGCGCGTACTCGGCACTCCAGTTGTCGGTGGTGGTAACGTCGTCCTTGGTTTCGCGGTTGTACTCGCCTTCGGCGTTGTGCCGCCAGCGGCCGTGGCGGGCGGTGGTCTTGAAGTCGATGTCGTAGTCGTCGCTGTTAGTCTCGGCGCGCTTGTAGTCCATGGCCACGTCGACGTTGCCTTTCCAGATGAAGTCCTCGACCAGCGGTTTTGGCTTCATGATCTGCTGGACACTGGCCAGGTCGACCGTCTTCGGCGCATCACCGTTGGCCAGGGTCACCTTGCCCGGCTCGGCGGCCTTGAGCGACTTGGCCTTCTCGCCGCTGTAGGCGTCCTGTTTGACCAGCAGTTCCTGGTCGCTTTCCAGGGTCTTGACCTGTTTCCAGTCCAGCGAGATCGAGCCGCCATACGGGGTCTCCAGAACTAGCTTGCCACCGTCGAAAACACGGATCTTGCCGCTGAGCCGGTCCCCGTTCTTCATCCACACGGTGTCGGCGAACGCCGGGGCGGCGCAGAGCGAAGCGGTCAACAGGCACAGCAAGGATCTAGAATACATAAGCGCGCTACAGGTTCGATTTGACGAAAAAAGCCGGGCATTATCCAGATACCGACGACCAGAGCAAGGACAGACCCAGGAGCATGCCGTTGAGTTCAACTCTCATTTGCCGCGACCATTCGTCCGGTTTCATCCCAGGCCAGGGCTGCTCTGATGTCTGAGCCATATGCGCATGCCGCGGAATCACCAGAGGCCCGACGAACGGCGCTGTTTACCGTTCTGGGACAAGTGCCACCCGGCAAGGTCGTGACCTATGGCCAGCTTGCCGAGTTGGCGGGCCTGGGTCGCGCGGCGCGCTGGGTTGGCCGAGTGCTCGGGCAACTGCCAGCGGACAGCCGCCTGCCATGGCACAGAGTGGTCGGCGCGGGCGGCCGCCTGAGCCTCGCAGCAAGCACACCCTCTGGCGATGAACAGCGGGCACGCCTGAGGGCAGAAGGCGTTGAAGTGTCTAATAATCGTGTGGGAATAGCGCGCCATGGCTGGCGCCCGATGGAGCACAGCGGTTAGAGTGCGCGCTTTGTTTTCGCAAATTTGAGGCAGATGTTGGCCCATGCCCCGTAAAACCTGGCGCGCTGCGCTTGCTGCCTATGCCAGCCCGTCTACCTTGGTGCTTTTGCTGCTGGGCTTCGCCGCCGGCCTGCCCTACATGCTGGTGTTCTCGACCCTGTCGGTGTGGCTGCGCGAAGCTGGCGTGGCACGTGAAACCATTGGCTACGCCAGCCTGATCGGCCTGGCCTATGCCTTCAAATGGGTCTGGTCACCCCTGCTCGACCAGTGGCGCCTGCCGCTGCTTGGCGGCCTGGGGCGGCGCCGTTCGTGGCTGTTGCTGTCGCAATCGCTGGTGGTGATCGGCCTGGTCGGCATGAGCTTGTGCGACCCGCAGCAACATCTTTCCTGGCTGATCGCCCTGGCAGTGCTGGTGGCCTTTGCCTCGGCCACCCAGGACATCGCCGTCGATGCCTATCGCCTCGAGATCGCCGATGACCAGCGCCAGGCGGCCCTCGCCGCCAGCTACATGGCCGGCTACCGGGTAGCCGCCCTGCTCGCGACCGCAGGCGCCCTGTTCTTCGCCGAATGGTTCGGTTCCACCGGCTTCAGTTACCTGCACAAGGCCTGGGCCGGTACCTACGTGCTGTTCGGCGTGATGATGCTGCCGGCCCTGTTCACCACCCTGGTCATGCGTGAGCCCCCCGTACCGATGCGCACCCAGCTGTCGGCCGCGCGCTATGGCCTGATGCACCAGATGGCCTCGGTGTTCGTGCTGATCATCTTGCTGGTGTCGGTACCGGCCAGCTTCACCCAGATGTTCAACACCGGCTGGTCGAGCGTCATTTCCGGCGATGCGACACCACTCGACCTGCTGCTCGAAGACCGTGCCTTCCTGCGCCTGATCCTCTACGTGCTGCTGACCTGGGCGTGCCTCTCGAGCCTTGGCCGCCGTGGCCTGGCACCGGTGCTGACACCGGTGCACGACTTCATCGCGCGCTACCGCTGGCAGGCGCTGTTGCTGCTCGGGCTGATCGCCACGTACCGCATGTCGGACACGGTCATGGGCGTGATGGCCAACGTGTTCTACATCGACATGGGCTTCACCAAGGACCAGATCGCCAGCGTCAGCAAGGTCTTCGGCCTGATCATGACCCTGGTGGGTGCCGGCGTCGGTGGCTTGCTGATCGTGCGCTTCGGCATCCTGCCGATCCTGTTCATTGGCGGCGCGGCTTCAGCAGCCACCAATATCCTGTTCCTGATGCTGGCCGACATGGGGCCGAACCTGGAAATGCTGGTGGTGACCATTTCGCTGGACAACTTCAGCTCGGGCCTGGCCACCTCGGCGTTCGTCGCCTACCTGTCGAGCCTGACCAACCTGAAGTTCTCGGCCACGCAGTATGCGCTGCTCAGCTCGATCATGCTGTTGCTGCCGCGCCTGATCGGCGGGTATTCAGGGGTAATGGTGGAGAAGTACGGGTATCACGACTTCTTCCTGATCACTGCGCTGCTGGGCGTGCCGACCTTGATCCTGATTGCGCTGCACTGGCGCCAGGAAGTGGGCCGGGGAAAGCAGGTACCGGTGGATAACCCAGCGGCCGAGCAGCCCTGATAACGCTCAAAAGCCTGTACCGGCGTCTTCGCGGGTTCACCCGCGAAGACGCCGGTACAGGCAACGAAAGTTATTGAGCGACAGCCCCTTCCCCAGGCCGCCCACCCACTACAAACCACAATGGCCACAGCGCCAAGGCACCTGCCATGCCAGCCGCCAGGGCAAAGTGCAACAGGCTCGCCCCCGCCCCGATCATCGCCAGTAGCGCCCCGCCCAGTCCCAGCAAGGCAATGGTGATCATCCCCAGCATCGCCGATACCAGCCCCTTGCTCTGCTCGCTGGCGAACAGCGTCATGCGGTACAGCACCGCATTGGCCACGCCCAGCCCCAATGCATACAGCGACATGCCGGCGACCACGCTGGTCACCGTCGGCCACACCCAGGTTGCCAGCACCAGCAGGCACAGCCCCGCCAGGTACGGCCCCAGCGCACCGCGGACCAGGGCCGGCAGCGGGTAACGATCGGCGATGCGGTTGATGATCAGGTTACCCAGGATCAGCCCGCCGAACACCGGCAACTGCCACAGTGCATATTCCATCGTGCTCAGCCCCTCATCGTGGATCAGCAGCACTGGCGAAAGGCCGATCCAGCCGATCAGCGGCAGGCCCACCAGACCCAGCGCGGCACTGCCGGCGACGAACTTGCGGTTGGCCAGCAGCTGGCCGTAACCGGCGAGCAGTGGCAGCAGGTGGATCGGGGTAAACGGCAGGCGTGAGCCATCACGACGCTCGACGCCAAGGGTTTCCGGCATCAGGCGATGCAACAGCAGCCAGCACAGCACCGCACCGATGGCGAAGGCCACGAACAGCCAGCGCCAGTCCAGCCACTGCAGCATGAGGGTACCGACCAGCGGGCCGAGCAGCGGCGACAGCAAGGCGATGTTGGCCAGCAACGCCATCATGCGCACTGCATCCGCTTCGCTGAACGATTCGTTCAGTGCCGGGTAGCTGACTGTCACCACGAAGCCCAGGCCGATGCCCTGCAGCAGGCGCAGCAGGTTGAACAGGCCAATGTCCTGCACCCAGTAGGTGGCCAGGCAGGCGACGCCGAAGAAGGCACAGCCGGCCAGCAGCAGCGGGCGGCGCCCATAGCGGTCGGCCAGCGGGCCGATCAGCCATTGCAGCACCACGCCACCGAGCAGGTACAGGTTGAGTGCATGGGGGATGTATTCGGGGCTGGCGTTCAGGTGCTCGACCACCACCGGCATGGCCGGCATCACGGCGTCGCTGGCCAGATAGGTGAGCAACTCGAACAGGGCCAGGGTCAGGCCGAACAGCAGGGCCCGAAGCGGAGTGATGTACAGCAGTGGTTTCATGATGGCGTATCGGGTGCAGGCAGGAGGGGACAGGCTATATGCCAGAAATGGCGGGGAATTGCTGTGAACAAGTGTAAGGGGTAGAAAAAGCCGGGGCCGCGAAGCGGCCCCGGTTGCTACGCGGTATTACTACGCTGCAGTCTCCTGCACCACGCGAATCACCCGCTGCGGAAACGGGATGTCGATGCCTTCGGCCTTCAACCGGTCACGGGCATGCTCGTTGAGCATGAACATCACGTCCCAGTAGTCAGCGGTCTTGGTCCACAGGCGCAGCGACACGGTGATCGAGCTGTCGCCCAGGGTCGCCACTACCGCCTGCGGGGCTGGGTCCGGCAGCACGCGCGGGTCCTGTGCCAGCTCCAGCAGCACGTTGCGCGCCTTCTGCAGGTCGGCCTCGTAGTCCACGCCCACGTCGAACACCACCTTGCGCGTCGGCTGGCGGTTGGTGTTGGTGATGATGCCGTTGGACAGCGCGCCGTTCGGCATGATCACCGTCTTGTTGTCACCAGTGCGCAGCACGGTGTGGAAGATCTGGATGCTGTCGACGGTACCCGCCACACCCTGCGCTTCGATCCAGTCGCCGATGCGGAACGGGCGGAACATCAGGATCAGCACGCCACCGGCAAAGTTCGCCAGGCTGCCTTGCAAGGCCAGGCCGATGGCCAGGCCGGCGGCACCGATGGCGGCGACGAACGAGGTGGTCTCGATGCCGATCATCGACGCCACGCTGACGAACAGCAGCACCTTCAACACGATGTTCGACAAGGTGCTGATGAAACCTTGCAGTGCCAGGTCGGCATTGCGCAGGCCTACCAGTTTGCCCAGGCGGGCGCTGACCTTGTTGATGATCCACCAGCCGACCGCCAGGGTCAGCAGTGCCAGCAGCAGACGGCTGCCGTACTCCATGATCAAGGGGACCCAGGTCTGCGATTGGCGGACCAGCTGATCGACTTCAGCGTTCAAATCCATGTTCATCTCCTGATGCCGGACGGCACGTACACAGTAAAGCGGGCCGCCGGCAATTCAGCGGCCATGGACCCCATGGACATCATTAGGCCATCGGGGTTCCGGACAACCCTGCGATCAGTCGCGGAAGTTGTTGAACTGGATCGGCATGTCGAATTCCTTGGTGCGCAGCAGGGCAATGGCTTCCTGCAGGTCGTCGCGCTTCTTGCCGGTGACACGCACCTGCTCGCCCTGGATGGCGGCCTGGACCTTGAGCTTGCCATCCTTGATGGTCGCGACGATCTTCTTCGCCAGGTCCTTGTCGATGCCTTCGCGGAACTTGGCTTCCTGTTTCTTTTCCTTGCCCGAGGCGAACGGGTCCTTGGTTTCCAGGCACTTCACATCGATCTTGCGCTTGACCAGCGCCAGGCGCAGGATTTCCAGCATGGCTTCGAGCTGGAACTCCTCCTCGGCGGTCATCACCACGGTCTGCTCCTTGTCCTTGAACTCGAAGCTGCCCTTGCCCTTGAGGTCATAGCGGCGGTCGAGGTCCTTGATGGCGTTGTCGACCGCGTTCTGCACTTCGTGCTTGTCCAGTTCCGATACCACGTCGAACGAAGGCATGGGTAATCTCCATAAAATAAACGCGCGCTCAGTCTGAACATGGAGCGCGTCGGTGTTAGCGGGTTAAAATGCGGGCTCATTATAACGGGTTGCGAAACGCAGATGAGCAGCACCTGGCATATTCTCGGCGCCGGCAGCCTCGGTAGCCTCTGGGCCTGCCGCCTGGCACGCGCCGGCAAGGCAGTACGCCTGATCCTGCGTGATGCGCAGCGCCTGCAGGCCTACCAGCAGGCCGGCGGCCTGACCCTGGTCGAACAGGATCAAACCCGTCTCTACGCCATCCCGGCCGAAACGGCCGAGCGGGGCGGGCCCATTCATCGCCTGCTGGTGGCCTGCAAGGCCTACGATGCCGCCCCGGCCATCGCCCGCCTGGCGCCGCGCCTGGCTGAGGGCGCGGAAATCGTGCTGTTGCAGAACGGCCTGGGCAGCCAGGACGAAGTCGCCGATCAGGCCCCCCTCGCCCGCTGCATCTTCGCCTCCAGCACCGAAGGCGCCTTCCGCGAGGACGACTGGCGGGTGCGCTTCGCCGGCCATGGTTTCAACTGGCTGGGGGACCCGGCCAACCCCACCACCCCGGAGTGGTTCGATGACCTGAACGACGCCGGCATCCCCAGCGAATGGACGGTCGACATCCTTACCCGCCTGTGGCGCAAGCTGGCGCTCAACTGCGCCATCAACCCACTGACCGTGCTGCACGATTGCCAGAACGGTGGTTTGCTCGGGCATCTCGGCGAGGTCGAGGCACTGAGCACGGAACTCGCCGAACTGCTGCGCCGTTGCGGCCAGCCGGAAGCTGCGGCCGATCTGGACGAAGAGGTGCAGCGGGTGATCCTGGCCACGGCAGCCAACTACTCTTCCATGTACCAGGACGTGCGCGCTGGCCGGCGTACCGAAGTGCACTACCTGCTGGGCCACGTCTGCCGGGCAGCCGAGCGCCACGGCATGGTGCTGCCACGGCTGGAACACCTGCACCGGCGCCTGGTCGATAACCTGCGAGCGCGTGGTTTGCCCAGCGCCTGACGTCAACCCAATACGGACATTGCCTTGCCCATGAGCCTGCGCCAACGCCTGGAAAACCTCCCGGTCGGGCAGAAACTGCTGGCAGCCCTGCTGGTACTGCTGGTGACCATCCTGCTGGTAGCCAACCTGACCTTCATCAGCGCCGCCTACTGGATCACCCAGGAGAGCATGGCGCCGCAGGCATTGCAGACCATCGGCAAGCTGGTGGCCAACCCGCAACTGTCGGCCCGGGCCGGCGACTCGACCGAGACCGCCACTGCCCTGCTCAAGGAGCTGGACAGTTACACCCCGCTGCGCGCCGCTGCCATCTACGGCGGCGACGGCAGCATGCTGGCCCAGCTGCAACACGGCGAGTCACTGGCACTGCCCAAGCGCTACCGCAACATCGACGGCTGGCGCCTGATGGAGTTCCGCAGCACCCAGCTGATCCGTATCCCGCGCGACGCCAGCCCACCGGCGCACCTGCTGCTGGTGGCCAGCAGTGAACTGCCCACGGCGTTCTACACCGGCACGCTCAGCGCAAGCCTGGCGATCCTGGTGTTCAGCATCCTGCTGTGGATGATCATCGCCCGGCAGATCAAGCGCCTGATCACCCAGCCGATCAATCAGCTCGAAGAACTCAGCCGCCAGGTCACCCGCGAAGAAAGCTATGCCTTGCGCGCCACCCGCGGCAACGACGACGAGATCGGCAGCCTGGCCGAAGCCTTCAACACCATGCTCTCGCGCATCGAGGCCCGCGAGCAGCAGCTCAAGCGCGCCCGCGACGAATTCCAGACGGCCTACGACCAGGCCCAGGGCCTGGCCGAGGAAACCCGCCACACCAACCGCAAGCTGGAGCTGGAAGTCCAGGTGCGCAGCAAGATCGAGAAGAAGCTCACCGGCTTCCAGAACTACCTCAACAGCATCATCGACTCCATGCCCTCGGCACTGATCGCCCTCGATGAGCAGCTCTACGTCACCCAGTGGAACCACGAGGCCACGGTGCTCTCCGGCACGCCGCTCGACGAAGCGCTGAACCAGCCGATCTTCATCGCCTTCGAGCCGCTCAAGCCGTTCCTGCCGCAGCTCAAGGAAAGCGTCGAGAAGCACCGGGTGGCGAAGATCGAGCGGGTCACCTGGCCCAAGGGCGACGACCTGCGCCATTACGCCCTGACCTTCTACCCACTGATGGGCGGCGGTGGTCGCGGCGTGGTCATCCGTATCGACGACATCACCCAGCGCCTGTCGCTGGAAGAGATGATGGTGCAGTCGGAGAAGATGCTCTCGGTTGGTGGCCTCGCCGCCGGCATGGCCCACGAAATCAACAACCCGCTGGGCGCGATCCTGCACAACGTGCAGAACATCCGCCGGCGCCTGTCGCCAGAGCTGCCGCGCAACCAGGAACAGGCCAGCGAACTGGGCATCGACCTGGCCAACGTCAACCGCTACCTGGACAACCGCGAAGTGCCGCAACTGCTCGACGGCATTCAGCAGGCCGGCGCCCGCGCCGCCAAGATCGTTACCCACATGCTCAGCTTCAGCCGCCGCAGCAACCGCCAGCTGGCGCCTTGCGAGCTGCCGGCATTGATCGACCAGGCCGTGGAGATCGCCAGCAACGACTTCGACCTGACCATCGGCTTCGACTTCAAGGGCCAGGCCATCGTCCGCCAGTTCGACCCCAACCTGGGACCGGTGCCCTGCACCGCCAACGAACTGGAGCAGGTGCTGCTGAACCTGCTGAAGAACGCCGCCCAGGCCATCCACCAGCGCCCGCAGCCCAGTGAGCCAGGGCGCATCACCTTGCGCACCCGGCTCAACCCGCCCTGGGCCGAGATCCAGGTCGAGGACAACGGCGTGGGCATGCCCGAAACCGTGCGCAAGCGCACCTTCGAGCCGTTCTTCACCACCAAGGAAATCGGCCAGGGCACCGGGCTCGGGCTGTCGGTTTCGTATTTCATCATCACCAACAACCACAAGGGGCAGATGGAAGTGCAGTCCACGCCCGGCCAGGGCACCTGCTTCACCCTGCGCCTGCCCCTCGGCCAGCCGCCAGCGTCTGCGCCGACCCACACGGAGGCATGACATGGGCTATCGCCTGTCGAAGATCTACACCCGCACTGGCGACAAGGGGGAAACCGGCTTGGGCGACGGGCGGCGGGTGCCCAAGGACCACCCGCGGGTCGAGGCGATCGGTGAGGTGGACAGCCTCAACAGCCAGCTCGGGCTGCTGCTGGCCGGCCTCGCCGAACAGGGGCTGGATGAAGTGAGCAACGTCCTGGCGCCCTGCCAGCATCGCTTGTTCGACCTTGGTGGCGAGTTGGCGATGCCCAGCTACCAGGCCTTGAACCAGGCCGAGGTGGAGCGGCTGGAAGCGGCGATCGATGTGTGGAACGATGAGCTGGGACCGCTGAAAAACTTCATTCTGCCCAGTGGTTCTGCCTTGGTGGCACAGGCCCATGTGTGCCGCAGCCTGGCGCGCAGTGCGGAGCGGCGGTGTCAGCAGTTGAATGCGCTGGAGCCGTTGGAGGGGGTTGGGTTGGCGTATATCAACCGGCTTTCGGATCTGCTGTTTGTGGCGGCGCGGATCATTGGGCGGCGCCAAGGGATTAGCGAGGTCTTGTGGCAGCCTGCGCAAAAGCCTGAAGGCTGATGCCGCCGGGGCTGCTCTGCAGCCCATCGCAGGCAAGCCAGCTCCCACAGGCATAGCACCAGACCTGAAGGCAGCTGATAGCCTGTGGGAGCGGGCTTGCCCGCGAAAGGGCCGCAAAGCGGCCCCAGTTACTCAGGCCTCAGGCCAGAATGCGCGGATCCCGGCAACGCCTTGGGCTCCGGCTTCCCAGGCCTTCTCCCGCTCACCCGGCCCAACCCCACCCAGCAGGTAAACCGGTTGGTTGAACCCGGCAATCAGCCGCTGCGCCTCATCCCACCCCAACGGCACCGCCTCGGGGTGGGTCTGGGTCGCCTGCACCGGCGACAAGGTGACGAAGTCCACGCCCATCTGCTCGGCCAGCGCCAGCTCTTCGGCACTGTGGCACGAGGCCGCCAGCCAGCGCGCCTTGGGGAACGGGCGGCCTTTGGCTGCGTACTTGCGCAGCTGCGCAGCGGTCAGGTGCCAGCCGGCGGACGGGAAGTCGCCCAGCCACTCCAGCGGCCCCTTGAGCATCAGCTGCGCCTTGCCAGCGCACAGCCCGACCGCGTCCACCGCCACATCGCGGTACTTGGGGTCGTACATGTCCGGGGCGCGCAGCTGGATCAGGCGAATACCATTGGCCACGGCCTTCTGGATACCCTTGAGCATCTGCGGCACTTCCAGGCCATCCGGCGTGATCAGGTACTGATCCGGCAAGCGCGCAGCGGCGACGATCGGCTTGTTGGCTTCAGGGAATTCGTACTGAGCCAGGTCCCGAGGCGCGACCCAGGCCAATGGCTGGCCTTCGGCGCCATGGGGCTCACCGGTGAACCCATCGACCTCACGGACATCCAGCAGCACCTGCTTGTCCGGGTAGTCGTGGCTGACCTTGATCAGCGCCCGAGAACGGGTCACTTCGATGCCCAGCTCTTCGCGCAATTCGCGGGCCAGGGCCGCTTCGACGCCCTCGCCCTCTTCCACCTTGCCGCCCGGGAACTCCCACAGGCCACCTTGATGCTGGGTATCGGCGCGGCGCGCAATCAGAATGCGCCCGTCACTCCCGCGGATCACCGCGGCTACAACATGAATCCGTTTCAACCTTCACGCTCCGCCAGGCCAGCTTGCTGCCAGGCCTGGAAGGCCGGCCACTGGTAAATGGTTTCGATATAGGTGGCTGCCTCGGCGGGCACCTCCACGCGGTAGGTACGCAGGCGCACCGCCACCGGGGCAAAGAAGGCATCGGCCAGGGTCGGCTTGCCGAACAGGAAGGGGCCGCTGTCCTTGGCCACCAGACGGCACTCGGACCACAGCGCGACGATGCGGTCGATGTCCAATTGCACCTCCAGCGGGATGCTATCCAGCGCCTGGTCACGGGACAGGTCGAACGGCATGGCACCGCGCAGGGCGAAGAAGCCGCTATGCATCTGCGCGCAGGCCGAACGGGCCTGGGCACGGGCAGCCACATCGGCCGGCCACAGCTGGGCCTCGGGGTGGCGTTCGTTGAGGTATTCGGCGATGGCCAGGGAGTCGGCAATCACCCCGTGCTCGGTCTTGAGCAGCGGCACCTTGCCAGAGGCGGAAAATTCGAGGATGCGCTTGCGGGTGTCGGGCTGGTTCAGGCTGATCAGCGTTTCTTCGTACGGCACGCCGGCCAGCTCAAGGGCCAGGGCGCCACGCAGCGACCAGGAGGAATACAGCTTGTCGCCGATGATCAGGTGATAGCTCATGGTTCGGCTCCATGTCTTTGGGAATTTGGGGCTGCTTTGCAGCCCATCGCGGATAAATCCGCTCCTACAGGGACCGCATAACCCTTGTAGGAGCGGATTTATCCGCGAAAGGGCCGCAAAGCGGCCCCATTTATATCAGGTACGGTATTCGGCGTTGATCTTCACGTACTCGTGGGACAGGTCGGTGGTCCAGATGGTTTCGCTGCACTGGCCACGGCCCAGCTCGATACGGATGGTGATCTCTTCCTGGGCCATCACGGCCGAACCCTGCGCTTCGGTGTAGCTCGGGCTGCGGCCGCCTTTGCTGGCAATGCACACGCTGTCCAGGTACACGTCGATCAGGCTGACATCCAGCTCCGGCACGCCGGCACGGCCCACGGCAGCCAGGATACGGCCCCAGTTCGGGTCGGAGGCGAACAGCGCGGTCTTGATCAGCGGCGAGTGAGCCACGGCGTAACCGACATCCAGGCACTCCTGGTGGTTGCCACCACCGTTGACCTGCACGGTGACGAACTTGGTAGCACCTTCGCCGTCACGGACGATGGCCTGGGCCACTTCCATGCACACTTCGAATACGGCCTTCTTCAGCGCTTCGAACAGCGCGCCGCTGGCTTCGGTCACTTCCGGCAGATTGGCCTTGCCGGTGGCGATCAGCATGCAGCAGTCGTTGGTCGAGGTGTCGCCATCGATGGTGATACGGTTGAACGACTTGTTGGCGCCGTCGAGCATCAGGTCCTTGAGCACGGCCGGGGCGACCTTGGCGTCGGTGGCGATGTAGCCGAGCATGGTAGCCATGTTCGGGCGGATCATGCCGGCGCCTTTGCTGATACCGGTCACGGTGACTGTCACGCCATCGTGCTGGAACTGACGGCTGGCACCTTTTGGCAGGGTGTCGGTGGTCATGATGCCGGTGGCGGCTTCAGCCCAGTGATTTTCCGACAGATTGTCCAGGGCGGCCTGCAGCGCGCCCTCGATCTTCTCGACCGGCAGTGGCTCACCGATCACACCGGTGGAGAACGGCAGTACCGACTCGGCCGGCACGCCGGTCAGTTCGGCCAGCTTGGCGCAGGTCCGTTCGGCAGCGGCCAGGCCTGGCGCGCCGGTACCGGCGTTGGCATTGCCGGTGTTGGTCAGCAGGTAGCGCACGGTGCCCTGCACGCGCTGCTTGGACAGGATCACCGGAGCGGCACAGAAGGCGTTGAGGGTGAATACGCCTGCCACGCTGGAGCCTTCGGCGCAGCGCATGACCACCACATCCTTGCGCCCGGGGCGCTTGATGCCGGCAGAAGCGATGCCGAGTTCAAAACCCGGAACCGGGTGCAGGGTGGGCAAAGGACCAAGACCAACAGCCATTAGAGCGCTCCTAGAAATACGGTGAATATGGAAAAGGGGGCCGCAATGCGGCCCCCAGGGTTGTCACGATACAACAATCAGGTCAGGTCACTCGATCTGACCATGGCAATGCTTGAATTTCTTGCCCGAACCACACCAGCACGGCTCGTTGCGGCCCAGCTTCAGGTCGTTGCGCACCGGGGCAGCAGCCACGGCCACTTCGGCGCCCTCCTCGCTCAACTGCTCGCTTTCAAGGCCCGGCGCGGCGGCATGCTGGAACTGCATGCGGCTGGCCAGCTCCTCGGCTTCGCGGCGCAGACGGGCTTCTTCTTCGGCGGGGTCTTCGCGGCGCACCTGAACGTGCGACAGCACGCGGATGGTGTCGCGCTTGATCGACTCGAGCAGTTCCTGGAACAGGGAGAACGACTCGCGCTTGTACTCCTGTTTCGGGTTCTTCTGGGCGTAACCGCGTAGGTGGATACCGTGACGCAGGTGGTCCATGGTCGACAGGTGGTCTTTCCACAGGTCGTCCAGCACGCGCAGCAGGATCTGCTTCTCGAAGGTACGCAGGGCTTCGATACCGGCCTGGTCTTCCTTCTCGGTGTAGGCGGTGGTGATCTCGTTCAGCAGCTTCTCGCGCAGGGTCTCCTCGTAGAGGTGATCGTCCTCGTCCAGCCACTGCTGAATCGGCAGCTTCATGGCGAAGTCGCTGGCCAGCGCAGCTTCCAGGCCGGCCACGTCCCACTGCTCCGGCAGCGACTGCGGCGGGATGTGCTGACTGATGGTGGCATCCAGCACTTCCTGGCGGAACTCGGCGATGGTGTCGCCAATGTTATCGGCCGCCAGCAGGCTGTTGCGCATGTGGTAGATCACCTTGCGCTGTTCGTTGGCCACGTCATCGTATTCAAGCAGCTGTTTGCGGATGTCGAAGTTGCGGCCTTCGACCTTGCGCTGGGCTTTTTCGATGGCGTTGGTGACCATGCGGTGCTCGATGGCCTCGCCAGACTGCATGCCCAGTGCCTTCATGAAGTTCTTCACCCGGTCGGAGGCGAAGATGCGCATCAGGCTGTCTTCCAGCGACAGGTAGAAGCGGCTCGAACCCGGGTCGCCCTGACGGCCGGAACGGCCACGCAGCTGGTTGTCGATACGGCGCGATTCGTGGCGCTCGGAGGCGATCACGTGCAGGCCACCGGCTTGAATCACCTGCTGGTGACGCTTCTGCCAGTCGGCCTTGATCTGGGCGATCTGCTCGGGGGTCGGGTTTTCCAGGGCAGCCACTTCGGCTTCCCAGTTACCGCCCAGCAGGATGTCGGTACCACGGCCGGCCATGTTGGTGGCGATGGTCAGCGCACCCGGAGCACCGGCTTGCGCGATGATCTCGGCTTCCTTCTCGTGGTACTTGGCGTTCAGTACCTTGTGGTCGATACCTTCCTTCTTCAGCAGGTTCGACATGTGCTCCGAGGTTTCGATGGTGGCGGTACCCACCAGGATCGGGCGGCCCTGGGTCATGCTCTCTTTGATGTCGGCAATGATCGCGGCGTATTTCTCGTCGGCGGTCAGGTACACCAGGTCGTTGAAGTCCTTGCGCGCGAGCGGCTTGTTCGGCGGAATGACCATCACGTTGAGGGCGTAGATCGACTGGAACTCGAACGCTTCGGTATCGGCGGTACCGGTCATGCCGGACAGCTTGGTGTAGAGACGGAAGTAGTTCTGGAAGGTGGTCGAAGCCAGGGTCTGGCTTTCGGCCTGGATGTTCAGGTTCTCTTTCGCCTCGATGGCCTGGTGCAGGCCTTCGGACAGGCGACGACCGGGCATGGTACGGCCGGTGTGCTCGTCGATCAGCAGGACCTGGCCGTCCTGGACGATGTACTCGATGTTGCGGTGGAACAGTTTGTGCGCACGCAGGCCAGCGTAGACATGGGTCAGCAGGCCCAGGTTGTGCGCCGAGTACAGGCTCTCGCCTTCGGCCAGCAGGCCGGCCTGGGTGAGCATCTCTTCGATGTACTGGTGACCGGCTTCGTTGAGCTCGACCTGGCGGCTCTTCTCGTCGATGGTGAAGTGGCCTTCCTGGGTGACCTGGCCTTCGACTTCTTCGATGTGCTGGGTCAGGCGCGGGATCAGGCGGTTGATCTCGATGTACAGCTTGGAGCTGTCTTCGGCCTGGCCGGAAATGATCAGCGGGGTGCGCGCTTCGTCGATGAGGATCGAGTCGACTTCGTCGATCACGGCGAAGTTCAGTTCACGCTGGAACTTCTCTTCCTGGCTGAATGCCATGTTGTCGCGCAGGTAGTCGAAACCGAATTCGTTGTTGGTGCCGTAGGTGATGTCGGCGGCATAGGCAGCGCGCTTTTCTTCAGGCGGCTGGAAGGCCGAGACGATGCCTACGGACAGGCCGAGGAATTCGTACAGCGGGCGCATCCAGTTGGCGTCACGGCGGGCCAGGTAGTCGTTGACCGTGACCACATGCACGCCCTTGCCGGACAGGGCATTGAGGTAAACGGCCAGGGTACCGACCAAGGTCTTGCCTTCACCGGTACGCATTTCTGCGATCATGCCCTCGTGCAGGGTCATGCCGCCGATCAGCTGCACGTCGAAGTGGCGCATGCCCATGACACGCTTGCCGGCCTCACGGGCCACGGCGAAGGCTTCGGGCAACAGCTGGTCCAGCGTCTCGCCTTTGGCCAGGCGCTCCTTGAACTCTGCGGTCTTGGCCCGCAGTTGCTCATCGGAGAGGGCCACCATCTTCTCTTCGAAGGCATTGACGATAGATACCGTCTTGAGCATGCGTTTGACTTCACGCTCGTTCTTGCTTCCAAAAAGTTTCTTTAACAAAGGCGCAAACATATCGGCAGGATCTTCCACACGTAGGGATGGAGGGCGGCCCCATGAGTCGCCCGTGCAGCCCTGAGGCCGCATGCGAACGAGCATTCTACCCGGAAACGATGGTGAGGAAAGTGGTCGATTGCCACGATGCTGGCACAGCGCTTAGGCGGGGGCTTTTCTAAGATAGGGGCATTTTCCCCGAGTTCAACCCGAAGGTTGATGAAACGTATCGAGCACTGTGGGAACGGGCTTGCCCGCGAAGAGGTCAGCACAGGCTGCAGAGGTGTTAGACTGCCCCTCTTGTCACATCATGCATACTGCCATGGCTTTCAAACCCTCCCCCGCCCAGCCGCCCGCCACCCTGCTGCGCCAGAACCGCCCGCTGCGCCTGCTGCTGAACCAGGCCGAGCGCCTGGAACACCTGCAGCGCCTGCTGGAAAGCCAGCTGCAACCGGCAGCCCGCGAGCATTGCCATGTGGCCTCGTGGCGGGACGGTACGTTGTTGCTGGTGGTCACCGACGGCCACTGGGCCACACGTCTGCGCTACCAGCAGAAGCGCCTGCAGCGCCAGTTGCAGGCGCTGGAAGCGTTCGGCAACCTGCAGCGCATCCTCTACAAGGTGCAGCCGCCCCTGGTGCCGGCCAAGCGCGGCGGTAACACCACCGAACTGTCGAACCATGCCGCCGAGAGCATCCGTGACTCCGCCGAAGGTATCGCCGACCCCAAGCTGCGCGCCGCCCTGGAGCGCCTGGCCAATCACGCCAACAAAGAAAAGCGCTGAAATAAAAAAGGCCACCCGAAGGTGGCCTCAATCAACGAACTAGAGAGTGTTCGAACTTACACAGCCGCAACAGGGCGCATGTACGAGATCGGTGCCGTGCTGGCATCTTCGAACGTGACCACTTCCCAGGCGTCGGTTTCAGCGATGAGCTTGCGCAGCAGCTGGTTGTTCAGCGCGTGGCCGGACTTGTAGCCCTTGAACTCGCCGATCAGGCTGTTGCCCAGCAGGTAAAGGTCGCCAATGGCGTCGAGGATCTTGTGCTTGACGAATTCGTCATCGGAACGAAGGCCGTCTTCGTTGAGCACACCGGTCTCGTCGACCACGATGGCGTTCTCGACACTGCCGCCCAACGCAAGGTTGTGCTTGCGCAGGTACTCGATGTCACGCATGAAGCCGAAAGTACGGGCGCGGCTGACTTCCTTCACGAACGAGGTGCTGGAGAAGTCGACGACCGCACTCTGGGTCTGGCCCTTGAGGACCGGGTGATCGAAGTCGATCTCGAAGCTCACCTTGAACCCGTCGAAGGGCAGGAAGGTGGCGCTCTTGTCGCCCTCCACCACTGTCACTTCGCGCAGGATGCGAATGAACTTCTTCGCTGCGTCCTGTTCTTCCAGGCCGGCAGACTGAATCAGGAATACGAAGGGACCGGCGCTGCCATCCATGATCGGCACTTCCGAGGCGGAGAGCTCGACGTAGGCGTTATCGATGCCCAGGCCCGCCATGGCGGAGAGCAGGTGCTCGACCGTATCGACCTTGACGTCACCGTTGACCAGCGTGGTGGACATGGTGGTCTCACCGACGTTGGCCGCACGCGCCGGGATCTCGACCACTGGGTCAAGGTCGGCGCGACGGAAGACGATGCCGGTGTCGACAGGCGCAGGCTTGAGGGTCAGGTAGACCTTCTCCCCGGAGTGCAGGCCGACGCCCGTGGCACGGATGGTATTCTTCAGGGTGCGTTGTCTAATCATGGCATTGGCCGCTTCAGCGCAAATAATGCGAACAGGTATCAACAAAGGCTGGGGATGATAACAGACCCGGCCTTTGCTGAACACCAATCACCCTTATACCCCTGATAAATTCCATCAATCGGCCTGACGACGCAGGAAGGCTGGGATATCGAGGTAGTCCAGGTCATCCTGAGGGTTGAGTTTAGCTGCCGCAGCGGCACCTGCGTGGGCCTGGTTGCGCATCACGGTCGGGCGCTCCAGGTCACGGTAGTTGACGGCTGGCTGCTCCTGGCGAACCGGCGCCGGGTTGGAAGCCTCGTACACCTGCTGAGCGGTCTGCAGGGTGTTGTCGACCACCTTGACCGGCTTCTCGATGCGCGCGCCCAGACCAGTGGCAACCACGGTCACGTGCAGCTCGTCACGCATGTCAGGGTCGATCACGGTGCCGACCTTGACCATGGCGTGGTCGGAGGCGAAGGCTTCGATGATGCTACCCACGTCGGAGTACTCACCCAGCGACAGGTCAGGACCTGCGGTGATGTTCACCAGGATGCCGCGGGCGCCCTGCAGGTTGACGTCTTCGAGCAGCGGGTTGCGGATGGCCGCTTCGGTGGCTTCGCGAGCACGGTTCGGACCGCTGGCGCAGCCGGTACCCATCATCGCCATGCCCATTTCACCCATGACGGTACGCACGTCGGCGAAGTCGACGTTGATCATGCCCGGGCGCTTGATGATGTCGGAGATACCGCGAACGGCACCGGCCAGTACATCGTCGGCCTTGGCGAAGGCGGACAGCAGGCTGGCATCCTTGCCCAGGATGGTCAGCAGCTTCTCGTTGGGGATGGTGATGAGCGAGTCGACGCTCTCAGCCAGCATGCGGATGCCTTCGTCGGCAATCTGCATGCGCTTGCGGCCTTCGAACGGGAACGGACGGGTCACCACTGCAACGGTGAGAATGCCCATTTCCTTGGCCACTTCGGCGATGATCGGCGCCGCGCCGGTACCGGTACCGCCGCCCATGCCGGTGGTGATGAACACCATGTTGGTGCCCTGCAGCACCTCGGCGATGCGCTCACGGTCTTCCAGCGCGGCCTGACGGCCGACTTCCGGATTGGCACCGGCACCCAGACCCTTGGTCACGCCGGTACCCAGTTGCAGGATGGTGCGTGCGCCGATGTTTTTCAGCGCCTGGGCATCGGTGTTGGCGCAGATGAACTCGACGCCTTCGATGCTGCTCTTCACCATGTGGTTGACGGCGTTGCCGCCGCCACCGCCAACACCGATCACTTTGATGACCGGACTTTGCGGGACGTTGTCTACGAGCTCGAACATTTTCCCTCTCCTTACAGTTCTCTAGTTGTTGCGCCTACCACTACTGCTTTGAAACTTAGAAGTTGCCCTGGACCCACCGCTTGAAGCGCTCAAGCACTGGGGCCTTCGGTTCATCGCCATAGCTGTTGTTGCTGCTGTTGCTGTTACCGGTCAGGACCATGTCCTCGGACTGCTTGAGCAGGCCGTAGGTGAGCAAGCCCACGCCGGTGGAATAGATCGGGTTGCGCACCACGTCGCTCAGCCCCCGAACGCTGTGCGGTACGCCCAGGCGTACCGGCATGTGGAAGATTTCCTCGGCCAGTTCCACGGCACCTTCCATCTTCGCAGTGCCGCCGGTGAGCACGATGCCGGCTGGCACCAGGTCCTCGTAGCCGCTGCGACGCAGCTCGGCCTGGATCAGGGTGAAGAGCTCGTCGTAACGTGGCTCCACCACCTCGGCCAGGGCCTGGCGCGACAGCTCGCGCGGTGGGCGGTCGCCCACGCTCGGCACCTTGATGGTCTCGCCAGCGCCGGCCAGCTTGGCCAGGGCGCAGGCGTAGCGGATCTTGATTTCTTCGGCGTACTGGGTCGGCGTACGCAGGGCCATGGCGATGTCGTTGGTGACCTGGTCGCCGGCAATCGGGATGACTGCGGTGTGACGGATCGCGCCCTCGGTGAAGATGGCGATGTCGGTGGTGCCACCACCGATGTCCACCAGGCACACGCCCAGCTCTTTCTCGTCATCGGTCAGCACCGAGTAGGCCGAGGCCAGCTGCTCGAGGATGATGTCGTCGATTTCCAGGCCGCAGCGGCGTACGCACTTCTCGATGTTCTGTGCCGCGTTGACCGCGCAGGTGACCACGTGAACCTTGGCTTCCAGACGCACGCCGGACATGCCCAGCGGCTCGCGCACGCCTTCCTGGTTGTCGATCACGTAGTCCTGCGGCAGGGTGTGCAGCACGCGCTGGTCAGCCGGGATGGCCACGGCCTGGGCGGCGTCGAGCACGCGTTCGAGGTCGGCAACGCTGACCTCGCGGTCGCGGATGGCGACGATGCCGTGGGAGTTCAGGCTGCGGATGTGGTTGCCGGCCACGCCGACGAACGCCGAGTGGATACGGCAGCCAGCCATCAGCTGGGCTTCTTCCACTGCACGCTGGATCGACTGCACGGTCGATTCGATGTTCACCACCACGCCCTTCTTCAGGCCGCGGGACGGATGGGTGCCGATGCCCACGATCTCGAGGGTGCCGTCTTCGCCCACTTCACCCACCAGCGCCACCACCTTGGAGGTGCCGATGTCCAGCCCGACGATCATTTTGCCGCTATGCGCGTTTGCCATGGTCCTGCCTCTCTCTAATTCTTCGCAACGGCGGGTTGGGCCGTCGTCGGTGCGTTCGGTTCCCGCCAACCAACGGCAAGTCCGTTGGCGTAACGCAGATCAATGCGGGCGATATTGGTGATCTGCTCTTTGAGTGTCTTGTCGTAAATGGCAATGAAACGGCGCATCTTCTCCACCAGGTGGTCGCGCCCCAACAGCAGCTCGATGCCCGGCCCGGCGCTGCTCGCACCGGTGGTCAGGAACCAGCTGCCCCGCTCGCGCAGCTCCAGGCGAGCGATGGAAAAGCCCAGGGGGCGCAGCATCTGGCTCAATACCTGATATTGCTGCATGACTTGTTGCTGAGCGCGCTGCGGCCCGGCCAGCTGCGGCAGGTGCTCATAGTTGGCCAGTTCGCGCGGGGTGAAGGCCTGGCCCTGGTTGTTGAGCAGGGCCTCGTCCCCCCAGCGCGCCACCGGCAGCTGTTCTTCCAGGCGAATCACCACTTCGTCCGGCCACACCCTGCGCACTTCGGCATGGGCAATCCACGGCATCTGCTCGAGCTCGGCGCGCATCGCCGTGAGGTCGACGCTGAAGAAGCTCGCCGCCACGTACGGCGCAATGCGCTGCTGCACCGACTGCTGGCTGATGTAGCTGAGGTCACCCTGCACGTCGATCTTGGTGATCGGCCGGTCGGCATACGGCATCAGGCGGATGGCGCCCTCATAGGCGCCGAAGCCTGCAGCCACCAGCACGATCGGCCACAGCAGGCGCTTGAGGCCGCCCAGGCTGGGCCGCGGCAGGCGCGCCGATACGGGCTCGTCGGCCACCAGTCGGCTGGCACCGCGCGGCACCGGCTTGCTGCGGCCGGTAACGGGTTGCTGCTGACGTATCATTGCGCCTTGCATGATGGTTAACCTCGCGTCGCCACGCTTTCAGCCAGGATCGCCAGCACCAGTTGCTGGAAGTCCAGGCCGGCCGCGCGGGCCGCCATGGGCACCAAGCTATGATCGGTCATGCCGGGTGCGGTGTTGACTTCGAGCAGCCAGAACCGGCCCTGCTCGTCCTGCATCACGTCCAGCCGGCCCCAGCCTTCTATGCCGATGGCATCGCAGGCGCGCGCGGTCAGGTCGATCAGTTCCTGCTCCTTGGCACTGTCCAGGCCGCACGGGATGCGGTACTGGGTGTCATTGGCGATGTACTTGGCGTCGTAGTCGTAAAACACGTGCGGAGTGCCCAGGGCGATCGGCGGCAGCACTTGGCCACGCAGAACGGCGATGGTGAACTCCGGGCCGTGAATCCATTGCTCGACCAGGACTTGCGAATCGTAATGGGCGGCATCCTTCCAGGCAGCGACCAGCTCTTCCACGCTGTTCACCTTGGCCATGCCGATGCTGGAACCTTCATGGGCCGGTTTGACGATCAACGGGAAGCCCAGTTCCGTGCCGGCAGCAACACAATCGTGCTCGCTGGCCAGCACCGCGTGACGCGGGGTCGGAATACCCAGGCTCTGCCACACCTGCTTGGTGCGCAGCTTGTCCATGGCCAGTGCCGAAGCGAGGATGCCACTACCGGTGTAGGGGATGCCCAGGCACTCGAGCAGGCCCTGCATGCTGCCGTCTTCACCGCCACGGCCGTGGAGGATGATGAAGGCGCGGTCGATCCTCTCGTGCTGCAGGCGCGCCAGCAGGTCGTCACCGACGTCGATGCCGACCACGTCGACACCGGCAGTGGTCAGCGCGTCGATCACTGCCGCACCGGACTTCAGCGACACTTCACGCTCGGCGCTCTTGCCGCCGTACAGCACGGCCACGCGGCCGAAGTCTTTCACGTCCTGGGTCGAGCGCAGTTGTTCGTAGGCGCTGGTCATTTCGACTTCTCCTGCTTGGCGCCTGCGAACAGCGGGCTTTTCATCAGTTGCGGGGCCAGGCCACCGACATCACCGGCACCCTGGCAGATCAGGATGTCGCCGGCGCGCAGCAGCGGCTTGACCAGCGGCGCCAGCTCGGCGCCACGTTCGATGTAGATCGGGTCCAGCTTGCCGCGCTGGCGGATGCTGTGGCACAGCTGGCGGCTGTCGGCACCGGGGATCGGCTCTTCGCCGGCCGGGTAGACCTCCATCAACAGCAGCACGTTGGCATCGCCCAGCACCTGGACGAAATCGTCGTACAGGTCGCGGGTACGGCTGTAGCGGTGCGGCTGGTAGACGATCACCAGGCGGCGGCTTGGCCAGCCGCCGCGCACGGCCTTGATCACTGCAGCCACTTCGGTCGGGTGGTGACCATAGTCGTCGACCAGCATCACGCTGCCGCCGTCGACCGGCAGTTCGCCGTAGACCTGGAAGCGGCGGCCAACGCCCTGGAAGCCGGACAGACCCTGGACGATGGCTTCATCGCTGATGCCTTCGTCAGTGGCAATGGCAATGGTGGCCAAGGCGTTGAGCACGTTGTGGTTGCCGGGCATGTTCACCGACACCTCGAGCGGCTCGCAGTCACGGCGCAGCACGGTGAAGTGGGTCTGCATGCCCTGCTGGCGCACGTTGATGGCGCGGATGTCGGCCTCTTCGCTGAAGCCATAGGTGACGGTCGGGCGCTTGACCTGTGGCAGGATCTCGCGCACGACAGGGTCGTCCAGGCACATCACGGCCAGGCCGTAGAACGGCAGGTTGTGCAGAAACTCGACGAAGGTCTTCTTCAGCTTGTTGAAGTCACCTTCGTAGGTCGCCATGTGGTCGGCGTCGATGTTGGTGACCACGGCAACCATCGGCTGCAGGTGCAGGAAGCTGGCATCGCTTTCGTCAGCTTCGGCAATCAGGTAGCGGCTGGTGCCCAGCTGTGCGTTGGTGCCGGCAGCGGTCAGGCGACCACCGATGACGAAAGTCGGGTCCAGGCCGCCGGCGGCGAATACCGACGCCAGCAGGCTGGTGGTGGTGGTCTTGCCGTGGGTACCGGCAACCGCCACGCCATGGCGATAGCGCATCAGCTCGGCAAGCATTTCGGCACGCGGCACCACGGGAATGCGACGCTCCAGGGCGGTGGCGACTTCCGGGTTGGCCGGGTTGATGGCACTGGACACCACCAGCACATCGGCATTGGCGGCGTTCTCGGCGCGGTGGCCGACGAAGATCTCGGCGCCGAACGACTCCAGGCGCTCGGTAACCGGCGACGCCTTGAGGTCGGAACCGGACACCTGGTAGCCCAGGTTCAGCAGCACTTCAGCGATACCGCACATGCCCACGCCGCCGATACCGACGAAGTGGATACGGTTGATACGGCCCATCTTCGGCTGGGGCATGGCTTTCTGGCTTTCAACCATGGGCCACCTCCAGGCAGATATCGACCACGGTGCTGGTTGCAGCAGGTTTGGCCAGGCGCCGTGCGGTGCCAGCCATGGTGTTGAGTTTCTCGGGTTGCATCAGCACCTCGTTCAGGCGTTCAGCGAGTTGCGCCGCGCCAGTTGTCGCTTGTGGCATGAGGAAGGCAGCGCCTTCCCGGGCCAGATATTGGGCATTGTGGGTCTGGTGGTCGTCGATCGCGTGGGGCAAGGGCACCAGCATCGAAGGCAGGCCCGCCGCCGCGAGTTCGCTGACGGTCAGGGCGCCGGCCCGGCAGACCACGATATCGGCCCAGCCATAGGCATGGGCCATGTCCTTGATGAACGGTTCGACCTGGGCCTCGACACCTGCCTCGCGGTAACGCTCGGCAGTGGCCGGCGCATGGTGCTTGCCTGCCTGGTGGAACACCTCTGGCCGCAGGTTCGCCGGCACTTCGGACAGGGCCTTAGGCAACAATTTGTTCAATGGTTCCGCACCCAGGCTGCCACCCATCACCAGCAAGCGCGCGCGGCGCTCGGCCAGGGGCGCGCGAAGGGCGTCCATGAACAGCTCCGGACGCACCGGGTTGCCAGTGGTGCGCAGCTTGTCGCTGGCGTCGAAGGTTGCCGGGAAGGCTTCGCAGACACGCGCCGCCAGCGGCAGCAACAGGCGGTTGGTGGTGCCGGCACGGGCGTTCTGCTCGTGGATCACCAGCGGCACACCGCACAGCCGTGCGGCAACGCCGCCCGGGCCGGTCACATAGCCGCCGAAGCCAACTACGCACACAGGCTTGAGCTGACGCACGATACGGCGTGCCTGGAGCACCGCCTTGACCAGGGTGAAGGGCGCCTTGAGCAGCGACAGCTTGCTCTTGCCACGCAGGCCACTGACCTGGATCAGGTGCAGTGGCAGGCCGGCTTGCGGCACCAGTTCGTTCTCGATGCCACGCGGCGTGCCCAGCCAGTGCACGGTATAACCGCGGGCCTGGAACTCACGGGCGCAGGCCAGGGCCGGGAACACATGGCCCCCGGTGCCGCCCGCCATGATCAGTACGTTCTTGCCGTCAGCGGCCATGACTGGTCTCCTCGGCAAAATCGCTCTCCTTGAATTCGTGCTCCTCGCTGCCCAGGTGCGTGCGACTCTCCCATTCGATGCGCAACAGCAAACCCACGCAGGCACAGCAGATCACCAGCGATGAACCGCCGTAACTGAGGAACGGCAAGGTCAGGCCCTTGGTCGGCAGCAGGCCGACGTTCACGCCGATGTTGATCAGGAACTGGCCGATCCACAGGAACGCCAGGCCGAACGCCATGTAGGCGGCAAAGAACTGCTTGGCCTTCTCTGCCCACAGGCCGATGTACAGGGCACGAATGGTGACGAAGACGAACAGCGCGATGGTCACCAGCGAGCCCACCACGCCAAGCTCTTCGGCCAGTACCGAGAACACGAAGTCGGTGTGCGCTTCAGGCAGGTAGAACTGCTTCTGCACGCTGTTGCCCAGGCCGACACCCAGCCACTCGCCGCGGCCGAAGGCGATCAGCGCCTGGGTCAGCTGGTAGCCGGAGCCGAACTGGTCGGACCAGGGGTCGGTGAAGGTGATCAGACGCGCCATCCGGTACGGCTGCGCCTGCACCAGGATGAACACGGCAGCCACCGCCAGCACCACCATCAGGCTGAAGCGGAACAGCCCCACTCCACCGAGGAACAGCATCGCGGCGGCGGCCCCCATCATCACCACGGTGGCGCCGAAGTCTGGCTCCATCAGCAGCAGAGCCGCCATTGGCAGCAGGACGATGAAGGGCTTGAAGAAGCCCATCCAGGTTTCACGCACCTCGGTCTGCCGGCGCACCAGGTAGCCGGCCAGGTAGATGACCACGAAGACCTTGGCGATCTCCGATGGCTGCACGTTGAAGAAGCTGAAGCCGATCCAGCGCATCGAACCGTTCACTTCGCGGCCGATCCCCGGCACCAGCACCAGCACCAGCAGGCCGAAGGCACCGATCAGCATCATGAAGCCCATGCGCTGCCAGGTGGCGATCGGCACCATCATGGTCGCGCCACAGGCAACCAGGCCGAGGAACACGTACACCAGGTGGCGGAACATGTGGTACAGCGGATTGCCGGACTGCACCGCGGCAACTTCCGACGACGCCGAGGTGATCATCACCAGGCCCAGGCCCAGCAGTGCCAGGCAGCCGGCCAGCATGGCGAAGTCGAGGTCGATGCCACGGCCACTGATCAGCGGCGACGGATAGGGCTTGAGGATGCCGAAGATCATGCCAGCCCTCCCGCCGCCTGGGCGAACAGGCGCCCGCGTTCTTCGAAGTTCTTGAACATGTCGAGGCTGGCGCAGGCCGGCGACAGCAGCACGGCGTCGCCTGGCTGGGCCAGCTCGGCACACTGTTGCACGGCCTCGTCCAGGGTCTTGACCCGTACCAGCGGCACGCCGTCACCCAAGGCATCGGCCAGGCGCTCGGCATCACGGCCAAGCAGCACCACGGCGCGGCAGAAGCGCTTGACCGGCTCGCGCAAGGCGGCGAAATCGGCGCCCTTGCCGTCGCCACCGGCGATCAGCACCAGCTTGCCGTCGATGTCCGCACCCAGGCCTTCGATCGCCGCCAGGGCAGCCCCGACGTTGGTGGCCTTGGAATCGTCGTACCAGTTGACGGCGTTGCGCTCACGGATCCACTGGCAGCGGTGAGCCAGGCCCTTGAACTCACGCAGCGCTTCGAGCATCGGCGCGAACGGCAGGCCGGCAGCGTGGCCGAGGGCCAGGGCCGCCAGGGCGTTGCTCTGGTTGTGGGCGCCGCGAATCTTCAGCTCACGCACCGGCATCAGCGTCTGGAATTCATACGCCAGGTATTTCTCGCCGTCGACTTCACGCAGGCCGAAGGCCTTGAAGTCCGGCTGGTTGAGGCCGAAGGAGAAGCACGGGCGGCCTTCCACCGGCAGTGGCCGGCTCAGGGCATCCTGGCGGTTGACCACGACCTGGCGGGCACCGCGGAAGATCCGGTGCTTGGCCAGGTGGTAGGCCGGCAGGCCGCTGTAGCGGTCCATGTGGTCTTCGCTGATGTTCAGCACGGTGGCCACTTCGGCGTTGAGCTGGTCGGTGGTTTCCAGCTGGAAACTCGACAGCTCCAGCACATACAACTCGACGTCGTCGCTCAGCAGGTCCAGCGCCGGGGTGCCCAGGTTGCCGCCCACGGCCACGCGCTTGCCGGCCTTGGCGGCCATCTCGCCGACCAGGGTGGTGACAGTGCTTTTCGCGTTGGAGCCGCTGATCGCGATGATCGGCGCCTTGGCATGGCGGGCGAACAGTTCGATGTCACCGGACAGCTGCACGCCACGCGCTGCAGCCTGCTGCAGGGCCGGCGTGGCCAGGGCCAGGCCCGGGCTCACGTACAACTCGTTGGCGCGGCACAGGAAGTCCACGTCCAGCTCACCACAGCGCACTTCCACCTGCGGGTAATCACGGCGCAGGGTTTCCAGTTCCGGCGGTTGCTCGCGGGTGTCGGCGACCGCAAAGGCAATGCCCCGGCTCGCCAGGAAGCGAACCAGGGACATGCCGCTCTTGCCGAGGCCGACAACGATGCGGAATTGGTCGGAAGCGATCAATGACACGCTTTTCTACCTCAGTTTCAGGGTTGCCAGGCCGATCAGCACCAGAATCACGGTGATGATCCAGAAACGGACGATCACGCGTGGCTCAGGCCAGCCCTTGAGTTCAAAGTGGTGGTGAATCGGCGCCATGCGGAACACACGCTTGCCGGTGAGCTTGAACGAGGCGACCTGGATCACCACCGACAGGGTTTCCATCACGAAGATGCCGCCCATGATGAACAGCACGATTTCCTGGCGCACGATCACGGCGATGGTGCCCAGCGCGGCACCCAGCGCCAGTGCACCGACGTCGCCCATGAACACCTGGGCCGGATAGGTGTTGAACCACAGGAAGCCCAGGCCGGCACCGATCAGCGCGCCGCAGAACACGATCAGCTCGCCCGAGCCCGGCACGTAAGGGATCAGCAGGTACTCAGCAAACTTCACGTTACCCGACAGGTAGCAGAAGATGCCCAGAGCACCGCCGACCATCACGGTAGGCATGATCGCCAGGCCATCGAGGCCGTCGGTGAGGTTGACCGCGTTGCTCGAACCGACGATGACGAAATAGGTCAGCACGACGAAGCCGATACCCAGCGGGATGGTGACGTCCTTGAGGAACGGCACGATCAAGGTAGTTTCGACGCTGGTCGGGGCGGTCATGTACAGGAACACGGCCGCGCCCAGACCGAACACCGATTGCCAGAAGTACTTCCAGCGGCTCGGCAGGCCACGCGAGTTCTTTTCGATCACCTTGCGGTAGTCGTCGACCCAGCCAATGGCACCAAACAGCAGGGTGACGATCAGCACGGTCCAGACATAGCGATTGGACAGGTCGGCCCACAGCAAGGTGCTGACGCCGATGGCAGACAGAATCAGTGCGCCACCCATGGTCGGGGTGCCGGACTTGGACAGGTGCGATTGCGGGCCGTCGTTACGCACGGCCTGACCGATCTGGCGAATCTGCAGGGTACGGATCATCCACGGCCCCAGCCACAGCGCCAGCGACAACGCGGTCAGTACGCCAAGAATCCCGCGCAGGGACAGGTACTGGAAGACCGCGAAGCCCTTGTGGAACTGTTGCAGATACTCGGCCAACAGCAGCAGCATTAATGTTTCTCCCCGCTGGCACCGCACAAAGCAGCCACGACGTTTTCCATCGCAGCGCTGCGCGAGCCCTTGATCAAGATAGTGGTGTCGCCGGCAGTTTCGGCGCGTACGGCGTCGATCAGCTCAGCTTGAGTAGCGAAATGACGGCCATTGGCGCCGAACGCCTTGACCGCATGAATCATGTTGGAACCCGTTGCATACACGGCGTCAACCTTGCCGCGTGCGTAGTCACCCACCTGCCGGTGGCCTTCTTCCGCCCACTGGCCCAGTTCGCCAATATCCCCCAGCACCAGAACGGTGCGCCCGGAAAAGCCGGCGAGTATATCAATGGCCGCACACATGGAGGTGGGATTTGCGTTGTAGCTGTCGTCGATGACCCGCACACCGTTCGGGGCGATCTGCGCCACGGTGCGGCCCTTGACCGGTTGCACGGCGTTGAGGCCGGCGGCGATGCCACTCAGGCTCAGACCAACGGCATGGGCAGCGGCGGCAGCCGCCAGGGCGTTGCTGACGTTGTGGGTGCCAAGCAGGTTCAGCTGCACCGGCACACTGCCATCAGGGCCGTGCAGGGTGAACAATGGGCAGCCACGGGCATCACGGCCAATGTCGCTGGCATGGAAGTCGGCCCGCGGGTCGTCCAGGGCAAAGCTGAAGATGCGGTGGTTGCCTGCGCGCTTTCGCCAGATGTCGAACGCCTTGTCGGCCAGGTTGAGGATGGCGGTGCCGCCCTCGCCCAGGCCTTCGAGTATCTCGCCCTTGGCTTCGACAATCTTCTCGGGACCACCGAACTCACCCACGTGGGCGGTGCCGGCGTTGTTGATGATCACCACCTGCGGCTGGGTCAGGCCGACGGTGTAGCGGATCTCGCCGATGCGCGAAGCGCCCAGCTCGATCACCGCAGCGCTGTGCTCCGGAGCGATCTCCAGCAGGGTCAGCGGAGCGCCGAGGTCGTTGTTCAGGTTGCCGCGGGTGGCGTGCACCAGGCCACGGGTGCGCAGGATGCTGGCAAGCATCTCCTTGACCGTGGTCTTGCCGCTGGAACCGGTGATGGCGACGACTGGTTTGTCGAAGGCCGCGCGGTTCAGCGCACCGAGCTGGCCTAGCGCGACGCGGCAGTCGGCGACCAGCAGTTGCGGCAGATCGACATCGGCGATTTCACGCTCGACCAGCGCCGCGACGGCACCTTTGGCCTGCACGTCGGCGAGGTAGTCATGGCCATCGAAGCGCGGCCCGGTCAGGGCCACGAACAGCTGACCGGCAGCGACGCTGCGGCTGTCGATGCTGACACCGGTGAAACTGGCGTCGGCGTTGACCAGGCGCGCATTCAAGGCGCCGGTCAGCTGGCTGAGGGTCATGGGCTTAAGCATGCGGAGCCTCCCAGGCTGCAAGTGCCTTGTCGGCTTCGATCAGGTCGGAGAAGGCATGGCGCTCGCCATGGATCTCCTGGTAATCCTCGTGCCCCTTGCCGGCCAGGACGATGACGTCATCGGCCGCAGCGGTGGCGATCAGGTGCGCGATGGCTTCGCCACGACCAGCGACGAACTCGACGTCGGCAGGCTTGGTGAATCCGGGGCGAATATCGTCGAAGATGCGCAGCGGGTCTTCAGTACGCGGGTTGTCGTCGGTGACCAGCACGCGGTCCGCCAGGCGCTCGGCCACTTCGGCCATCAGCGGGCGCTTGCCGCGATCACGGTCGCCACCGCAGCCGAACAGGCACAGCAGCTTGCCGTGAGCATGCGGACGCAGGGCTTCGAGGACTTTTTCCAGGGCGTCGGGGGTGTGGGCGTAATCGACCACCACCAGCGGCTTGTCACCGCCACCCAGGCGCTGCATGCGACCGACCGGCCCTTGCAGGTCAGGGACGACCTTGAGGATCTCCTCCAACGAGTAGTCCAGCGCCAGCAACGTGGCCACGGCCGCGAGCATATTGCTCAGGTTGAAGCGGCCCAGCAGCTGGCTGCGCAGAGTGCGTTCACCCTGGGCGGTGACCAGCGTGGCGCGCACGCCATCATCATCGAAATGCGCTTCGCGGCAGAACAGCGAAGCGTCCGGGTTTTCCAGGCTGTAGCTGAGCAGCCGGGTCTCGATATGATCGACACTCGGGCGGCGGGCAAAATCGTCAGCCAGGCGACGACCGAAGTCATCATCCAGGTTGACCACCTGGCAACGCAGGCTCGGCCAGGCGAAAAGCCTGGCCTTGGCGGCCTCGTAGGCCTCCATGCTGCCGTGGTAATCCAGATGGTCGCGGGACAGGTTGGTCATGACCGCGATGTCGAATTCCAGCGCAGCGACCCGGCCCTGCTCCAGCGCATGGGAGGAAACCTCCATGGCCACGGCCTTGGCGCCGCCTTTCTTGAGGTCGTTCAGGGTCGACTGCACGGCGATCGGATCAGGCGTGGTCAGGCGACCGCTCTGCAGCTCGCCATGGAAGCCGGTGCCCAGGGTGCCGATCAGGCCGCAGCGCTGGCCCAGCGCATCGAGCGCCTGGGCCACCAACTGGGTGACGCTGGTCTTGCCATTGGTGCCGGTGACGCCCACCAGGTTCAGCTGGCGGCTCGGCTCGCCGTAGAAGCGCCCGGCAATCTGCGACAGCTGGCCGATCAGGCCCTTCACCGGGATCAGCGGCACATCGGTGAGCGGCAGCACGTTGGCGCCCTGCTCTTCATAGGCCACGGCCGCAGCGCCGCGCGACAGTGCATCGGCAATATGCTCACGACCATCAACCTTGGCGCCTGGCACGGCCAGGAACAGGTCGCCCTGACGCACCTGGCGGCTGTCCAGGGTCAGTTCACGGATCAGCGGATCACGGCTGGCGTGGGCGAAAAGCTTGCTCAATGGCATCGTCATCATCCACGCCCTCCCTTGGCGGGTGCTGCACTGGCCTGCTGCGGATCGCTTGGCGGCGGCAGGTTGTCTGGCGGCACGTTCATCAGGCGCAGGGTGCCCGACATGACCTTGCTGAATACGGGGGCCGACACCAGGCCGCCGAAGTAGCCACCCTTGCCCGGTTCGTCGATGACCACGACGATGGCGTAGCGCGGGTCGCTCATCGGGCCGAAGCCGGCGAACAGCGAGCGGTAGGCGTTTTCGGTGTAACCCTTGGAGCCGACGGTGGCCTTACGTGCGGTACCGGATTTACCAGCCACGTGATAGAACGGCACCTGGGCACGGAACACGCCGCGCGGCGCTTCGATCACTTGCTGCAGCATGCCCTGGACGGTTTCGGCGGTTTCCTTCGGAATGGCCTGCACGGCTTCCGGCGCCTTGTCGACCTTGAGGATCGACAGCGGCACCATCTTGCCGTCGTTGGCCAGCGCCGCGTAGGCGTGCACCAGCTGCAGGGCGGTCACCGACACACCGTAGCCGTAGGACAGGGTCGCGGTTTCAGCCTTGCGCCACTCGCGGTGGTTAGGCAGGTTGCCGACGCGCTCGCCTGGGAAGCCGAGGCCGGTGTACTGGCCCAGGCCGACCTGGGACATGACCCGGTAGATGGCTTCACCGCCGATATCGAAGGCAATCTTGCTCATGCCGACGTTGGAAGAGTTGATCAGGATGCCGGTCAGGTCGAGGATCGGGCCCTCGCTCTTGGACACGTCCTTGATGGTGTAGCGACCGATCTGCAGGCTGCCTGGATATACCTCGACCTTGTCGGTCGGCTTCCAGCGACCGCTCTGCAGCGCCGCACTCATCGAGATCGGTTTGACCGTCGAGCCCGGCTCGAACACGTCGATGATCGCCCGGTTTCGCATGGCGGCCGGGAACATGCTGCGACGGTTGTTAGGGTTGTAGGTCGGCTGGTTGACCATGGCCAGGACCTCACCGGTCTTGACGTCCATGATCACCAGGCTGCCGGCCTTGGCGTCCTGTTCGGCGATGGCGTTACGCAGTTCGCGGGTGGCCAGGTATTGCAGGCGCAGGTCGATGGACAACGCCAAGGTCTTGCCGGCCTTGGCGTTCTTGGTGACCTGGATGTCCTTGATCAGCCGGCCGCGCCGATCCTTGATCACTTGCCGCTTGCCGGGCACGCCCGCCAGCCATTCATCGTAGGCCAGCTCCACACCTTCGCGGCCGTGGTCATCGAGGTCGGTGAAGCCGACCATGTGCGCGGTCACGTCGCCGGCCGGATAGAAGCGGCGGAATTCTTCCAGGCCATACACGCCCGGTACTTTCAGGTCGAGCACGTGCTGGCCCTGCTCGGGAGTCAGGCCGCGAACCAGGTAAATGAACTCTTTGTTGGCCTGCTGGGTCAGGCGCTCGGTCAGTTGCTGGGCGTTCTGCCCAAGGGCTGCGGCCAACTGCGGCCAGCGATCCTTGGCGACCTGCATTTCCTTGGGGTTTGCCCACAAGGTGGTGACCGGGGTACTGACCGCCAGCGGCTCGCCGTTGCGGTCGGTGATCAGGCCACGGTGCGCAGGAATGGGAATGTGACGCAGGCTGCGGGCATCGCCCTGGCCCTTGAGGAAGTCACGGTCGACCACCTGCAGGTCGATGATGCGCCAGCAGATGGCACCGACCATCAGCGCGAGCAAGCCGATCACTACCCGGAAGCGCCAGGGGTAGAGTGCGCCTTCGAGCTTCATCATGGCGCCACCATCCGTACTTCGTCAGCCGCAGGCACGCGCATCTTCAACTGTTCGGAGGCCAGGCTCTCGATACGGCTGGAGGCGGTCCAGGTGCTTTGCTCGAGAATCAGCCGGCCCCACTCGGCCTGGGCCTTGTCACGCTCGTTCAACTCGCCGTACAGGGTGTTGAGCAACTGGCGATTCCAGTGGGCGCTGTAAGACACGGCGATGGCCGACACGAGCACACCGACAAACAGCAGAAGCATCAGGAAGCTTCCGCCTGGCAGAGGTTTGGCGAACAGCCGGCTCACCGAAGTTTCTCCGCCACCCGCATCACGGCGCTGCGCGACCGCGGGTTGGCCTTGAGTTCGGCTTCGGAGGCAAACTGGGCCTTGCCGATCAGCTTGATCTTCGGCTCGAAGACCTTGTGCTGTACCGGCAGGTTGCGTGGCAGGTTGTCGGCCTCGCCCTTGACCAGCTTGCGCATGAACAGCTTGACGATGCGGTCTTCCAGCGAGTGGAAGCTGATGACCGCCAGGCGACCGCCCACTTCCAGGGCGTCGAGCGCAGCCTCAAGGCCAGCCTCGAGGTCACCCAGCTCGTTGTTGACGTGGATGCGCAGCCCCTGGAAGGCACGGGTCGCCGGGTTCTTGCCCTTTTCCCAGGCCGGGTTGGCAACCTTGAGCACTTCAGCCAGGTCGGCGGTGCGGGTGAACGGCTGCTTCTCGCGGCGCTCGACCACGGCACGGGCCATGCGCCCGGCAAAGCGCTCTTCGCCGTATTCCTTGAAGACACGGGCAATTTCTTCGACGGGCGCGGTGGCGATGAACTCGGCAGCGCTGATGCCCTGATCCGGATTCATGCGCATGTCCAGCGGGCCATCGTTGAGGAAGCTGAAGCCGCGCTCAGGGTCATCCAGCTGCGGCGAGGACACGCCCAGGTCAAGCAGGATGCCGCTGACCTTGCCGTCCAGACCGCGCGCGGCCACTTCCGCACCAAGCTCGGCAAAGCTGCGCTGCACAATGACAAAGCGGCCGTCTTCGGCCGCCAGCGCTTGCCCGGTGGCAATCGCTTGAGGATCTTTGTCGAAGCCCAGCAGCCGCCCTTGCGGCCCGAGCTTGCTGAGGATCAGGCGGCTATGGCCGCCACGCCCGAAGGTGCCGTCCAGATAGCAACCGTCGGCGCGCAAGGCCAATGCCTCGACAGCTTCGTCGAGGAGGACGGTGATGTGGTTGAAGCCGCTATCTATGGTCACAGGATCAGGTCACGCAAATCGTCGGGCATGGCGCCCGGTTGTTGGATAGCTGCAAGGTCGGCTGCCGAAACCGCGTTCCAGGCATCCTCATCCCACAGCTGGAATTTGTTCAGTTGCCCCACCAGCATCGCCTTCTTGTCCAGCTTGGCGTACTCACGCAGGCGGGGCGGCACCAGGAAACGCCCACTGCCATCGAGCTCCAGGTCAACCGCATTACCGATCAGCAAGCGCTGCAGGCGGCGGTTTTCCTCACGCAACGACGGCAAGGCACGCAACTTGGCTTCAATCTGTTCCCACTCATCGAGGGGATAAACACACAAGCAGGGGTCAACGGCGTCGATGGTCACGATCAGCTGACCATTGCAACGCGAATCGAGCTCGTCACGGTACCGGCTCGGCATGGCGAGACGGCCCTTGGCATCGAGGCTGACGGCGTTGGCTCCGCGGAACACGGCTGCGATTCCCCACAATGTTAGCTTTTTTGTGCCAGAAAACCCACTTCATCCCACTTTCTGCCACTTGCGCACACTATAGGAATCCGCCCGCTGCACCGTCAAGGCACGTTCATAAGGAAAACCCTTACAGGACCGAGATTTAGCACAACAAAGGAATGCGGAAGGACTACCAGGCGGGGAAAAACACGAGAAAAATCAAACCGACTCAAACGAATGCCGTTCGAAGTTAAAGTGAATTATTAAGAGTAAGATCTTTTTGGTATTACCACGAGGGATCTGCTATCGATTCAAGCAGGAAAGGAAAAGGTGGAGAGTCGATCTGTAAGCCGGGTTTTGTCGAGGACAGTCATTCCTCTACGACGGCCATCACTGGACGCCTCTAGCAACCTACCCGGTTCCGACGCGGGCCACGCCTGATGGAACCCTATTTGGTCTTGCTCCGAGTGGGGTTTACCTAGCCACGAACTGTTGCCAGCCGTGCGGTGCGCTCTTACCGCACCTTTTCACCCTTACCGGCACCGAAGTGCTTAGGCGGTTATTTTCTGTGGCACTTTCCGTAGGCTCGCGCCTCCCAGGCGTTACCTGGCACTCTGCCCTATGGAGCCCGGACTTTCCTCCCCCATCTTTTGCGGAACAAAAGATGGCAGCGACTGTCCGATCGACTCTCCGCCGACAAGGTTAACGGCACGCGCGCGCAAGAACAAGCGATACCGTCAGTTATGTCTAATTGCCACTACTGCGTTTTCTGTTTTTCCAGCGCCACCTGATACAGCAGGTTCTTGCGCACGCCGGTGATTTCCGCCGCCAATGCCGCCGCCCTTTTCAGTGGCAACTCTGCCAGCAACAGGTCCAGCACTCGCTGTGCCTCGGCGCTGATCGCATCCTCGCCTTCAGGTGCACTCCAACCTCCGACCAGCACCACGCACTCGCCCCGCTGCTGATTGCTGTCGCCGGCGACGAACGCGCGCAACTCACTCAGCGGCAGCCCCTTCAGGGTCTCGAAAGTCTTGGTCAGCTCGCGCGCCAGCAGCGCCGGGCGCTCGGCACCGAACACCAGCTCCATGTCTTCGAGGCACTCCAGGATCCGGTGCGGTGCCTCGTAGAAGATCAGCGTGCGTGGCTCTTCCTTGACCTGCTCCAGGCGCGCCCGACGCCCGGCGGCCTTGGCTGGCAGGAAGCCTTCGAAGATGAAACGGTCGGAAGGCAGGCCGGCTGCCGAAAGCGCGGCAATCAATGCGCAGGCACCTGGCACTGGCACCACGCTGACGCCTGCGGCCCGGGCCTGACGCACCAGGTGGTAACCCGGGTCGGAAATCAGCGGCGTACCGGCATCGGATACCAACGCCACGTCCTCACCAGCCAGCAACTTGGTGATGAAGCGCCCGCCCTCGTCACGCTCGTTGTGCTCATGGCAGGCCGCCAGCGGCGTATCGATGCCGAAGTGCTGCAGCAGGCGGATCGAATGCCGGGTATCCTCGGCGGCGATCAGGGCGACATCGGCCAGCACCTTGAGCGCCCTGGCGCTCATGTCATCAAGGTTGCCGATGGGGGTCGCGACCACATAAAGCGTCCCCATGGTGGATTTCGAAGCCCCGGCCACATCAGTCACTGCACACATCCTGCCTTTCGGATCAAAGGCGCTATTGTAGCCCGAGCGCCGGTAACAGGGCGCAAAGAACTTCATCAGCGGCCATCGGCGAGCCGCCTATAGTGAAGGTTCTGCTAACGGCAGATCGCGCCCCGGCCGCCGCTTGGGTACAATTGCCGGCCAACTTGATCGAGTAACAGGACCTTTACATGATCGCTTGCCTGCGGCTGCTCACAGCCCTCTGCCTCGCTGCCCTGCTGGCAGCCTGCGCCAGCTCGCCCTCATCCAGCCTGGGCGAACTGCCACGCACCCCGGATGCCAGCATCGAGCAACTGCTCGAGAAGGCCGCCACCAGCAAGTCCGCCGAAGACGCTGCCCTGCTGCGCCTTAGCGCAGCCGACCTGGCTTACAAGCAGAAGGACTTCCCACGCGCCGCACGCATCCTCGAGCAGGTGCCGATGGACACGCTCAAGCCGGCCCAGCAGATCTTCGCCGCCACCCTCGGCGCCGAACTGGCCATGAGCCGCAACCAGCCCAAGGCCGCGCTGACCGCGCTGTCCCACCCGAGCCTGCAACACCTCGCGGAGCTGCCGGAGCAACAGCAGGTCCGCACCTACAGCGTCCACGCCGCCGCCTTCGAGGCCGACGGCCAGGCCATGGCCGCCGCCCAGCAACGCGTGCTGCTGAGCCCGCTGCTCAGCGGTCAGGCTGCCAGCGCCAACAATGACGCGATCTGGGCCCTGGTCGCCTCGCTGCCAGCCGAGCAGCTGCAACAGCCCGCCAACAACGAAATCCTGGCCGGCTGGACCAGCCTGGCGCTGGCGGTGAAGAGCGCCGGCACCCTGGAGCAGCAGCAGGCTGCCATCGAGGCCTGGCGCAAACAGCACCCTGATCACCCAGCCGCCAAGCAGCTGCCACTGGCCCTGACCAAGCTCAAGGAACTGGCCAGTCAGCCGCTGACCAAAATCGCCCTGCTGCTGCCCCAGGAAGGCCCGCTGGCCGGCGTTGCCCGCGCCCTGCGTGACGGCTTCATGGCCGCCCACTTCCAGGCCCAGCAGGCAGGCGGACAAGCGCCCGCCGTCCAGGTCTACGACAGTTCGCGCATCGGCTCGCTCGACGCCTTCTATCGCCAGGCCCAGGCCGATGGCGTACAACTGGTGGTCGGCCCGCTTGAAAAACCGCTGGTCAAGCAGCTCGCTGGCAACACCCAGCTGCCCATCACCACCCTCGCCCTGAACTACGCCGACGCTGGCCAGAAAGCGCCACCGCAGCTGTTCCAGTTCGGCCTCGCCGCCGAGGACGAAGCCCGCGAAGTGGCACGCCGTGCCCGCGCTGACGGTATGGTCCGCGCCGTGGCCCTGGTACCGAGCGGTGAATGGGGTGACCGCGTGCTGGCTGCCTTCCGTCAGGACTGGGAAGGCAATGGTGGCACCATCATCGCCGCCGAGCGCATCGCCCAGCCGGTCGCACTGGCCCAGCAGATCGCCAGCCTGTTCCAGCTGCGCCAGAGCGAAGGACGCGCCCAGAGTCTGCAGAGCACCGTAGGCGGCAGCATCGCGGCACAACCGTCGCGCCGCCAGGACATCGATTTCATCTTCCTCGCCTCGACCCCGCAGCAGGCGCAGCAGATCAAGCCGACCCTGAACTTCCAGTACGCCGGTGACGTACCGGTCTACGCCACCTCGAACCTGTACAGCGCCAGCGGTGACGTCAACCAGTACAACGACATGAACGGCATTCGCTTCTGCGAAACCCCGTGGCTGCTCGACACCAGCAACAGCCTGCGCCAGCAGGTCGTGCAGCAGTGGCCGCAAGCCGCAGGCAGCCTCGGCCGCCTGTACGCCATGGGCGTCGACGCCTACAGCCTGGCGCCACGCCTGGGCCAACTCAAGGCACTGCCAGACAACCGCGTGCAAGGCCTGTCCGGCAGCCTGAGCATCAATGCCAGCCAACGCGTCGAACGTCAGCTGCCATGGGCCGAGTTCTCCGGCGGCCAGGTCAAGCGCCTGCCAGATACCTCGCACTGATGCCCGAAGCATCGCCGAGCAGCGCCGGCCAGGCGGCAGAAACCCAAGCCCTTGAGTACCTTCAAGGGCAAGGCCTGCAACTGCTGACACGCAATTGGCGATGCAAAGGCGGCGAGCTTGATCTGGTCATGCTCGACGCCGATACAGTAGTATTCGTCGAAGTCCGCTACCGGTTGCACGCGGACTTCGGTGGCGCCCTCGGCAGCATTGACGGGCGCAAGCAGAAACGACTGGTGCTTGCCGCCACTCTGTTCCTGCAGAAGGAGTCCCGCTGGGCCAATCACCCCTGCCGCTTCGACGTTGTCGCCCTGCAGGGCAGTCGCCATGCAGGCCGGCCGCTTCAATGGCTGAAAAACGCCTTCGAATGCTGAACCCACTCCGATTTTTTTGCTCTATGTTTCGCGGGCTGGTCCTTGTTGCGCGTAGCAAAGGCCACCGCCCCACTTAAGGTCACCAGATGGACATGCAATCCCGAATTCGCCGGCTGTTCCAGGCCAGCATCGACACCAAGCAACAGGCAATGGACATCCTGGCACCGCACATCGAGCAGGCCAGCCTGGTCATGGTCAATGCGCTGCTCAACGAGGGCAAGATGCTCGCCTGCGGCAATGGCGGCTCGGCCGGCGACGCCCAGCACTTCTCTTCGGAGTTGCTCAACCGCTTCGAGCGTGAGCGCCCGAGCCTGCCGGCCATCGCCCTGACCACCGACAGCTCGACACTGACCTCGATCGCCAACGACTACAGCTACAACGAAGTCTTCTCCAAGCAGATCCGCGCCCTGGGCCAACCAGGCGACGTGCTGCTGGCGATTTCGACCAGCGGCAACTCTGCCAACGTGATTCAAGCGATCCAGGCCGCACATGATCGCGAAATGATTGTCGTAGCATTGACCGGACGTGACGGCGGCGGCATGGCTTCGCTGCTGCTGCCCGAAGACGTGGAAATCCGCGTACCGTCGACGGTCACTGCACGTATCCAGGAAGTCCACCTGCTGGCGATCCACTGCCTGTGCGATCTGATCGACAGCCAACTGTTCGGGAGTGAAGAATGACCCCCATACGCCTCGGCCTGATGGCCCTGACCCTGTGCCTGAGCGTCACCGGCTGCAGCTCGGTACTGACCTCGACCCGCAATTCGCCGATCGAGGATGATCGTGGCACGCGTACCATCGGCAGCAAGATCGACGACTCGCTGATCGAAACCAAAGCCTCGGTCAACATCGCCAAGGCCAGCCCTGACCTGGACAAGAGCTCGCACATCGTCGTCAGCAGCTACAACGGTATCGTCCTGCTCGCCGGGCAAACCCCGCGCGCCGACCTCAAGAGCCTGGCCGAACAGACTGCCAGCCAGGTACAGCGGGTGAAGAAGGTGCATAACGAGCTGCAGGTGATGCAGCCCTCCTCCATCCTGGCGCGCAACAACGATGCCTGGCTGACCACCAAGATCAAGACCCAGATGCTCGCCGACAATGCCGTGCCAAGCTCGCGCATCAAGGTGATCACCGAGAACGGCATCGTCTATCTGCTGGGCCTGGTAACCCAGCAAGAGGCCAACTCTGCCACTGCCGTGGTTCAGGGTGTGTCTGGCGTGCAGAAGATCGTCAAGCTGTTCGAGTACATCGACTGATCCGGTTGCCGCCGTTGCCAGTAACTGACCGGCATCGGCGGCAGCCTGCCCCACCTGTTCAATTTCCAGGAAACACCGCATGAAAAAGCTTCTGCTGCCCGCCCTGCTGTTCGGAACCTTCGCCACCCTGGCCGGCTGCTCCACCCCAAGCCTGATCACCCTCAACGACGGCCGCGAAATCCAGGCCGTAGACGCCCCGCACTTCGACAAGGACTCGGGCTTCTACGAGTTCCAGCAGCTCGACGGCAAGCGCACCCGCATCAACCGGGACCAGGTCCGCACCATCAGCGACCTGTAAGCGCAGCTCAGCATCAAAAAAAAGGCGATCCATCCGGATCGCCTTTTTTTTACTTGACCACTTTGAGGCTTGGGCGCCCGCTTGGCCGCGGTGGCTGGCCACCCCCTTCCGGCGGGCCATCATCATCTGGCTCGACACCTTCGTCTTCCAGCTCATCACCGTCCGTCAGCGGCGGCTCCAGCTCAAAGACCATGCCTTGGCCATTTTCACGGGCATAGATACCCAGAATGGCACCCGCCGGCACGAATAACGAATGGGCAACACCACTGAAGCGTCCCTCGAAGCTCACAGCGTCGTTATCCATGTGCAGGTTGCGCACGGCACTCGGCGAGATGTTCAAAACGATCTGGCCATCACTGGCGAAACCTTGCGGCACCTGGACCGCCGGAAACTCGGCATTGACCAGCATATGGGGGGTGCAATCGTTGTCGACGATCCACTCGTACAGTGCTCGAACCAGGTAGGGGCGACTGGAGTTCATCAACGGCTCCTTAAAGCTTGCGCATTTCACGTTCAACGGAGGACAGGCTCGCCATGAAGGGCTCACGGGCGAACTGCCGCTCCATGTAATCCAGCAGCGGCTTGGCCTGCCGCGGCAATTCGATACCCATTACCGGCAAGCGCCAGAGTATGGGCAATAGACAACAGTCGACCAGGCTTTGCTCCTCGCTCATGAAGCAAGCGAACTCGCCGAACAGCGGCGATACACCGGTCAGGCTCTCGCGCAGGGCCTTGCGGGCCTCGGTACGGGCGGCCCCAGCGCTGCGCGGATCGAGAATGATATCAGCCAGCGCGCACCAGTCACGCTGAATACGGTGCATCAGCAGACGGCTGTTGCCACGCGCCACCGGATACACCGGCATCAGTGGCGGATGCGGGTAACGCTCCTCGAGGTATTCCATCACCACGGTCGACTCATACAACGCCAGGTCGCGATCGACCAAGGTCGGCACGCTGCCGTAAGGGTTCACCTCTGCCAGCCTGGCTGGCAGACGCGCAGGGTCGACGTCGATGATCTGCACGCTGACGCCCTTCTCGGCGAGCACGAGGCGTACTCGGTGAGAATAATGGTCAGCAGGGTCGGAATAGCAGGCTAACCGGTTGGTTGCGCCCATGTAGCGCCTCCTCGCAGGGATACTTGTACAACTCTAAATGAAAACGCGCCCGCGGGGGCCTGGCAAATCTGCCAGGCCCCCGCGGGCGCGTTCAACTACCAGAAATTACTGCGTGATCAGTGCACGTCCTTCCAGTATTCGCGCTTGAGCAAGTAGGCAAATACGAAGAAGAAAGCCAGGTACAGCAACACGTAGGTACCGATGCGCTGGCTTTCCAGTTTGACCGGGTTGGCCGAATAGGCCAGGAAGGTCACCAGATTCTTGACCTTCTCGTCGAACTGCTCGGTGTTCAGGGTACCGGAATTCGGCGTAATGGTCAGCTGGTCACAGGCCTCATGGGTCAGCGGGCTACCCGTCAATGGGTCGAATTGCTTCTTGCCATCGACCACCATCTGCACCTGTTTGCAGCCAACCACCTGGTTGCCCTGCAGGCCGACCAGCACGTTGGGCATGCCGACGTTCGGGAACACCTTGTTGTTGACCCCGTACGGGCGCGACTTGTCTTCATAGAAACTGCGCAGGTAGGTGTACAGCCAGTCGGTACCCCGCACCCGTGCGACCAAGGTCAGGTCGGGCGGCGCGGCGCCGAACCAGGTCTTGGCGTCGCTGGGCTGCATGCCTATCTGCATGTGATCGCCGATCTTGGCACCGGTGAACACCAGCTTCTCGAGCATCAACTCATGGGGAATGCCAAGGTCATCGGCAACCCGCTCGTAACGCTGGAACTTGGCGCTGTGGCAACCCATGCAATAGTTGGCGAAGGTGCGCGCACCGTCCTGCATGGCCGCCTTGTCGGTCAGGTCGATATCGACCTTGTCCAGCTCCAGGCCGTGTTCGGCAGCGAAGGAAAAGGCAGGCATCACTGCCAGCAAAAATACTGCAATCAACTTTTTCATCAGCCAGTCACCCTTTCCGGAACCGGTTTGGTCTTCTCGAGCCTTGTGTAGAACGGCATCAGCAGGAAGTAGGCGAAGTACAACACCGTGCACACCTGCGACAGCAAGGTGCGCCCAGGCGTAGGCGCCAGTACGCCGAGGATGCCGAGGATGACGAAGGCAATGCAGAACACCAGCAGGAAGACCTTGCTGATCCAGCCCTTGTAGCGCATGGAGCGCACCGGGCTGCGGTCGAGCCAGGGCAGCACGAACAGCACGGCAATCGCGGCGCCCATGGCGATTACGCCCATGAGCTTGTCAGGCACCGCCCGCAGGATCGCGTAGAACGGCGTGAAGTACCACACAGGCGCGATGTGCTCGGGCGTCTTGAACGCGTTCGCCTGCTCGAAGTTGGGTTTTTCCAGGAAGTAACCACCCATTTCCGGGAAGAAGAACACCACGGCGCAGAACACGAAGAGGAACACCACCACCCCGACAATGTCCTTGACGGTGTAGTACGGGTGGAACGGAATGCCGTCGAGTGGAATGCCGTTTTCGTCCTTTTTCTTCTTGATGTCCACACCATCGGGGTTGTTCGAACCCACTTCGTGCAGCGCCAGGATATGCAGCACCACCAGACCGAGAATCACGATCGGCAGGGCCACCACGTGCAAGGCGAAGAAGCGGTTCAGGGTGATGCCCGAGATCAGGTAGTCACCACGAATCCACTGGGTCAGGTCGCCACCGATCACCGGGATGGCACCGAACAGCGAGATGATCACCTGGGCCCCCCAGTACGACATCTGCCCCCACGGCAGCAGATAGCCCATGAAGGCCTCAGCCATCAGCGCCAGGTAGATCAGCATGCCGAACAACCACACCAGCTCGCGGGGCTTCTGGTAGGAGCCGTAGAGCAGGCCGCGGAACATGTGCAGGTAGACCACGATGAAGAACGCCGAAGCGCCGGTGGAGTGCAGATAGCGCAGGATCCAGCCGTACTCGACGTCCCGCATGATGTACTCGACCGAGGCGAAGGCTTCTTCCGCCGAGGGCGTGAAACTCATGGTCAGCCACACGCCAGTGACGATCTGGTTGACCAGTACCAGCAGCGCCAGCGAGCCGAAGAAATACAGGAAGTTGAAGTTCTTGGGCGCGTAATACTTGCTCAGGTGATCTTCCCACATCTTGGTGGCGGGGAAGCGAGCGTCAATCCAGTCCATGAACTTGCTCATCATGCTTTCTCCTGGTCGACGCCGATGACGACGATGTCGTCCGACTCATAAGAATGCGGCGGCACTGGCAGGTTGAGAGGCGCCGGCTGCGACTTGTAGACACGGCCGGCCAGGTCGTAGTGGGAGCCGTGGCAAGGGCAGAAATAACCACCGACCCACTTCGGCCCGAGGTCTGCGGGCGCAACTTCCGGGCGGAAGGTCGGCGAGCAGCCCAGATGCGTGCAGAGGCCGACGAGAATGAGGATTTCCGGCTTGATCGAGCGAACCTCGGGGTCGACATAGGTCGGCTGCACCGAGCTCTTCGATTGAGGGTCGGAGAGGTCACCCTCGATCTTCTTCAGGTTGCCAAGGATCTCCTGCGTTCGCCGCACGATGAACACCGGCTGGCCACGCCACTCGGCAACCATCTGCTGCCCTGGCTCGACCTTGGCAATATTGACCTTCACCGGTGCGCCGGCAGCCTTCGCCTTGGCACTGGGAAACCATGACCCCACGAACGGTACCGCAGCCCCCACTGCCCCCGCTGCCCCGACCACGGATGTCGCGGCTACGAGGAAGCGGCGCCGGCCTGCGTTGACGCCGTCATTGCTCATTCAGTCCTCTCCCATCAGCTTTGCTTGGCCAGTTGGACCTGGCCTGTACTTAGGTTGTGTCTGTGGCACTAAAATTTGGCCGCCATGGTAAGAAACAAATCCACACAGTGACAAGGTGATTACCCCCACAAGGAGCTATAACCCGCGCTTTGCTTGATCTGCGTCTATGCGACAAGTGGTCACCGACATGCTGACAGGTTAGTTCAAGCACAAAAAAAAGCCCGGTTCCAAGGAACCGGGCTTTTTTCGACTGCCGAAGCGGTATTAACGCTTGGAGTACTGAGGACGCTTACGCGCTTTACGCAGACCCACTTTCTTACGCTCGACTTCACGAGCGTCGCGGGTGACGTAGCCAGCACGACGCAGAGCGCCACGCAGGGTTTCGTCGTATTCCATCAGAGCGCGGGTGATACCGTGACGGATCGCACCGGCCTGACCGCTGACACCACCACCGGAAACGGTGACGTAGATGTCGAACTTCTCAACGGTTTCGGTCAGCTCGAGCGGCTGACGAACAACCATGCGAGCGGTTTCGCGACCGAAGAACACGTCCAGAGAACGGTTGTTGATGGAAATGTTACCAGTACCCGGACGCAGGAAAACGCGAGCGGTTGCGGTCTTGCGACGGCCAGTGCCGTAATTTTGAGTCGCCGACATAATGAACTTTCCCGTTAGATCTTCAGTTCTTGAGGCTGCTGAGCAGTGTGTGGGTGAGCAGCACCCGCGTACACTTTCAGCTTACGGTACATGTCGCGACCCAGCGGGTTCTTAGGCAGCATGCCCTTGACCGCGGTTTCGATAACACGCTCAGGGGCCTTGGCGATCAACTTCTCGAAGTTGATTTCCTTGATGCCGCCTGGGAAACCGGAGTGGGAGTAGTACATTTTGTCGGAAGACTTGGCACCAGTCACACGAACCTGTTCAGCGTTGATGACGACGATGTAGTCGCCGGTGTCAACGTGAGGGGTGTATTCTGGTTTGTGTTTGCCACGCAGACGGGTAGCGATTTCGGTAGCCAGACGACCCAGGGTCTGGCCAGCGGCGTCAACTACGAACCACTCGCGCTTTACTGTTTCCGGTTTAGCAGTAAAAGTTTTCATTCTCTAAAGCCTCAGAGGCCGCCCAGCGAAAAATAGACGGCGAATCTTACTGGATAGTGCACAGCTTGCCAAGGGCAAGCGCGCAGCCGAACGCTGACGCTTTTGGGGGCTCGGGTCGGGCACGCCAATGTTCGACGGGGTTCTTCCTGCGTGGTGGTGCATCACTTCCGCCACACGGAGAGGGGCAGAATTATCCAGATTGCGCGAAAAATTTCAACCTGCTTTGATGGGCTTCTTTGCCAAGGAGTGTTTTCCCGATGGAATACCGCAAGCTCGGCCGTACCGACCTCGACGTCAGCGCCCTGTGCCTGGGCACCATGACCTGGGGCGAGCAGAACACCCAGGGCGAGGCCTTCGAGCAGATCAAGCTGGCCAAGGCCAGCGGCATCAACTTCATCGATACCGCCGAGATGTACCCGGTGCCGCCTCGCCCGGAAACCTATGCGGCCACCGAACGCATCATCGGCAACTGGTTCCGCGCCAACGGCGACCGCGACGACTGGGTGCTGGCCAGCAAGGTCGCCGGCCCCGGCAATGGCATCAGCCACATCCGCGACGGCCAGCTCAAGCACAACCGCCAGCACATCGTTGCCGCGCTGGACGCGAGCCTCAAGCGCCTGCAAACCGACCGCGTCGACCTCTACCAGCTGCACTGGCCGGAGCGCAGCACCAACTTCTTCGGCAAGCTCGGTTACCAACACCTGGCCAACGACCTGTTCACTCCACTGGAAGAAACCCTCGAAGTGCTCGACGAGCAGGTACGTGCCGGCAAGATCCGCAACATCGGCCTGTCCAACGAAACCCCATGGGGCACCATGAAGTTCCTGCAACTGGCCGAAAGCCGTGGCTGGCCGCGGGCAGTGTCGATCCAGAACCCCTACAACCTGCTCAACCGCAGCTTTGAAGTGGGCCTGGCAGAAGTGGCGATCCGCGAGCAATGCGGCCTGCTGGCCTACTCGCCACTGGCCTTCGGCATGCTTTCGGGCAAGTACGAGAACGGTGCCCGGCCAGAAAAAGGCCGCCTGACCCTGTTCAGCCGCTTCGCCCGCTACTCCAACCCGCAAACCGTGGCGGCCTGCAGCCGTTATGTGCAACTGGCCCAGGCCCATGGCCTGGACCCGGCCCAGATGGCCCTGGCGTTCGTGACCCGACAGCCGTTCGTGACCAGCAACATCATTGGCGCAACCGACCTGGTGCAGCTGAAGAGCAACCTCGACAGCCTGCAGCTGAACCTCAACGACGAACTGCTCGCGGCAATCGAGGCCATCCACCAGGAGCAGCCGAACCCCGCGCCCTGAACAGCATGGGCCGCTTTGCGGCCCCTCTGCGACACGGGGTAGACACAATCGCCAAAAAATAAGACGATCCAGCCGGTGATTGACCACTCTACCCTATAAGAACAATGACAATGATGTTTACCCAACCCTCCGCGTCGTTGCGGCGCGTCAGCATCCTGGCCATTGACAAGGTGTTCGCTTCGACCCTGATGCAGGCCAAGGATTTCTTCCACCTCGCCAGCTTGCGCTACAGCAAGCAGCTGGGCCTGGGCTTGCAGCCCATGTTCGAGATTCGCCTGGTGAGCCCCGACGGCCAGCCGGTGGACAGCTTCAGTAATGTGCAGTTGCCGGTCGATGGCGGCCTTGACGATGCCGACGTGATCATCCTCCCGGCCTTCTGGGAAGATTTCGACAACCTCCAGCAACGTTATCCACAGGTGCTGCCATGGCTGCGCGAACAGCACGCCCGTGGCGCCGTGTTGTGTGCCGAAGCCAGCGGGGTGTTCTGGCTGGCAGAGTCCGGCCTGCTCGACGGCAAGGAGGCGACCACCTACTGGCGCTTCTTCAACAGCTTCGCCGAGCGCTACCCGAAGATCCGCCTGAATCAGGACAAGCACCTGACCGACGCCGACAACCTGTACTGCGCTGGCGGCACCACTTCAGCCTGCGACCTGTATATCTACCTGATCGAGCGATTCTGCGGCGCCAATGTGGCGTGTGCCGTGGCCCGCGACATTCTCTACGAGGTGCAGCGCAACTACACCCCGGGGCGCATGGGCTTTGGCGGGCAGAAGCTGCACCAGGACCTGATCATCCTGCAGATCCAGCATTGGCTGGAGGAACACTTCGCCGACAAGTTCCGCTTCGAGGATGTGGCCCGCAACCATGGCATGAGCATCCGCAACTTCATGCGCCGCTTCCAGGGGGCAACCGGTGACAAGCCGCTCCACTACCTGCAGCGGTTGCGTATCGAGACGGCAAAAGGGCTGCTGTCGAGCACGCGCAAGAGTATCAAGACCATCAGTTATGAGGTCGGCTATGACGATGCCAGTTTCTTTGCGCGGTTGTTCCGACAGCACACGGAGTTGTCGCCGAATCAGTATCGGCAGCAGTTCATGCAAGAAGCTTGAGGCCACTGGGGCTGCTTTGCAGTCCTTTCGCGACACAAGGCCGCTCCTAAAGGGGAACGCGAATTCCTGTAGGAGCGGCCTTGTGTCGCGAAAGGGCCGCGAAGCGGCCCCAGTGTCCTAAGGCTTGTGCGCGCGCGACAGGAATTCGTGCGACTGCATTTCCAGCAACCGGCTCAGGGTCCGCTGGAACTCGAAGCTCAGGCGCCCGCCGGTGTACAGGTCTTTCAGCTCAACCTCGGCCGAGATGATCAGCTTGACGTTGCGATCATAGAACTCGTCCACCATGTTGATGAAGCGGCGGGCGATGTCGTCGGTGGTGACGCCCATCTGCTCCACGTTGCTCAGCAACACGGCATGGAAGATCTTGCCCAGCTCGATGTAGTCGTTCTGGCTGCGCGGCCCGTCGCACAGGGCGCGGAAGTCGAACCAGGCGACGTCGTCGCAGGTGCGCAGGGCATTGATCGGGCGGTTTTCGATCATCAGCACGTCGTTCTCGACGGCCTGGGTGCATTCGGGCGTCAGCGCCTTGAAGCTGGCGCGCATGCTCTGGTGCGCCGCGTCGTTGAGCGGGAAGTGGAACAGTTCGGCCTGCTCCAGGTGGCGCAGACGGTAGTCGACGCCGCTATCGACGTTCACCACGTCGGTGTACTGCTTGATCATGGCGATGGCTGGCAGGAAGCGTGCGCGCTGCAGGCCATCCTTGTACAGGCCGTCAGGGACGATGTTGGACGTTGCCACCAGCGAGACGCCGTTCTTGAACAGCTCTTCCATCAGGGTGCCGAGGATCATGGCATCGGTGATGTCGGACACGAAGAATTCGTCGAAGCAGATCACCTTGGCTTCTTCGCTGAAGCGCTTGGCGATGAGGGTCAGCGGGTTCTTCTCGCCCTTGAGGGTTTTCATTTCCTCGTGGACGCGCTTCATGAAGCGGTGGAAGTGCGTGCGCATCTTCTGCTTGAACGGCAGCGCTTCATAGAATGTGTCGACCAGATAGGTCTTGCCACGCCCTACCCCACCCCAGAAGTACAGGCCTTTGACTGGCGTCTGCTCCTTCTTGCCGAACAGCTTGCCGAACACGCCCGGCTTGTTGTTCTGCGCGTGCACCAGGTCGTCGTACAGACGCTGCAGGTGACGTACCGCAGTTTCCTGCGCCGCGTCATGGAAGAAGTCGGGACGTTTCAGATCTGCTTGATATCGTTCTAGGGGCGTCATGATTTCGTTAGCGAGGCAACAAAAAACGGGCCGTCACTGTAGCGACAGGCCCGCTTAATGGCAATCAGACTTGCGTCAATATGCCTCATACATGCCAGCGAAGCGCTGGATGGCACCGGCTTTGCCGGTGTTCGCGGATAAATCCGCTCCTACAACGGCTGAAGCGCTACACGCAGGCTTTCGATAGCCGAATCACGGGCTTCGGCGCTGTCGAACTGCGGCCCGTCGGCAACCTGCTCGTCGTTCAGCCACAGGCTGAAGCCCAGACCGTCAACGCGCACGTCGGCATCCAAGCCCTGCTGCAACTGCTTGCTCACCGCACCGGCGCTCTTGCCGTCAGCGAAGCTGCGCGACAGCAGCAGTTGCTCGCCATCGGCGGCCAGCAGGCGGAAGCGGAAGCTGCCGTCTTCATCACGGAAGCTGACGAAGCGCGCGCTCTTGGCAGCTTTCTTCTTCACTTCGGTGCTGGCCTGCACGCTGCTGCGGAACGAGCGCAGGCCAACCGCCTCACGCAACTGCTCGAGGAACGGGGTGGCGATCTTGCGGGCCTTGGCGGCGCCGGCAAGGAGGATGTCCTCCAGGTCTGCCGGACGCGCGATCAACTGGTGGTAGTGCTCACGCTTCTCTGCCAGCTGGCCGTCGAGCAGCTGGAACAGGCGTTGCTTCGCCTCGCCCCAGCCCAGGCCCTGCAGCAGCTCTTCACGGAATTCGGCGCACTGCGACGGCGTGGAGAAGGCCTGGAACAGGGTGAACAGGTGCGAATTGTCCGGATCCTTGGCTTCGCCAGGCGCACGCGAGTCGGTGACGATGCGCGAGATGGCGTCTTTCATGTCCTTGGCGCTGGTGAACAGCGGGATGGTGTTGTCGTAGCTCTTGGACATCTTGCGACCATCCAGGCCCGGCAGGGTCGCCACGCTCTCCTCGATCACCGCCTCCGGCAGGGCGAAGAAGTCATTGCCCTGGCCGAACAGGTGGTTGAAGCGCTGGCCGATGTCGCGGGCCATTTCCACGTGCTGGATCTGGTCACGGCCGACCGGCACCTTGTTGGCGTTGAACATCAGGATGTCTGCGGCCATCAGCACCGGGTAGCTGTACAGGCCCATGGTCACGCCGGCATCCGGGTCTTCGCCGGCTTCCAGGTTCTTGTCCACCGAGGCCTTGTAGGCGTGGGCGCGGTTGAGCAGGCCCTTGGCGGCGACGCAGGTCAGCAGCCAGGTCAGCTCGGGGATCTCGGGGATATCGGACTGACGGTAGAAGGTCACCTTCGCCGGGTCCAGGCCACCGGCCAGCCAGGTGGCGGCGATTTCCAGGCGCGAGCGCTGGATGCGCAGCGGGTCGTCGCACTTGATCAGGGCGTGGTAGTCGGCCAGGAAGTAGAACGAGTCGACACCAGGCTGCTGGCTGGCGACGATCGCCGGGCGAATGGCGCCGGCGTAGTTGCCCAGGTGCGGGGTGCCGGTGGTGGTGATACCGGTGAGAATGCGCGTGGTCATGGGTGTTCGCTTATTCAGGCTTGGCTCAGTTCGAAAGGCGCGGCAGCAGCAGATCCTTCAGATCGGTCAGCTTGCCATGGAAGAAGTGTCCGCATTCTGCCACTTTCAGCAGCTCATGGGGGCGGCCCAGTGCGTCGGACCATTCGTATACCAGCTGCGGATCGACGACTTCGTCGGCATCAGGCTGCACCACGGTGATCGGGCAGCGCTGCGGCAGCGGGAAATCGGCGGTCAGGCGCATCACCGCCGGGGCGATCATGAACAGCTGTTGCAACGCCACGCCTTGCGCTTCCAGGCGCCCGGCCAGGCTGGTGGCGACGAAGCCACCGAACGAGAAGCCCATCAGTACCAACGGCAGCCCGGGGTGCTTGGCACGCAACCAGGCCGCCGCCGCCTCGGCATCGGCCACCTCGCCAGCGCCCATGTCATGGCTACCGGCGCTCTGGCCGACACCGCGGTAGTTGAAGCGCAAGGTCACGTAGCCGGCGTCGCGGGCGGTGCGCTGCAGGGTCGAGACCACCTTGTTGAGCATGGTGCCGCCCTGGACCGGGTTGGGGTGGCAGATCAACACCGCACCGCGGGCATCGGCCACGTCCAGGTACAAGGCTTCCAGCTGGCCGATCGGGCCATCGATGAACAAGGGGGTTTCGCGGACAAGCAAGGCACTACTCCGTGACCTCGAAGGGGGTCGATTCGTCTAGGTGAGGAATTCTGTTCTGATTTGCGATCGCTCGCGGTATACAGCGCAGGTCTGAGCCGTTAACGTAAAGCAAAGCCGTTTATAGAGGAAGGACTCGTGGAACTCTCGCTCCTTGTTTGGTTGTTGCCAACCCTGGCCCTGGTCATCGGTGTGGCGGTCGGTTTCATCGTGGCCCGCCTGTTGCCCAACGCGGCGCCCAGCAATACCCAGCGCCAGCTGGATGACATCCAGAAGCGTTTCGACAGCTACCAGAACGAAGTGGTCACCCACTTCAACAGCACCGCCATGCTGGTCAAGAAACTGACCCAGAGCTACCAGGACGTGCAAGACCACCTGGCTGAAGGCGCCAACAACCTGGCCCTGGACGATGTCACCCGCCAGCGCCTGCTCGCCGCCCTGCACTCCGAGGGCAGCCAGGGTCCGCGTGACCGCCTGACCCCGCCGAAGGACACCGCTGAAGTGCCACGTGACTACGCACCGAAGTCGCCTAACTCGCCGGGCATGCTCGACGAGAGCTACGGGCTCAAGCGCTGAACCGCTGAAATGAACAAGGCCTCGCATGAGGCCTTTTTCTTGGGCTGGATTTACCCGTGAAGAGGCCCGAGCAGGCTACCTAGCTGCAAGCCTTCAAAGCCTGCTCGACATCCGCCACCAGGTCCTCTACATCTTCCAACCCTACTGACAACCGCACCAACCCTTCGGAAATGCCATGATGCGCCCGCTCTTCGGGCGTATAGCTGGAATGGGTCATGCTCGCCGGATGCTGCGCCAGCGATTCGGCATCACCCAGGCTTACCGCCCGGGCAAACAGTTGCAGGGCATTCATGAAACGCCGCCCGGCTTCGATCCCGCCCTTGAGCTCGAAAGCGATCATTCCGCCTGGCAAGCGCATCTGCCGCTGCGCCAGTTCGTATTGGGCAAACGATGGCAGCCCTGGATACTGGATCAGCTCGACCTGCGGCTGACGCGCGAGAAACTCGGCCACCTGCTGGGCATTCGCGCAGTGACGATCCATGCGCAACGCCAGCGTCTTGATACCGCGCATCAACAGCGAGGCATCGTGCGGTGATAGCACCGCGCCAGTCATGTCCTTGAGGCCTTCAAGACGAACCCGGTCCACCAGCGCCTTGCGCCCGATCACCAGCCCGGCAGTGATATCGCCGTGGCCACTGAGGTACTTGGTCGCCGAATGCACCACCAGGTCGGCCCCCAGCTCCAGTGGCCGCTGCAGGTAGGGCGTGCAATAGGTGTTGTCGACCACGATATGCAGGTCATGCCCCCGCGCCGCTTCGGCCACCGCCTCGATATCGACCAGTTGCATGTTCGGGTTGGCCGGGGTTTCGAAGTAGATCATCCGGGTCTTGTGGGTGATCGCCGCTTTTAGCGCCTTGCTGTCATTGAGGTCGACATGGCGGACCTTCACCCCGAACTCGCCGATGCCATGGTGCATGTAGGCGAAAGTGCAGCCATACACCGTGCGCCCGACGATCAGCTCGTCACCGGGGCGTAGCAGGGTCCACAAGGTCGAGGTGATGGCGCCCATGCCCGACGCCAGCGCCAGGCCTGCCTCGCCCCCTTCCAGGGACGCCATGCGCTGCTCCAGCAACGCCAGGGTCGGGTTGGAGATACGGCTGTAGAAATGCCCGCCCTCCTCCCCGGCAAAGCACGCTGCGCCGTATTCAACACTGGGGAATGCATAGGTTGCGGTCTGGTAAACCGGTGGCACCAGGGCGCCGCCGTGGGAAAGCGGGTCGTAGCCATGATGGATGGCGCGAGTGGAAAAACCGGTGTTGTTATGGGAGTCGCGCATGACAACAGCCTCTGATGGTTTGTTATAAGCTTATGCCACCGAGCTGCCTGAATTTTTCCAAAATAGCCCACGCATTCGCGCCTAATTTGGAAAGAAAACAACAAATACAACACCAGGAGGGCAAATCATGCCTTCAAGCCTCGACCGCACCGACCGCGCCCTGCTCGCCGCCCTGCAGGACAACGCCCGCCTGACCATTTCCGAACTCGCCGACCAAGTCGCACTGACCACCTCGCCTTGCTGGCGACGGGTCAAGTTGCTGGAGGACAACGGGTACATCACCGGCTACCAGGCCATTTTGTCACCCAAGTCGCTGGGGTTCGGGGTGACGGCGTTTGTCAGCATCATGATGGACTCGCATACCAAGGATATGGCTTTGGCGTTCGAGCGAAGGCTGATGGAGATTCCCGAGATTGTGTCTTGCCACAACATATCCGGACGTTACGACTTTCTGCTGGAGATCCTGGCGAGGGATTTGGAGTCGTTTGGGGAATTTACCCGGGAAGTGCTGCAGCGGTTGCCGGGGGTGAAGGAGATTTATTCGAGTTTTTCCTACAAGGCTGTTAAGGAAAAGCGCGTTATTCCTGTTTCCGAAAAGCACATTTAAACCAGAACTTTCCAGTCAGCAGGAATACTCCTACTGATTGACGAGCAGCGCCTGACATACAGGAAAAACTGCCTGGAGCACGCTTTGCCATGTAGCGACCAGGAGGATGACTACATGGCTCAAAATGAATCCGTCAAATTTGGTGAACCCTTCCGTGATTCCCGCGGTGCGCTGAATCTGAATGAAGGCGTCTTGACGCGCGCGCAAGCCCCGGATCGAGTGCCTCTCAGCCCGTTGCCCCCGTTGTCCGGGACCGGCTATGGCGGCTGGGGGCTGGATGCAGGGCGACCTCGAGGTACTGGAGGGCCAAGCCCTTTCGCCCAGGAAAAAGGCTGGCGAACGGTTTTCGGCGAGGAGTTTACTGCCGTCAACAATATCCACGCCGAACAATATGCACCCGCTCTTGAGCAACTTCCCACGCAAATCAGCACTGAACGCGCTGCCATCGAACAACAGGCAATCGCGGGATCTGCAGCTCAACCCGTCCAGCATCTGGAGCTACGCCAACAGCTTGCCACGATGAGCTTGCAACAAAGGCGCGCCGAGTATCTTCAGATCGCCCCGGTGGCAACCAGCTTCTACGGTGCCATTCCTTTTTATAAACGCTACGACTCCTTCGCCACCCGGTTGAACGACGATGGCGCATTCCCGATCGGCACCTCTGGCGAGGCATGGGGCCAACAGGTCTGGGAGACTTTCAACGCTTCTGTCGATGCCGCCTACCGCCTGCACATCGCAGCACAGAAGTTTCAAGCGTTGGCGATGGACTTGCCGGAAATGGCTCGCCAGGTTGACGAGGCAGAACTTGCCCAACCCGCTGTCGACCTTCCCAAAGTAATCGAACGGCGGCATGGGCAAATTCTTCATGAACAGCAGATCTGCTTCGACTGCCTGCCCAGCTTCCTGCAACACCAAGTGGCTCAATCCACCCCAACCCATGAAACCGATACCCTCATCCAGCGTTTTTCGGCCTATGTAAACGCCGCCAACGCGCTGATTGCTGCGAAGCAAGCCGAGGTACCCGCTTTCGGCGACTCCAACCCGAACATCGTCGGTCCACTTTCCAAGCCACAAACCGAGGCACTGCAAGACCTCGTCAATGAACAGGCCACCCGCCGTGCCGGCGTGCTTTGGGCGGATTACCACCGGGCACTGACGCTCACAGAGTCCATTCGCTATTTGCAGCAGTTCAGCGCGGCCATGGCGAACCTCACCCAGCGAGCGCTGGAAATGGAACAACTGCAGGCAAGGTTTGCAGCCGAACGTGCAGCGGCCGAGGAGGCTGCACGTCAGCAAGCAGAAGCCGAACGCATAGCCGCCGAAGAAGCCGCACGGCGCCAAGCCGAGGCGGCACGCCAACGCATCAGTTACATCAACGACACCCACTCTGCTGCCTCGGCGACGACCGTAATTCCGATCGGGCTGGCGACCTTTGCTGCGGATGTCGCGTCGGTTGCTGTTCGCGGAGCGGTCATCGCAGCAGTAGGTCGATTGGCTGTCACAACGGCCCCCTTGGCTGTAGCCATACTTTCGGCAGCCTGGCCTGCAACGCTGAGCAATTCAGAAAGGCGGTACCTGATCAGCACTCCTCTTTCCAGCCTTTCTCCACCAGACGGGCCTGACCTGGCCGCCCTCGCCCTTTCATCAGCCAGCGTGGACGTGCCTTATTTACTTGCTGGTAGTGAAGACGCAAACGACATCAGCCTGTACGTCGTTCCCGGCGGTAAGGCAGTGCCGGTAAGGGCCGCAACATTTGATACTGAACGTCAGGTTTACAGCCTTGCGCTCGACAACCCTCAGCGCATCCTGACGTGGACACCGGCCAGCGCGCCTGGAGGTGACGACAATAGCTCCACAAGCCTGCCGTCACTTCCACCGGGCACGGTGGTCTACACGGGTAGCAGCCTTAACCCGATCACCACCGAAACGGAAAGTTACCCCGCGCTGGATCTGCTGGATCAGGAACGGCTGATCATCACATTCCCGATTGACTCGGGATTGCCGCCTATCCTGGTGGTTTTCAAGAGTCCGAGGTATGAGCCAGGTATCCCTACAGGAGTCGGTGCACAAGTAACAGGGCTCTGGCTTGGCGAGGCAACACGCGGAGAAGGCGCCCCCATACCGGCACATATTGCTGATCAGCTTAGAGGTATTGAATTTCGAAGCTACGATGCTTTTCGAGAAAAACTCTGGAAAATCGTAGCAAATGACCCCGAGCTCTCAAGGCAGCTTTCCAAACAGAACATTATTCGCATGCGGGAAAATGGGCACGCTCCCAGAGTAAGAAACCCCGACGTTTATGGAAAAAAGAAGAGTTTTGAGCTGCATCATGTAGTGCCAATCAGCGAAGGCGGCGAGGTGTATGACATCGACAATTTAAGGGTTGTCACGCCAGCGGCTCATCATAAGATTCATTATGGAGACAAGTCATGAGTATCAAGCCCAACTACAGCGATTATACAGAGTTGGAGTTCATTGAGTTTTTGAAGGAAATCTATCGCGCCAATGCCGAGGAGCCAGATGAGATACTAGATCCATTGCTGGAGCACTTTTCTGCAGTGACCGAGCACCCTAGCGGTACAGACCTGATTTACTGGCCTGAAAATGATGAGCAGGGTGAGCTTGAAGCAGTTCTGAGCATTATCAAAGCGTGGCGTGCAGCTAACGGAAAACCTGGATTCAAGGAAAACTGAACGTACACCCCGCTCCGGCGGGGTGCCTCCCTTTGGAGTGAGAACACTCCTACAAACTCTTCAAAAAGAAGCTACATCCAATGTAGCACGGTGAGTATTTCCATCCTGAACAAGCACAGCCATGATCTCGATACCACTTCAATAGAGAGACGCGGACATGGCATTCCAACTCCCCGAGCACATCGCAAACAAGCTTGCTGAGCAAACCTTCGAAAACTTTGACGATTTCTCCCAAGCCTTCTGGCTGGCAATCGCCGAAGACCCGATCTACTCCCAACAATTCGTTACCTCGCAACTCATCCGCATCAAGCAAGGCTGGCCACCTCGCGCGCCTTTCGGTGAAACCGCAAAAGGCGTACGCAACTATCAGATCTGCCACCTCGACCCACCTGCCTTTGGCGGTGCGACATACGACGCCGAGAACATGCGGATCATGAGCGCCCTGCAATACGCGCTGTCATCGGAGGTGAAATGGTGAAGTGACTATGACCGGCACTTCAAGTCCATCGGGGACATGAAGAGCTAGGTAGCTCATGCCGCTCATTTGGCGCTACCTGCAAACACCACTGCAGTTGCTCGGAGGCTTTTCATGAGTGGTATGGCGAAGCTGCCCGAAAATACAATCGCCAGCCAAGTACTGGAAACACTGAGCAGGTACCCGGAACTGATACGCCAGATACCCGTCGATACAATACTGCACCGCGTCCAGCCTTCCCTTTACGATGCCAACCCCGTCAACTATCGTGCAGACTCCGACACCCGGTATGCCGATCCCACCAAACAGATCGGCGTCTATTACCTCGGTCTCACCGAGGAAGTTGCCATGGCCGAGTCCTTCCAGCCTGGCCAGGGTGTTGATGACCAGTCAGTTAGTCTCTGGCGACTAGAGCAAACGTCACTGCATCGACTCAAGGCGGCGCGTGTATTGAACGTGGTTGACGTGGCCGCATTGGCCAATAGAGCCACCCACCACAAAGTGCGCGATATCGTGCAGGCCAAGGGACAGGGGCGAGAGGGATATGCACTCACCCAAAGAATCAGCCAAGCATGCATGAATGTCGCTGAGGTCGATGGCCTTCTCTATCAGTCAGCGGTTTACACGGTGACCGGGTCCATGGACGGGTGCAACCTTGTGCTGTTTGAGGGCCGTAGGCGCCAAGTCGAGGCGATCAGCCACCAGCTGGTAATGGAAGCACTGCTATCGAATGGGGAGACGGCTGTGGAATTCCTGGAGAGTCTGGGTGTATTGCTTGAGTAAGCACAGAAAAACGGACCTCTCACGAGGCCCGCCTTCACTGCCCCGCCATCAACGCATTCTGGTAGTCACGTTTGATGATTTCCAGAGCGGCTGGATCATCCAGCACTTCAAACCGAGGCACTTCGTTGCTCAGCTCGCCTGGATCAGAGAAATCCATTCTGCCGACCAAGTGCTGAACCAGCGTATTCATTGCTTCCGTATCAGTAGGATCAACATCAAGCGATGTAATCAATGCCTCAATGATTGACCTTGGCTTGTTTTCGGCAAACTGAAACGACGGGTAGAACTTTCTGCGATTGCCGGTATTAGTGTAGGCCAGGAGCTTCCCCGTCTTGGTCTTCTGACTCAGTGCTTGTTTAGTAATGCCCAGGATTTCGCACGCTGCTTTAGCGTCAAGCAGCTCACAGCGGCTGTCTACCCGTTCAAAGGCGCGTGCCTTCATCCTGGCCACAGCCTCCTGGTTGCGCATTGCAATACTGCGCTTCGCCTCAACCTCGACCTTGGCGAGCGCAGCAAAGGCCTTCTCGTCCGCAAGCGCCACGGCTTTGAGCACTACCGCAGCCGACGCTCGAGCAAGATGCTCCTCGAAGCGCTCCCGCAACGCAGCCTTGGCGGCCTCAATGCTTGCGAGCGCGGGATGAATGGCATCGTGGGTGACTGCACTCATAGACCCTCCTCAGGGCTTGAATAGCCTCTGTGCCCTTAGACTAGGGCGCCGCAATGATGCTGTCAACTTGTCAATTAGTCCATATGTAAAGCTTGTGCTAACTTCACAGATACAAAAAACCCCGCCGAAGCGGGGTTTTTCACAAGCAGCAATACTTAGATCGCGCCACGCTGACGCAGCACATCCAGTACCTGCTTCACGCCTTCATCAACACTGGTGTTCTGGGTATCGATCACCAGGTCGGCATCCAGCGGCACATCGAACGGGAAGCTTTCACCCGGGATGTTGTCGCCACCAGCTGCATACAGGCCCTGCGGGTCACGCTCGCGGCACGCCAGCGGCGAGGCCTGAACGTAAACGGTCACCAGGCGCTCCTTGCCGATCAGTGCCTTGGCCTGTTCGCGGCCTTCGGCATCCGGGGCGACGAATGCAGCCAGGGTCAGCAGGCCAGCTTCGTTGAACTGGCGCGCCACATGGGCAGCACGGCGCCAGTTCTCGGTACGGCCGGCGCGGTCCTGTGGCAGGCCCTTGTTCAGGTCGTGGCGCAGGTTCTGGCCATCGAGCACGTACACCGCACGGCCCATGTCGAACAGCTTGCGCTCGACGGCGTAGGCCAGGGTGCTCTTGCCAGCGCCGGACAGGCCGCTGAACAGGACGGTTGCAGGCTGCTGGCCGAAGCGCAGGGCGCGCTCCTCGGTGGCCACGTGCGCCTGCTTGCCATGCTGGCCGGTGCTGCCGTGCGGCAGGACGGGCGGCGCGATGATCATGCCGGCGCCGACGGTGCCGTTGGTCAGGCGGTCGATGACGATGAACGCACCGGTGGTGCGGTTGCTGTCGTAACCGTCCAGGGCGATCGAGGCGTCCAGGGCGACCTTGACGCGGCCGATCTCGTTCAGCTGCAGCGCGCTGGCAGCGCCCTGCTCCAGGGTGTTCACATCGACCTTGTGGGTGATGCTGGCAATCGAGCCCGGCACGTAGCTGGTGGCGCGCTTGATGTCGTACTTCTTGCCCGGGAGCATCGGCTCCTCGGCCATCCACACCAGCATGGCGTCGAACTGGTCGGTGACTGGCGGCACGTTATCGGCGTGCACCAGCAGGTCACCACGGGAGATGTCGATCTCGTCTTCCATGGTCAGGGTCACGGCCTGGCCTGGGCCGGCGCTTTCCAGTTCACCTTCGTAGGTGACGATGGACTTGACCCGGCTGCTCTTGCCCGACGGCAGCACCACCACTTCGTCACCCTTGTGCACCACGCCGCTGGCGAGGGTGCCGGCGAAGCCGCGGAAGTTCAGGTTGGGACGGTTGACGTACTGCACCGGGAAGCGCAGGTCGGTGAAGTTGCGGTCAGCCGCAACCTCGACGGTTTCAAGGATTTCCATCAGCGTCGGGCCGGCGTACCACGGCGATTGCTCGCTGTGGTTGACCACGTTGTCGCCCTTGAGCGCCGACATCGGCACGAAGTGCAGGCTGCTCGGCTTCAGGTTGATGGCGTCAGCGAACTTCAGGTAGTCGGCCTTGATCGACTCGAACACGCCTTCATCGAAGCCTTTGAGGTCCATCTTGTTGACCGCGACCACGATGTGCTTGATGCCCAGCAAGGATGCGATGTAGCTGTGGCGACGGGTCTGGGTCTGCACGCCGTAGCGGGCATCGACCAGGATGATCGCCAGGTCGCAGGTGGACGCGCCGGTGGCCATGTTGCGGGTGTACTGCTCGTGGCCCGGGGTGTCGGCAATGATGAACTTGCGCTTGGCGGTGGAGAAGTAGCGGTAGGCGACATCGATGGTGATGCCCTGCTCGCGCTCGGCCTGCAGGCCATCGACCAGCAGCGCCAGGTCGACTTCTTCGCCGGTGGTGCCGACTTTCTTCGAATCACGGGTGATGGCCTCGAGGTGGTCCTCGTAGATCATCTTCGAGTCGTGCAGAAGGCGCCCGATCAGGGTGCTCTTGCCATCGTCGACGTTGCCGCAGGTCAGGAAGCGCAGCAGTTCCTTGCGCTCGTGCTGGGCCAGGTAGGCGAGGATGTCCTCGCTGATCAGATCAGATTGGTGCGACATGGAGTAACCCTGAAATTAGAAGTAGCCTTGGCGTTTCTTGTCTTCCATGGAACCGGCGCCATCGTGGTCGATGACACGGCCCTGGCGTTCGGACGTACGGGTCAGGAGCATTTCCTGAATGATGTCCGTCAGGGTCTCGGCTTCCGACTCGACAGCGCCCGTCAGCGGGTAGCAGCCGAGGGTACGGAAACGCACCTTCTTCTTGACGATGCGCGCCTTCTCTTCCTCGGACAGGTGCTCGAGGATGCGATCGTCGTCGATCATGATCAGGGTGCCGTTCTTCTCGATCACTTCACGCTCGGCAGCGAAGTACAGCGGCACGATCGGGATGCCTTCGAGGTAGATGTACTGCCAGATGTCCAGCTCGGTCCAGTTCGACAGCGGGAAGACGCGGATCGACTCGCCCTTGTTGACCTTGCCGTTGTACACGTTCCACAGCTCCGGGCGCTGGTTCTTCGGGTCCCAGCGGTGCTTGCTGTCACGGAACGAGTACACACGCTCCTTGGCCCGCGACTTCTCTTCGTCGCGGCGCGCGCCACCGAAGGCGGCGTCAAAACCATGCTTGTCCAGCGCCTGCTTGAGGCCCTGGGTCTTCATGATATCGGTGTGCTTGGAGCTGCCATGGGTGAATGGGTTGATGCCCTGCGCCACACCCTCGGGGTTGACGTGGGTAATCAGCTCCAGGCCCATTTCCTCGACCATCTTGTCGCGGAAGCTGTACATCTCCTGGAATTTCCACTGGGTGTCGACGTGCATCACCGGGAACGGCAGCTTGCCCGGAAAGAAGGCCTTGCGCGCCAGGTGCAGCATCACGGCGGAATCCTTGCCGATCGAGTACAGCATCACCGGGTTATCGAACTCGGCGGCCACCTCGCGGATGATGTGGATGCTCTCCGCCTCCAGCTGTTTCAAGTGCGTCAGTTTGTCGACCATGGCTACTCACGAAAAAACACGAAAAACGATCTTATGGACGGCCTGCGGGCCGTGTTCGAGCGAGCCACTTTATCACAGCGGCTGCTTCTATTTAGGAGGCGGGCTAGATCGAAAAAGTCTAACGATATGACTGGGGGTTTGGCTCCCACAGGGGTCAGATCGGATTCGGGCAATCGATGAACAGATGCTCCAGGGCGAAGCGCCGCGCCAGGTAATCGCCCAGCGCCTGCACGCCATACCGCTCGGTGGCATGGTGCCCCGCGGCAACGAAGCTGACCCCGTTCTCCCGGGCACTGTGATAGGTCTGCTCCGACGCTTCGCCGGTGAGGTACAGGTCCACCCCGGCGGCAATCGCCGTATCGATGTAGCCCTGCCCGCCCCCGGTGCACCAGCCGACCCGGCGGATCATCTGGTCGCCCTCGACCAGCAACGGTTCACGCCCGAGCACTTCCTGCACCCGACGGGCGAAGTCACGTGCAGTCACAGGCTCGGCCAGCGAGCCGACCAGCCCGACCACCTTGGGGTTTTCCGGGTCCAGCGGCCCTTCGACGGTGATATCCAGCTGCCGCGCCAGCTGCACGTTGTTGCCGACCTCCGGGTGCACATCCAGCGGCAGATGAAACGCCAGCAGGCTGATGTCGTGCTTGAGCAAGGTCTTCAGGCGGCGCTGACGGATCCCGGTAACGCACGGGTTCTCGCCCTTCCAGAAGTAACCATGGTGCACCAGGATCAGATCGGCCTCGGCCTCGACAGCGGCATCCAGCAAGGCCTGGCTGGCGGTGACGCCGCTGACGATGCGGCTGACCTGCGGCCGGCCCTCGACCTGCAGGCCATTGGGGCAATAATCCTGGATCTTCGCGCTGCCCAGGTAGCGTTCGGCTTCCTCGACCAGGGTGTTGAGTGCGACGGCCATGAAAATCTCCTCGAAATCTGCGTTTTTCACGGGCGCAACGCCTGCAGAACGCCCGTATAATGCCGGCCATTATGGGCCGTCGCCGGCATCGGGGGAACCGGTGTATGATCGCGCGCGCTCATGCCCCACTGCGCGGCCACCGGCCCCCGCTCTTTCCAGGACTCGTTCATGTTCAAGGCTTTGCGTTACTTTGGCTGGCCCCTGCTCACCGGTATTCTGATCGCCGTACTGATCATCCAGCGCTACCCGGAGTGGGTCGGTCTGCCCAGCCAGGACGTCAACCTGCAGCAAGCCCCGCAAACCACGCGGATCATGCAGGGCCCGGTGTCCTACGCCGACGCCGTGACCCTGGCCGCCCCGGCCGTGGTCAACCTGTACACCACCAAGGTGGTGAACAAGACCGCTCACCCGCTGTTCGAAGACCCGCAGTTCCGCCGCTTCTTCGGTGACAACCTGCCCAAGCAGCGCCGCTGGGAGTCGAGCCTGGGCTCGGCGGTGATCATGAGCCCCGAGGGCTACCTGCTGACCAACAACCACGTCACCAGCGGCGCCGACCAGATCGTCGTGGCCCTGAAGGACGGCCGCGAAACCCTGGCACGGGTCATCGGCAGCGACCCGGAAACCGACCTGGCGGTGCTGAAGATCGACCTGAAGAACCTGCCAGCCATCACCATCGGCCGCTCCGACAACATCCACATCGGTGACGTGGTGCTGGCCATCGGCAACCCGTTCGGCGTGGGTCAGACCGTGACCATGGGCATTATCAGTGCCACCGGCCGCAACCAGCTGGGCCTGAACAACTACGAAGACTTCATCCAGACCGACGCGGCGATCAACCCGGGCAACTCCGGTGGTGCGCTGGTCGACGCCAATGGCAACCTGGTCGGCATCAACACCGCGATCTTCTCCAAGTCCGGCGGTTCCCAGGGCATCGGCTTCGCCATCCCGATCAAGCTGGCGCTGGAAGTGATGAAATCGATCGTCGAACATGGCCAGGTGATTCGCGGCTGGCTGGGCATCGAGGTGCAACCGTTGAGCCAGGAACTGGCTGAATCGTTCGGCATGCAGGGCCGCCCAGGCATCGTGGTGGCCGGTATCTTCCGCGACGGCCCGGCGCAGAAGGCCGGTTTGCAGTTGGGTGACGTGATCCTGAGCATCAACGGCGAACCGGCGGGTGACGGGCGCAAGTCGATGAACCAGGTGGCGCGGATCAAGCCGACCGACAAGATCACCATCGAGGTGATGCGCAATGGTCAGCAGCTCAAGCTGATTGCCGAGGTGGGACTGCGCCCGCCGCCGGCGCCCGCTGCCAACCCGGAAGATAATTAAGGCCTCAAGCGGGGGCCGCTTTGCGGCCCCTTTTCTTTGCCTCAGTGCAGGATCTGGCTGAGGAACAGCTTGGTCCGGTCACTGCGCGGTCGGTCGAAGAAGTCATCCGGCGCCGCCTGCTCGACGATCTCCCCCTTGTCCATGAAGATCACCCGGTTCGCCACGGTGCGGGCAAAGCCCATTTCGTGGGTCACGCAAAGCATGGTCATGCCGTCCTCGGCCAAGCCGACCATGGTGTCGAGCACTTCCTTGACCATTTCCGGGTCCAGCGCCGAGGTCGGCTCGTCGAACAGCATGATCTTCGGCTTCATGCACAGCGCCCGGGCAATCGCCACACGCTGCTGCTGGCCACCTGACAGCTGCCCCGGGAACTTGTGGGCCTGCTCCGGAATACGCACCCGCTCCAGGTAGTGCATGGCGATTTCCTCGGCCTTGCGCCGGGGCATCTTGCGCACCCACATCGGCGCCAGGGTGCAGTTTTCCAGAATGCTCAGGTGCGGGAACAGGTTGAAGTGCTGGAACACCATGCCCACCTCGCGGCGGATCGCCTCGATCTGCTTGAGGTCGTTGGTCAGCTCCACGCCATCGACCACGATGCGGCCCTGCTGGTGCTCTTCCAGGCGGTTGAGGCAGCGGATGGTGGTCGACTTGCCGGAGCCGGATGGGCCACACAGGACGATGCGCTCGCCCTGGCGCACGTTCAGGTTGATGTCCTTGAGCACATGGAACTGGCCGTACCACTTGTTCACGCCCTGCATCTGGATGATGCCTTCGGGGCCGGCAGGCTGCTTGATCGCTTCACTCATTTCGAAACTCCTAACGCTTGTGGCCAGTGTCCAGCTTGCGCTCCAGGTGCATGGAGTAGCGGGACATACCGAAACAGAAAATCCAGAACACCAGGGCGGCAAACACGTAGCCCTCGGTGGCCATGCCCAGCCAGGCCGGGTCGGCGGCGGCTTGCTTGACGCTGTTGAGCAGGTCGAACAGGCCGATGATGATCACCAAGCTGGTGTCCTTGAACAGGGCGATGAAGGTGTTGACGATGCCGGGGATCACCAGCTTGAGCGCCTGCGGCAGAATCACCAGGCCCATCGAGCGCCAGTAGCCCAGGCCCATGGCCGCGGCGGCTTCGTACTGGCCCTTGGGGATGGCTTGCAGACCGCCGCGGACCACCTCGGCAACGTACGCCGACTGGAACAGGATCACGCCGATCATCGCCCGCAGCAGCTTGTCGAAGCTCATGCCTTCAGGCAGGAACAACGGCAACATCACCGACGACATGAACAGCACGGTGATCAACGGCACGCCACGCCAGAACTCGATGAAGGTCACGCAGACCACCTTCACCGCCGGCATCCGCGAGCGCCGCCCAAGGGCCAGCAGGATACCCAGCGGCAAGGCGCCGACGATGCCCACGGTGGCGATCACCAGGGTCAGCATCAGGCCGCCCCACTGGCTGGTGGCGACGTTGCTCAGGCCCAGTACGCCGCCGTGCAGCAAGGTGTAGGCGATGACCGGGTACAGCACCAGGAAGCCCAGGCCATAGAAGGCCTTGCGCGGGAAGCGCTGGATGAACAGTGGCGCCGCGCCGAGCACGGCCAGCCACACGGTGAGGTCCACGCGCCAGCGCAGCTCGACCGGATAGTAGCCGTACATGAACTGGCCGAAGCGCTGCTGCACGAACACCCAGCAGGCGCCCTCTTTCGTGCAGTCGGCGCGGGTGGTGCCGACCCAGTTGGCGTCGATCAACGCCCACTGCACCAGCGGTGGCACGATCAGCCACACCAGGTACACGGCGAACAGGGTCAGCAAGGTGTTGAGCCAGCTGGAAAACAGGTTTGCACGCATCCATGCGAGCACGCCGACGGTTTTCACCGGTGGCGGCATGTCGGGTTTGAAAACATGGGCATTCACGGGCGTATCCTCACCGCTCGATCAGCGCGATGCGCTTGTTGTACCAGTTCATCAGCAGCGAAATGCTGATGCTGATGGCGAGATAGACACTCATGGTGATGGCGATCACCTCGATGGCCTGGCCGGTCTGGTTGAGCACGGTACCGGCGAACAGCGACACCATCTCCGGATAGCCGATACCGGCCGCCAGCGACGAGTTCTTCGCCAGGTTCAGGTATTGGCTGGTCAGCGGCGGGATGATCACCCGCAGTGCCTGGGGGATGATCACCTTGCGCAGGGTCGGGCCGTCGCGTAGGCCAAGCGAGTGGGCCGCCTCGGTCTGGCCGTGGCTCACCGAACGAATGCCCGAACGCACGATCTCGGCAATGAATGCCGCCGTGTAGATAGTCAACGCCAGGGTCAGCGCCAACAGCTCAGGGATCAACACCCAACCACCGACGAAGTTGAAGCCCTTGAGCTGCGGCACCTCCCAATGCACCGGGCTGCCCAACAGCAGCGCGCAGGCGCCAGGAATGGCGATGAGCAGCGCCAGCCCCACCCAGAACTTGTGGAACGGCTCGCCGGTTTCGTCGAAACGCTTGTTGGCGTAGCGCACCATCACCACGATTGCCAGCAGCGCCAGCAGCAGGGCGACCACGAACGGCCAGAAGCCATCGGCCATCGAGGCGCCGGGCATGTTCAGGCCACGGTTGCTGATGAAGAAGGTGTCATCGATGTTGATGCTGCCCCTTGGCCCCGGCAGGGTCAGGAACACCGCGAAGTACCAGAACAGGATCTGCAGCAGCGGCGGAATGTTGCGGAAGGTTTCAACATACACGGTCGCCAGCTTGCTGATCATCCAGTTCGGCGACAGCCGCGCCACGCCGATGATGAAGCCGAGGACGGTCGCCAGGATCACGCCAATGAACGTCACCAGCAGGGTATTGAGCAGGCCGATGACGAACACCCGCGCATAGCTGTCGGACTCCACATAGGGAATCAGGTGCTGGGCAATGCCGAACCCGGCGCTACGCTCGAGAAAGTCGAAACCCGAGGTGATACCCCGGTGTTGCAGGTTGGTCTGGGTGTTGTGGAACAGGTACCAGCCCAGGCCCACCACGAAGACGATCGTGAGAATCTGGAACAGCCAGGCGCGCACACGCGGGTCGTTCAGGGACAGCCCCTTGGGTGCGTCAATTTGATTTTGCATGAAGTGCCCCGAAAAATAGGGATTCGAACAACCTGCGGCGGCGGGATGCCGCCGCAGGGTGCAGCCATCAGCGCACAGGTGGCGCGTACTGGATGCCGCCGTTGTTCCACAGGGCGTTCATGCCACGGTCGATCTTCAGGTCGGTACTCTGGCCCAGGTTCTTCTCGAACACTTCGCCGTAGTTGCCGACTTGCTTGACGATCTGCACTACCCAGTCTTTGGGCAGCTTGAGGTCCTTGCCATATTCACCGTCCGCGCCGAGCAGGCGGGCGACGTCCGGGTTCTTGGTGGACTTGGCCTCGGCCTCGACGTTCTTCGAGGTGATGCCGGCCTCTTCGGCATTGAGCATGGCGAACAGGGTCCACTTGACGATGCTGAACCAGTCTTCGTCGCCTTTACGCACCACCGGGCCCAGGGGCTCCTTGGAGATGGTTTCCGGCAGTACCACGTAGTCGGTCGGCGCGGCCAGCTTGGAGCGCTGGGCGAACAGCTGCGACTTGTCCGAGGTCAGCACGTCGCAACGGCCGGACTCCAGCGACTTGGCGCTTTCGTCGGAGGTGTCGAAGGTGATCGGGGTGTACTTCAGGCCATTGGCACGGAAGAAGTCCGACACGTTCAGTTCGGTGGTGGTACCGGCCTGGATGCAGATGGTCGCGCCGTCCAGTTCCTTGGCGCTGGAAACGCCGAGCTTCTTGTTGACCAGGAAGCCAACGCCGTCGTAGTAGGTGACACCGGCGAACACCAGGCCCATGCCGGCATCACGCGAGCTGGTCCAGGTGGTGTTGCGCGACAGCACGTCGACCTCGCCCGACTGCAGGGCGGTGAAGCGTTCCTTGGCGTTGAGCTGGCTGAACTTGACCTTGCTTGCGTCGCCGAACACCGCGGCGGCCACGGCGCGGCAGACGTCGGCGTCGATACCGACGATCTTGCCCTGCGCATCAGGCACCGAGAAGCCTGGAAGACCGTCGCTCACGCCACACTGGACGAAGCCCTTCTTCTTTACCGCATCGAGGGTGGCGCCGGCCTGGGCGGTGCTCACGGCGCCCAGTGCAGCGGCAGCGGTCAGGACTGCCAGGGTGGTTTTCAACATCTTCATTCACAACCTCCAAATCGCTCTTGTTGTATGAGCCGGAATTGCACCGCACCCTTATGAGGCGCATCCGACCCGTGTTGGCTTGTTCTTGGGTCAATTGGCGCAATGGGCTGTTCTGTGACAGCCTTCGCGTGCGAAGGGTGTTACCGTCGGGCTTTGCCCTTCGCATCGAAGGTTGAATAGCAAAGCGCGTACCAGATCTTTTGGCTGTAGCGTTTAAGCATTCGTCAAGTAGGAAAAGTTGTATCGTTGCGACATTCTTTTTCTGACAATCAATTGCAGCGCCTTCTTTTCACGCACGCCATAACAAGACCCGCACTCTTTCGGAGCAGTCATGACCAACCCGCTGATTCTCGAACCCCAGAAAACCGCCGACGCCTGTGTGATCTGGTTGCACGGTTTGGGTGCCGACCGTTACGACTTCCTACCTGTGGCCGAATTCATGCAGGAACGCCTGCTCAGCACCCGTTTCGTCATGCCCCAGGCGCCGACCCGCCCGGTGACCATCAACGGCGGCTACGCCATGCCCAGCTGGTACGACATCAAGGCCATGACCCCGGCCCGCGCCATCGACGAAGCGCAGCTGGAAGAATCGGCCGAACAGATCATCGGCCTGATCAAGGCCGAGCAGGCCAAGGGCATCAACCTGTCGCGGATCTTCCTCGCCGGTTTCTCCCAGGGCGGCGCGGTGGTCCTGCACACCGCCTATATAAAGTGGCAGGAAGCGCTGGGCGGCGTGATCGCCCTGTCCACCTACGCCCCGACCTTCACCGACAGCCACCAGCTGAGCGCCTGCCAGCAACGCACCCCGGCCCTGTGCCTGCACGGCGTGCACGACCCGGTGGTGATTCCGTCCATGGGCCGTACCGCGTTTGAATACCTCAACAGCTGGGGTGTCGCCGCACGCTGGCACGAATACCCGATGGAGCACGAGGTGGTGGTCGAGGAACTGAGCGATATCCACGACTGGCTGAGCAAGCAATTGCAATAAGCCAACCCCATCTGTAGTTGTGGGAGTTTTCCGCTACGCCGCGCCCAGATCTTGCATTACACTGCCCGGCGTACATTCCTTAACCAGTTGATGAGACGATCGTGCTCAAGGCACTCAAGAAAATATTCGGCAAAGGAGACGCCGCGCCACAGGCCGTCGCTCCTGCTGCCAGCGTGACGCCAACGGCGCCCGCCCCCACTGCAGAGGCTCGGCCCGAGCCGAAACCGGCTGCGCCGCGCGCAAAGCCCGCCGCCAAGGCCGAAGCACCTGCCGACGCCCCAGCCGCTGCCGACAAGCCGGCCAAGGACAAACCACGTCGCGAACGCAAACCCAAGCCCCAGGCGAGCCTGTGGAAGCCGGAAGACTTCGTGGTCGAGCCGCAGGAAGGCAAGACCCGCTTTCACGACTTCAAGCTCTCCAACGAGCTGATGCACGCCATCCACGACCTCGGTTTTCCTTACTGCACCCCGATCCAGGCGCAGGTACTGGGTTACACCCTGGCTGGCCAGGACGCCATCGGTCGCGCCCAGACCGGTACCGGCAAGACGGCGGCGTTCCTGATTTCGATCATTTCCCAGCTGCAGCAGACGCCGCCGCCGAAAGAGCGCTACATGGGCGAGCCGCGCGCGCTGATCATCGCGCCAACCCGCGAACTGGTGGTACAGATCGCCAAGGACGCCGTGGCCCTGACCAAGTACACCGGCCTGAACGTGATGAGCTTCGTCGGTGGCATGGACTTCGACAAGCAGCTCAAGGCCCTGGAGGCCCGCCATTGCGACATCCTGGTGGCCACCCCGGGCCGTCTGCTGGACTTCAACCAGCGCGGCGAAGTGCACCTGGACATGGTCGAGGTGATGGTGCTGGACGAAGCCGACCGCATGCTCGACATGGGCTTCATCCCCCAGGTCCGGCAGATCATCCGCCAGACCCCGCCGAAGAGCGAACGCCAGACCCTGCTGTTCTCCGCCACCTTCACCGACGACGTGATGAACCTGGCCAAACAGTGGACCACCAACCCGGCGATCGTCGAGATCGAGCCGGAGAACGTCGCCAGCGAAACGGTCGAGCAACACGTGTATGCGGTAGCCGGCAGCGACAAGTACAAGCTGCTGTACAACCTGGTGACCCAGAACAAGTGGGAACGGGTAATGGTGTTTGCCAACCGCAAGGACGAGGTGCGGCGCATCGAGGAAAAACTCGTGCGCGACGGCATCAATGCCGCGCAATTGTCTGGCGATGTGCCGCAGCACAAGCGTATTCGTACCCTGGAAAACTTCCGCGAAGGGCGCATCACCGTACTGGTGGCGACCGATGTGGCCGGGCGCGGGATTCACATCGATGGCATCAGCCATGTGATCAACTTCACCCTGCCGGAAGATCCGGACGACTATGTGCACCGCATCGGCCGCACCGGGCGTGCGGGTGCTGAAGGCGTATCGATCAGCTTTGCCGGTGAAGATGACTCCTACCAGCTGCCGGCGATCGAAGAGCTGCTGGGGCGCAAGATCAAGTGCGAAATGCCGCCGGATGAGCTTTTGAAGCCGGTACCGCGCAAGCATCACTGATCGTTGCAGGAGCGGCCTTGTGCCGCTCCTGCAAAAGCGATCTGTGTCCTGCCTTACCAGCGCCCTGCAGCATCCTGGTCACTCTGCTTGCCTTCCACCCAGCGCGGCCCGTCCTGGGTATTTTCCTTCTTCCAGAACGGCGCTCGGGTCTTCAGGTAGTCCATGATGAAGTTGCAGGCATCGAACGCCGCCTGCCGATGGGCACTGGCCACGCCGACAAAGACGATCGGCTCACCCGGTTCCAGCGCACCGATGCGGTGCAGTACCTCGACCTTGAGCAACGGCCAGCGCTGCTCGGCCTCGACCACGATCTTGGCCAGGGCCTTCTCGGTCATGCCCGGGTAATGCTCGAGGAACATCCCCGCCACGTCCCGACCATCATTGAAATCGCGCACATAGCCAACGAAACCGACCACCGCACCGACGCCGACATTGGCCGCATGCATGGCATTGACCTCGGCCCCCGGGTCGAACGCCCCGTGTTGCACTCGCACTGCCATGTTCAGCCTCCGGTCACCGGCGGGAAGAATGCCACTTCATCACCCTCTTCCAACGGCTCATCGAGCTTGCACAGCTCTTCATTGCGCGCACTCATAAGGTTCTGCTCGGCCAGCACTGCGTACTGCCCGCCCTTGGCCACCAGGGCCTGGCGCACATCGTCGACCACCTTGAACTCGCCCTCCAGGCGCTCGGCATCGACGCCCAGCAGCTCGCGGTAACGGGCGAAGTACATCACCTTGACCTTCATCATGCCTCCACCTTGTAGTGCCCGCTCTTGCCACCGAGCTTTTCCAGCAGGCGCACCTGCTCGATGACCATGCCCTTGTCGACCGCCTTGCACATGTCGTAGATCGTCAGCGCGGCGACGCTGGCGGCGGTCAGCGCCTCCATCTCGACGCCGGTCTGCCCGGCCAGCTTGCAGCGGGCGACGATGCGCACCGCGTCCTGGCCTTCGGCGCTCAGTTCGACCTTGACGCTGGTCAGCATCAACGGGTGGCACAGCGGGATAAGGTCACTGGTCTTCTTCGCCGCCTGGATACCGGCAATTCGCGCCACGGCGAACACATCGCCCTTGGGATGCTCGCCGTCGACGATCATCTGCAAGGTCTGCGGCAACATGCGCACCCGCGCTTCGGCCACGGCCTCGCGCTCGGTCACGGCCTTTTCAGTGACGTCGACCATGTTGGCGCGCCCCTGGGAATCAAGATGAGTCAGCACTGCTCTGCTCCTGTGAAGGGAACAGAGAGTGTAAACCCGTGGGTCAGGATTGCGCAGTGGAAAAAAGCCGGGCAGCGAGCCGCCCGGCTGGGAGGGTTACAGGTGAGACTCGGCGTACTCGGCCAGCACCGAGCGTGGCACACCCTGCAGGGTGATGTGCACGCCATGGGGGAAGTCCTTGAAGCGCTCGGTCAGGTAGGTCAGGCCCGAGCTGGTCGCGGACAGGTAAGGCGTGTCGATCTGCGCCAGGTTGCCCAGGCACACCACCTTGGAACCGGAGCCGGCCCGAGTGATGATGGTCTTCATCTGGTGCGGCGTGAGGTTCTGGCACTCATCGATGAGGATCAGGCTCTGCTGGAAGCTGCGCCCACGGATGTAGTTGAGCGACTTGAACTGCAGCGGCACGCGCTCGAGGATGTACTCGACGCTGCCATGGGTGCTTTCGTCGTCCATGTGCAAGGCTTCGAGGTTGTCGGTGATGGCGCCCAGCCAAGGCTCCATCTTCTCCGCCTCGGTGCCCGGCAGGAAGCCGATCTCCTGGTCCAGCCCCTGCACGCTGCGAGTGGCGATGATACGCCGGTAGCGCTTGCTGACCATGGTCTGCTCGATGGCGGCGGCCAGGGCCAGGATGGTCTTGCCGGAGCCGGCAGCGCCGGTCAGGTTGACCAGGTGGATATCCGGGTCGAGCAAGGCGAACAGTGCCAGGCTCTGATGAATGTCCCGTGGCTTCAGGCCCCAGGCCTCCTGATGCAGCAACGGCTCCTGGTGCAGGTCGAGCAATAGCAGTTCATCGTTACGGATGCCTTTTACCCAGCCGACAAAACCTTGCTCGTCGATGATGAACTCGTTGATGTGCACGGCGGGCAGGTTGTCGATCATTTGAACCCGATGCCAGGTGCGGCCGCGCTCCTGACGGGTATCGACCTTGCTCACCCGGTCCCAGAACGAGCCGGTGACCGAGTGATAGCCCTTGGACAGCAAGGACACGTCGTCGACCAGCTGGTCAGTGCTGTAGTCCTCGGCCGCGATCCCGCAGGCGCGCGCTTTCAGGCGCATGTTGATGTCTTTGGTGACCAGCACCACGTCCAGGTCGGTGCGCCGGGTCCGTACCTCGAGCAGGGTGTTGATGATGATGTTGTCGTTGAGGTTTTCCGGCAGCAACTTGCTGGGCTCGTTGCGCGGGCTCATCAGGATCGACAGGAACCCCTTGGGCCCGCTCTTGCCGCGCTGGATCGGCACGCCCTGCTCGACATCGCTGGGCGAAGCGTCACCCAGGGTCTGGTCGATCAGGCGGATGGCCTGGCGACATTCGGCGGCGATGGTCTGTTTACCGGTCTTGAGCTTGTCGAGTTCCTCCAGCACCGTCATCGGAATGGCGACGTGATGCTCCTCGAAGTTGAGTAATGCGTTAGGGTCGTGAATCAGGACGTTGGTATCGAGCACATAGAGGATTGGCTTGCTGGAGGAAGGGTTGCGTCCTTGGTCATCCATACTCGGTCACCTTATGTCGAAGCCACACGGCACGCTCTGTAGTGCCGCAGAGTGACCGCCGTTCTCCCCGTATCCGCGTTGCTACGGGCGGGAAGCGTACCTGGCAAGGTGGGCCTGGATGACGCCACCTGTGCTGCAGGAATCGGCTGTCTGGTTTCTTCATACCGCAAAAACGATGACTGAAAAAAGCATTTTTACGAGATTTTGAAGTTTATTTTTCCGATTGACGAAGAGCGCTTGGCGGCAACGCCAGACGAGACTACAGTCAAAAGTCATACCCTCTATTCGCGATAAGCGTAATCACGGCAACCTTCCCAGCCGATCCCGCTCTGCACCGTGTTGTGCAGCACCCACTCGACCGCTGGCTGCGCCTTGGGCAGGCTGTCGTGGAACTGGATCACCCCTTTGCGCCATAGCAGCATCAAGGTCACCACCCGCTGGGCCGAAGCGTCGGCAGTCAGTGGGCCATCATCCTGAGCGTCGATATCCCATAGCGAAACCCGCAATTGCTGGCTGGCCATGAAGGCTTCGCCGTCAGCCCGGCGCTGGCCATAGGGCGGGCGGAACAGCGGCACGTATTGTTCCGGCAGGTCGGCCTGGACCCGCGCCTGGGCGCGCTTGATCGAGTCCTGCCAACCCTGCCACTGGGCGTGAGAGCGATATTCCCATCCCTGGATACCCACGCATTGGCCAGCATACAGCTGAGCCAGCGCATTGGCCGCGCCGGTATCACGCCGCTGCTGCAGGCGATTGCCCAGGACAAAGAAAGTGCCCTGCAGCTTCTGCTTGCGCAGGTACTCGGTCAGTTCATCGGTGCTACCTCCCTCGGCCCCCGGGCCACCGACGAAGGTCAGCAGGAACATGCGGTCGTTCAGTTCATCGCCATTGCGCTCGCGGCTGGACAGGCGTTCGACCTCGCTGCTGGTCTGCGGCAGCAACGCGGCCTTGCGCAGCTGCTCATCCAGGTAACGCACATGGAACTGATGGCTGGGCTCGATCCAACCGGTATAGAACGTGCCGACATCGGTGGCGAATGTCGCCGCCTTGGTGCGCAAGTCGGCCATAGACTCAAGCAGGTAGCAGAATGAGGCATCCTGTTCGCAGCTGCGCTGCGCCTGCTGGTAGCCCTGCCACAACCGCTGCCACATCTGCGCGCGCACAGCGCGGATCTTCTGCAGGTTGATCTGCCGCAGGCCCAACCGCGCAGCCAGCGCGCCATCGTCGAGCAGCTCGCTTTCATGCAGCACCCGGGCGAACGACAGGATCTCGGCCCGCGAGGCGACGTCGAACAGCACCGGGCTGTCCAACTGCTCTGGCCACTGGCTGCGGTCCAGGCTGGCCGGGGGCATGGGGGCGGCCTGGGTGGCCAGGCTCAACAAGGTGGCCAGCAAGGCCCCGGCAATGCGCACGATCGGTCTCTCCGTGACAGCCAAAACGCGCACTATAACGCCTGCTTCGGCGATGGTCTGTGACTATTGTCGCCATAGTTTGGCGTAAGCGGCCGCGATCCGTAGAATTCCCCGCAACGATTCCAGGAGCCGACCCGATGCTGACGGTGATTTCCCCCGCCAAGACCCTCGACTACGACACCGCGCCGGTGACCGAGCGCTTCACCCTGCCGCAATACCTGGACGATTCCCAGGAACTGATCCTGCAGCTGCGCGAACTGTCGCCGGCGCAGATCAGCGAGCTGATGCACCTGTCCGACAAGCTCGCCGGCCTCAATGCCGCGCGCTTCGGCAGCTGGACCCCGGACTTCACCCAGGCCAACGCCAAGCAGGCGCTGCTGGCGTTCAAAGGTGACGTGTACACCGGCCTGGATGCCGAAACCCTCGGCGAGGACGATTTCAGCTATGCCCAGGAACATTTGCGCATGCTCTCCGGCCTGTACGGCCTGCTGCGCCCGCTCGACCTGATGCAGCCCTACCGCCTGGAAATGGGCACCAAGCTGGCCAATGCCCGCGGCAAGGACCTGTATGCCTTCTGGGGCACGCGCATCAGCGAATGGCTGAACCAGGCGCTGGCCGACCAGGGCGACGACCTGCTGCTGAACCTGGCCAGTAACGAATACTTCAGCGCGGTGAAACGCAGCGCGCTCAAGGGCCGGGTGATCAACGTCGACTTCAAGGACCTGAAGAACGGCCAGTACAAGATCATCAGCTTCTACGCCAAGAAGGCCCGCGGCATGATGAGCCGCTTCGTGATCCAGGAGCGGGTCAACGATCCGGAGCGGCTCAAGCAGTTCGACGTGCAGGGCTACTACTACAGTGCCGAGCAGTCGAAGGCCGATCATCTAGTGTTCCTGCGCGATCATCCAGCCGACTGATCGATGTCGGAGCCGCCTGGCGGCTCCGGCAGTATCAGCACGGAGCCACTCTCCAGCCCCTGTACTTCGACACCTTGCCCCCCCATCGAGCCCGGCGTGACCGGCACTTTGCGCGGTGCCTGGCGCTCGTCGGCCCGAAACAGCACATAGGTGCGCCCGGCCTCGTCCACCTGCAACGCCTGTGCAGGCACCACCATCGCCTGCTCCTGGCGGTGAAGCAACAGCGCCAACTGCGCGCTCATGCCCAGGCGCAAGCCCAGTTGCAGGGCCGTAGCCGGCTTCAGGCATCGAATACGCCACCATTGCGAACCAGCAGGCACCGGTCCATGCACCGCGCCATGGCCGGGTCATGCGTCACCATCAGCAGCGTCATGAACTGCTCACGGTTCAACGTCGTCAGCAGCCCAATGATGCCCCGCGCCGTGTCACCATCCAGGTTGCCGGTGGGCTCATCGGCCAGCAGAATCCGTGGTTCTGTAACCAAAGCCCTGGCAATTGCCACTCGCTGCCGCTGGCCGCCGGAGAGGTCGGCCGGGCGATACTTCGCACGAGGCTCCAGGCCGACTTTCTCCAACTGGACCTTGGCGATCTGCCGAGCCGAAGCCAGGCGGATGCCGCGGTAGCTCAACGGCAGCGCAACATTTTCCAGCACGGACAGCTGTGGCAGCAGGTTGAAACTCTGGAACACGAAACCAAGCAGGCGATTACGTGTAATTGCACGCTGATCGGCATCGGCTTGTGCCGCCTCATTTCCATCCAGTACCAGACGCCCATGACAGGGCTGGTCAAGGAGACCGATCAGGTTGAGTAGCGTGCTTTTGCCAGAGCCGGATGCACCGATGATGGCGCAGGATTGGCCAGCGGGGAGGGAAAACGATACGTCCTGGAGGACGGCTTCACCTCCCAGCCGACGTGTGACGCCGTGCAGGGAAATGATCGAGGTCATCCCTTGGTGCCCTCCTGGCCAATGGCATCAGAGGTGGGATCAAACGGCATTGAGGACGAGTTTTCTTCCGTTTTCCATTGTTTGGCAACGAGGTCGATCAATGACATATCGAATGCTTCGCCCTCTTCACCGTAGCGAGAGAGCATCATTCTGTAATCCATCTCCCAATTACCCAGAATCTGCGACTCTTCCATAGCCGGAAGCGCTCTGTAATACTCGATAATCTCGCGTACACCTTGTTCTACCCCTCCTGTTCGCTGGCGTTCACCTTCCATTTTTTGGGTTATGTAGACTGACCATTCCGATCGTCGACCTGCCAACTCCAATCGCGCAGCTCGGCGCTCATTTACAGTAAAGTCACTACCCTCATCATATGTAATCAAACTGAGTTGATCAGAGGACAAACCCGTAAATGGATTGGGACCTCGACCATTCGCGAAGTCGGTGGCTTGCTGAGCCCGCGCCAACAATTCCCTATCATCGGTGTCGGGCAAAAAGTTATCGTACGATGACTTGCTGAATGAGTAGCTGGCACCCGTCAGCTTTTCCAGCATGCGTGCAGCCAATGCCGACAGTTCGCTACGAGAAAGCTGACTGTCTCGAATCGCCGCGCGTTGCGCTGCAGCACTGAGCTGCAGAGAAAGGCTTGAAAGCTCCGAATTTTCTGGCTTACGGTCACTTTCAAGCGCTTTGACCTGTGACTCTTTCTCAACACTCGGGGCTCGCCTGACCGGCAGGGTCTCTGGCATTTGTCCTTTTGCGAAAACCGTATTTTTTGGAAGTTGCATATATCACCTCACCCGAAAATATCCGCCGTCCAGCAGCAACACGCAGTCCATTCAGATGCGTGCTACTGCCCAATCCAAATATGCAGAATTACTTCATAGTGAATTCAACTGACCATGAGTAGTCGGCATTGGTACGCGTGATGTTCGCAGTGCAGGTAGCCCCTCCGCTCGGTGTCGCCGTTTTAGTCCACTCCGGCTGTTTGATTCCCCCTGTTAAAACTCTCATCTGGAAGGTCGTCCCAAACGCGCAAGTCTTACCACCTAGCGTATAACGTACCATTGCTGCATTGACGTCAGGGCTTATCACACGCTGTACATCAAACGTGGTCTGCATCTTCGTCGCTACTTTATTGGCCGGCTTCGGAGTTGCTATCTGGTACGTGCTGCTTTCATTGGAGGTCACCATTTTCAGTACGGCGTCCTGCCCTCCGAGATTCTTGAACGTCACATTGACGTTCGGCCCCGCCTGCACCATGCCAACAAGCAGCAGCGATACCCCGCCGATCAGAACCTGTGTTGTCGTCTTCATACGCTTTCTCTCGTCTCTTCCATGTGATTGATGGATGAGACACCCGCGGTGGCCAGTGGCCCGAGGTTGCCCAAGACGCTCCTTCGTACATGAACAGCTCCACAGAGCGTCCAAAGGGGGTAACGGCAGTCGCTGGCAAAGCCTTAGCTTTCGTGAGGCCTTTGAGTGTTACCGGATATGTGCCAACCAATGCCCCATTGCAGGGCGATTGTAAAAAGCCACCAAGTCAATAATCAGGCGCCAAAAACTCGACAAGCGCCCTTCTATCGCCAAACGTCATAAGACCGTTCGTGCTTTTTTGACGAATTTTGAAAAATATTTTTTCATGCTGGCATAACAACACCTCGCTTCAGTCTCGTCCTTTATAACCGGGGGTGAAACTGTGACGTGCTATCAGTTTGAAAGTATTTGCTACTGAAAAATTATTTAGAAATCTTTCATCGAAGCGGAACCCGCTCAGGAACTTCTACAGCGGCCCATCGCTCATAGTGCCGTAACGAATTTCCTGCCCATGGGGTGTGAGAGATGACTTACAGATGACAACCGGCAGGTGACTAGCACCCGCCTCACAAAGTTAGACCGGTGCAACGGGTTACCCCGAAGGCCCCGTCCATGGAGGACAGACGCGCCCCTTAAAATTCGTCCTAGTGGTTGATTTCAAAGGATTTTTCCACTTGAAAGAACAAGCACAGCAGTGCGCCCGTTAGCGCATTGCAATAAAGACGGCTGCATGACAGGGCACGCCTTTTAAATACTGGCTTATTACTGCCAACTTTTAGTGCACAACTTTGTGCGCGACGGATTTATTCATGCCTGCGCTCGGCGAAGTGAGCAATTCGCCATGGATCCGTGCGCCCGAAAACTGTTGTTAATCAACCCAGTCCGGCTCTTCCCGGAGGAGCTGGCGTGATAAACACATGAGGTGATAGCGATGCGTATCAGCATCTTTGGTTTGGGTTATGTGGGTGCGGTCTGTGCGGGCTGCCTGACGGCGCGAGGCCATGACGTGATTGGTGTGGACGTGTCCAAGACCAAGATCGACCTGATCAATCAGGGCAAGTCGCCCATCGTCGAACCTGGCCTGGAAGCACTGCTGCAACAAGGCATCGCCAACGGCCGCCTGCGTGGCACCACCGACTTCGCCGAGGCCATCCGCGCCAGCGACGTGTCGATGATCTGCGTCGGCACCCCGAGCAAGAAGAATGGCGACCTGGGCCTCGAGTACATCGAGTCGGTGTGCCGCGAAATCGGCTATGTGCTGCGCGACAGCGAGCGCCGCCACACCATCGTGGTCCGCAGCACCGTGCTGCCGGGCACCGTGAAGAACGTGGTGATCCCGATTCTCGAAGACTGCTCGGGCAAGAAGGCCGGCGTCGACTTCGGCGTGGCCGTGAACCCGGAGTTCCTGCGTGAAAGCACCGCGATCAAGGACTACGACCAGCCGCCGATGACCGTCATCGGTGAACTGGACAAGGCCAGCGGCGACGTGCTGCAAGCCCTGTACGAAGAACTCGACGCACCGGTCATCCGCAAGCCGATCGAAGTGGCCGAGATGATCAAGTACACCTGCAACGTGTGGCACGCCACCAAGGTCACCTTCGCCAACGAGATCGGCAACATCGCCAAAGCCGTCGGCGTCGATGGCCGTGACGTGATGGACGTGGTCTGCCAGGACAAGGTGCTCAACCTGTCGCAGTACTACATGCGCCCTGGCTTCGCCTTCGGTGGCTCGTGCCTGCCGAAAGACGTGCGCGCCCTCACCTACCGCGCCGCGTCCCTCGATGTACGTGCACCGCTGCTCGACTCGCTGATGCGCAGCAACGAATCGCAGGTGCAGAACGCCTTCGAACTGATCGAAGCCCATGACAAGCGCAAGGTCGCCCTGCTCGGCCTGAGCTTCAAGGCCGGCACCGACGACCTGCGTGAGAGCCCGCTGGTGGAACTGGCCGAGCGCCTGATCGGCAAGGGCTACCAGCTGGACATCTACGACGAGAACGTCGAGTACGCCCGCGTCCACGGGGCGAACAAAGAGTACATCGAGTCGAAGATCCCCCACGTCTCGTCGCTGCTCAACGCCGACTTCCAGAAAGTCATCGACAACGCCGATGTCATCGTCCTGGGCAACCGTGACGAGCAGTTCCGCGCCCTTGCCCAGCAAGCGCCGGAAGGCAAGCAGGTGATCGACCTGGTCGGCTTCATGAGCAAGCCGACCTGCACCACCAGCCGTACCGAAGGCATCTGCTGGTAAGCCCTCGGCCGGGCAGCGGGGGCTTCCCCAACTCCGCTGCCCACCCTTTCCCGAATTCTCGACGGATGCTGAACATGCAAAGGCTCCAGACAGTGCTGTTGCAGTGCGCCGGGTGGCTGCTCTACATGAGCCTGCTCATGCTGATCGCCCTGGCCCTGCCAGCCGATATCTTCGACTCGCAGTCGAAGCACTTCATCTTCCTGGTCGGCGCAGTCGGCATCTGGCGCTATTCCATGGGCGCCACCCATTTCATCCGCGGCATGATCTTCCTCTACGGCGTATACCCGTACCTGCGCCGCAAGGTACAGAAGATGGGCGATGCCGCCGCACCGTCGCACGTGTACCTGATGGTCACCAGCTTCCGGATCGAAGCGCTGACCACCGCCCAGGTGTACAGCTCGGTGATCCGCGAGGCGATCGAATGCGGCTACCCCACCACCGTGGTCTGCTCGCTGGTGGAGATGTCCGATGAACTGCTGGTGAAGAGCCTGTGGGCCCGCTACAACCCGCCCGCACACGTCAAGCTGGACATCGTGCGTATCGCCGGCACCGGCAAGCGCGACGGCCTGGCCTATGGCTTCCGCGCCATCTCGCGGATGCTGCCGGACGAAAACGCCGTGGTCGCGGTGATCGACGGTGACACCGTGCTCGGCGAAGGCGTGGTGCGCAAGACCGTGCCGTGGTTCAAGCTGTTCCCCAACGTCGGCGGCCTGACCACCAACGAATTCTGCGAAGTGCGCGGCGGCTACATCATGAGCGAGTGGCACAAGCTGCGCTTCGCCCAGCGCCACATCAACATGTGCTCGATGGCCCTGTCCAAGCGCGTGCTGACCATGACCGGGCGCATGTCGATGTTCCGCGCCAGCGTGGTGACCAACCCCGAGTTCATCGCCGACGTCGAAAGCGACTCGCTGATGCACTGGCGCCTGGGCCGCTTCAAGTTCCTCACCGGTGACGACAAGTCCAGCTGGTTCAGCCTGATGCGCCTGGGCTACGACACCTTCTACGTGCCGGATGCTGCAATCAACACGGTCGAGCACCCGCCGGAGAAGAGCTTCCTCAAGGCCAGCCGCAAGCTGATGTACCGCTGGTACGGCAACAACCTGCGGCAGAACTCCCGCGCCCTGGGCCTTGGCCTGCGCCGCCTGGGCCTGTTCACCAGCATCGTGCTGTTCGACCAGCGCGTGTCGATGTGGACCAGCCTGCTCGGCCTGACCGTGGCGGTGATCGCCAGCCTCAAGTTCGGCATGGCCTACCTGCTGGTGTACCTGCTGTGGATCGGCATCACCCGCCTGATCCTCACCGTCATGCTGCTGTGCTCGGGCCACAACGTAGGCCCGGCCTACCCGCTGATTCTCTATTACAACCAGATCGTCGGCGCGCTGATGAAGATCTACGTGTTCTTCCGCCTCGACAAGCAGTCCTGGACCCGCCAACCGACTGCCCTCAAGCGTGACCTCGCCAGCTTTCAACAATGGTTCAACACCTGGTCCTCGCGGACCATGACCTTCTCGGCTGCCAGCATCTTCGTCGCTGTGCTGTTCATGGTCGTGTGAGCCCAACCCGGATCGGAACTAACAGGAACAAACCCAGATGAATACCGCCGTGAACGTCAACGTCGTGCATGAGTCCGAGGCCCAGCGCCAACACGCCCGGGTGCGCATCCCGGCCAAGCTGCGCTTCCTCGACAAAGAGCGCCAGGCCCACGATGTGAAGGTCGACGACCTCTCCGCCGGTGGCCTGAGCTTCCACACCAAACAGCCACTGTCGGTCGGTGAAGTGCTGCGCGGTCGCCTGCAGTTCACGGTCGACAACCTCGGCCTGTCGATGGACATCGAGTTCCAGGTGCGCGGCTACAACAGCGGCAGCGGCCGTACCGGCGCGCAGTTCCAGAACCTCGAACCCCGCGACATCGCCACCCTGCGCCACATCATCACCACCCACCTGTCGGGTGAACTGATCACCGTGGGCGACGTGCTCAGCACCCTGCAGCGCGACAACTTCACCAAGGCACGCAAGCAGAAGGATGGTGGCTCCGGGCTGTCCGCCTTCGGCCGCCTGAAAGCGGTGACCGTGACCCTCGGCGTGTTCGTGGTCGGCGTGGCCGCCTTCGGCTTCGTCGCCAAGTCACTGTATGGCATGTACTTCGTCAGCCATGCCGAAGCCGGCGTGGTCGCCGTGCCAACCACCACCGTCACCATGCCGCGCGACGGCACCGTCAACAGCCTGGCCGAAACCGGTGGGCAGATCGTCAAGGGCGCGCCGCTGGCCAGCTTCACCACCAGCATGCTGGACATGCTCAAGGGCAACCTGGACGACGCGCAGCTGGAGCCAGCGAAGATCGAGGAACTGTTCGGCAAGCAGCTCTCCGGCACCCTCACCAGCCCTTGCGATTGCGTGGTCGCCCGCCAGCTGGTGGACGACGGCCAGTACGCCGCCAAAGGCCAGCCGATCTTCCAGCTGGTGCCGCGCACCACCACCCCGATGGTCGAGGCACGCTTCAGCTACCGCCAGTTCGACGAGGTCAAGCCAGGCACCCGGGTCAACTTCCAGGTGGCCGGCGAAGACGAAGTGCGCACCGGCCAGATCGTCAGCAGCGCCAGCCTCAACAGCGATGACCTGGCCTCCGACATCCGCGTGCAGATCAAACCCGACAGCGCCATGCCAGCCGAACTGGCCGGGCGCCCTGCCGCGGTCAACAGCGACCGTGGCCCTTCGCTGAACTGGCTGATCGACAAAGCCGTGGCCCGTGGTCTGTAAGAGGATCCCGAGATGATTTCCCATAAGAAAAGCGCAAGCCTGGGCCTCTGTGCCCTGGCTGCGGCGGTCGCCCTGGCCGGCTGTGCGGGCCTGCCCGACCAGCGCCTGGCCAACGAAGCCATGAAGCGCGGCGACACCGCGCTGGCCGAGCGCAACTACAAGGCCCTGGCCGACCTCGGCTACAGCGACGCGCAAGTGGGCCTGGCCGACATCAAGGTGGCCACCCGTGACCCGGCGAAAATCCGCGAAGCCGAAGCCACCTACCGCGCTGCCGCCTCCACCTCGCCGCGTGCCCAGGCGCGCCTCGGCCGCCTGCTGGTGGCCAAGCCCGACAGCACCCAGGCCGAGCGTGAAGAAGCCGAGACCCTGCTCAAGCTCGCCGCCAGGCAAGGTGAAAGCAACACCCTGATCCCGCTGGCAATGCTTTACCTGACCTACCCGCAGAGCTTCCCCAAGGTCAACGCACAGCAGCAGATCGACCAGTGGCGCGCCGCCGGCAACCCGGAAGCGGGCCTGGCCCAGGTGCTGCTGTACCGCACCCAGGGCACCTACGACCAGCACCTGGGCGACGTCGAGAAAATCTGCAAGGCCGCGCTGAACACCACCGACATCTGCTACGTCGAGCTGGCCACCGTGTACCAGAAGCGCGGCCAGGCCGATCAACAGGCCGCCCTGCTCGGCCAGCTCAAGTCCGCCTATGCCCGTGGTGCGGTGCCGGCCACGCGGGTCGACAGTGTCGCCCGCGTGCTGGCAGACCGCAGCCTAGGTCAGACCGACGAAAAAACCGCCAAGGACCTGCTCGAGCAGGTCGCCCCGGCCAACCCGGCGTCCTGGGTCAGCCTGGCGCAGCTGCTGTACGACTTCCCCGAACTGGGCGACACCAACCAGCTGATGGCCTACATCGACAAGGGCCGCGAAGCCGAACAGCCACGCGCCGAACTGCTGCTGGGCCGCCTGTACTACGAAGGCAAGACCTTGCCCGCCGACGCGGTAAAGGCCGAGCAACACCTGCAGGCCGCCGCCGACGCTGGCGAAATCAGCGCCCACTACTACCTCGGCCAGCTGTACCGCCGCGGCTACCTGGGCAAGGTCGAGCCGCAGAAGGCTGTGGACAACCTGCTGGCCGCCGCCCGTGGCGGCCAGAACAGCGCCGACTACGCCCTCGCCCAGCTGTTCAGCGAAGGCCATGGCATCCGCCCGCAACCGGGCAACGCCTGGGTATTCGCCCAGCTGGCCCAGGCCAACCCGACGCCACAGTCCAGCGAACTGCTGCAACAGCTCGACCAGCAACTCACGCCTGACCAGCGCAGCCAGGCGCAGAGCCTGCTGGCGCAGGAAAAGCAGGCCCGCGGCAGCATGATCCAGGGCGCCAACAGCACCCTGGCCCTCGAAGCCCTGCAAGACGACGAAAAAGAAGTAGAAGGTGAGGACTCGCTATGACGCTCAATCCATTCGTGAAAGCCGGCATCGGCCTGAGCTTCGCCCTGCTGTGGTCCTGCCCGACCTTGGCGGACATGACCGCCCAGAAGAATTTCGGCCTGGATGTGAAGATCACCGGCCAGTCGGAAGACGACCGTGACCTCGGTACCCGTCCTGGCGGCGACGTCAACGGCCTGGGCCTCGACCTGCGCCCGTGGGTCTACGGCGAACGCGGCAACTGGAGCGCCTATGCCATGGGCCAGGCGGTTGCGGCCACCGACACCATCGAAACCGACACCCTGCGCCAGAACGACGACGGCACCACCACCGACACCGGCGACGACAGCCGCAAGCCGGACAAGAGCTACCTGGCCATGCGCGAGTTCTGGGTCGGCTACAGTGGCCTCACCGCCTACCCAGGCGAGCAGCTGCGCCTCGGCCGCCAGCGCCTGCGCAGCGACGACGGCATGTGGCGCGACACCAACATCGAAGCACTGAACTGGACCTTCGACACCACCCTGCTCAAGGCCGACCTGGGCGTGGCCCAGCGCTTCAGCGAATACCGCACCGACCTCACCGAGCTGGCACCGGAAGACAAGGACCGCACGCACATCTACGGCAACGTCGCCAAGCAGTGGACCCCTGGCCATTGGGTGGGTGTACGCGCCCATCACACCCATGACAGCGGCAGCCTGAAGAACCCGGGCGAAACCGTCGACGCGCTGGACAAGACCCGCACCGGCGACCTCACCTGGCTGGGCCTGGAGGCCAACAGCGACGCCTACAACTGGCGCAACGACCACACCGTCAACTACTGGGGCAGCGTCACCTGGCTGACCGGTAACCGCGACACCCTGAGCTCCCAGCTGGTCGGTGACGACCAGGTCGCCACCGGCAAGCAGAGCGGCGACGTGAACGCCTGGGCCACCGACCTCGGCATCCGCCTGCGCCTGGACCCGCAATGGCAGGTCGGTGCGGCCTACGCCCGCGGCAGCGGCGGCGGTGGCGACGACGGTTCGAACAACTTCGAGCAGACCGGCCTTGAGAGCAACCGCTCCAACTTCACCGGCACCCGCTCGCGCGTACACCGCTTCGGCGAAGCCTTCCGCGGCGAGCTGGGCAACCTGCAGGCGGCCACCCTGTTCGCCTCCTGGCAGCTGCGCGACGACTACGACGCCAGCCTCATCTACCACAAGTTCTGGCGCGTCGACGGTAACCAGAACATCGGTTCCAGCGGTATCAACGCGGTGGTCGACGACAACGGCGTGAACCGCCAACTGGTCGATGGCGAAAAAGACCTCGGCCAGGAAATGGACGTGGTCGTCACCAAGTACTTCAAGCAAGGCCTGCTGCCGGCTTCGATGAGCCAGGCGATCGACGAGCCTTCCGCCCTGGTACGCCTGCGTGCCGGTGTGTTCAAGCCGGGTGACGCCTACGGCAAGGAAGCGGACTCGTACATGCACCGCGCCTTCGTCGACGTGATCTGGCGCTTCTGAGGCCGGGAGACCCCTGATGAACCTTCACCCGCACATCCGTCACAGCCTCCTGGCCAGCGCCTTGCTGCTGGCCAGCGGCCTGGCCGCGGCCGCAGAACCCCAGGTGATCGCCAAGGAGCTGCAGCAGGCCAAGACCTACACCGTGGCCAGCGCACCGATCGAACCACTGCAGATGGACCCGCCGAAACTGCCCGACCTGACCGGCTACACCGTCGCAGCGGTGCAGAAGAAGATCGACCGCCGCCACAAGGGCAAGGTCAGCGTGCGCCGCATGTTCCAGGAGGACACCCTCAAGGAATTCGTCGGCGGCGACAACAAGGCCGCCGAGTGGGTGCAGCGCCAGCATGGCATTCCCCAGGCGATCTTCGTCGATGACGGCCATGTCGACCTGGTCGAGCTGAGCAAGAAGGTGCCCAGGCAGTACCTCAGCGAAGTCGAACCGGGCGTGTACCTGGCGCGCCTGCCGATCGTGGTCGGGCAGAAGGGCATTCTCGAGATCGACGGCAAGGTCAAGCAACTGCGCCTGTCCCAGGAAGGCGGCGCGTTCCTGGTCAACGACGGCAAGCTGTTCGTCACCGACACCCAGGTGACCGGCTGGCGCGAGAAGGACAACGGCCCGGCGACCTTCCGCTCACCCAAGGAATTCCGCCCGTTCCTGCTGTCGTGGGGCGGTACCGAGACCTACATCGTCAACACCAGGATGGCCAGCTTCGGCTATGCCAAGTCCAAGTCGTACGGCGTGAGCATCTCGCAGTACACACCGAACATGTCTCAGCGCATGGGCCGCGCGGAACCGACCGGCTGGATCATCGGTTCGACGTTCAGTGACATGTGGTACGGCTTCTACTGCTACGAGACCTCCGACTTCGTGGTCAAGGACAACACCTACCACGACAACATCGTCTACGGCATCGACCCGCACGACCGTTCGCACCGCCTGATCATCGCCGGCAACACCGTGTACGGCACCAAGAAGAAGCACGGCATCATCGTTTCCCGTGAGGTCAACGACAGCTGGATCATCAACAACAAGAGCTACGACAACAAGCTCTCCGGCGTGGTGATCGACCGTAACAGCGTCAACAACCTGGTGGCCTACAACGAGATCTACCGCAACCACACCGACGGCATCACCTTGTATGAGAGCGGTGACAACCTGATCTGGGGCAACAAGCTGATCAACAACCGTCGCCACGGCATCCGCGTGCGCAACAGCGTGAACATCCGCCTGTACGAGAACATCGCCATGGCCAACGGCCTGGTCGGCGTGTACGGGCACATCAAGGACCTGTCCGACACCGACCGCGATATCGCCCTCGACCCGTTCGACACCAAGGTGTCGCTGATCGTGGTCGGCGGCGAACTGTCAGCCAACGGCTCCGGCCCGCTGTCGATCGACTCGCCGCTGTCGGTCGAGTTGTACAAGGTGTCCATGCTCGCCCCGCGCAAGGCCAACGGCATCAGCCTCAACGGCGTGCTCGGCGAGCGCCAGGACGAAATCCTCGACCTGCTGGTGCGCCAGCAGAAGGCCGTGCTGATCGACCCGGTCGAACGCCAGACCGAAATGATCGATTAAGGAAGCCCAGACCATGACTCCACACCTGATGAAACTGCTGGGCCTGTCTGCCGCCCTCCTGGCCATCAGCCAGGGCGTGCGCGCCGACCAAGTGAAGGCCCCGACCTTCAGCGCCGAGCCTTGCTGCCAGCTGTGCCCCGAAGCGCATGACGCCAGCCGCTACACCACCCGCTACCAGCAGAACTTCACCACGCTGGTGCAGGCCCAGGGCGACTGGCTGTTCCGGACCCGCGAAGACCTGCGCACCGAGTTCAACACCACGCCGGCCGGCTACAAGCGCCTGCAGCAGGTGCACGACGCGTTCAAGAAGCGCGGTGTGGAACTGGTCGTGGTCTACCAGCCAACCCGCGGCCTGGTGAACCGCAACATGCTCAAGCCCGAAGAGAAAGCCGCCTTCGACTACCAGAAGGCACTGGGCAACTACCAGGCCATGCTCAAGCGCTTCGCCAGCATGGGCTACAACGTGCCCGACCTGTCGCCGCTGACCAACGAGCAGCTGGCCGCCGCCGACCAGGGCAAGGATTTCTACTTCCGCGGTGACCAGCACTGGACGCCCTACGGCGCCGAGCGCGCGGCGAAGATCGTGGCCGACACCGTGCACAAGATGCCGGCCTTCGAAGGCATCCCGCGCAAGGAATTCGAAACCCACAAGTCCGGGCGCATGGGCAAGACCGGCACCCTGCACAACGTGGCCGGCCAGCTCTGCGGCACCAGCTACGCGGTGCAGTACATGGACCAGTTCGCCACCGAGCCGAAAGGCTCGACCGGCGGCGGCGACGACCTGTTCGGCGACAGCGGCAATGCCCAGATCACCCTGGTCGGCACCAGCCACAGCGGCAAGAACTACAACTTCTCCGGCTTCCTCGAGCAGTACATCGGCGCCGACGTACTCAACGTCGCCTTCCCCGGTGGCGGCCTGGAAGGCTCGATGATCCAGTACCTGGGCAGCGAGGAGTTCCAGAAAAACCCACCGAAGATCCTCATCTGGGAATTCTCGCCGCTGTACCGCCTGGACCAGGAAACCATCTGGCGGCAGATCCTCGGCCTGCTCGACGACGGCTGCGACGATCGCCCGGCGCTGATGAGCGCCAGCACCACCCTCAAACCTGGCAAGAACGAGCTGATGGTCAACGGCAAGGGCGGTGTGATCAAAGACCTGATCAACCGCAACCTGCAGATGGACGTCAAGTTCGAGGACCCGTCAGTCAAGGTACTGCAGGCAACCCTGTGGTACCTCAATGGCCGCCACGAAGACATCAAGCTGGAAAAACCGGAGACCTCCGACACCGACGGCCGCTTCGTCTTCCAGATGCGTGAAGACGAGGACTGGGCCAGCCAGAGCCTGCTGGCCTTTGAGATCCAGGGCCCGGAACAAGGCACCCAGAAAGTCGAGGCCAAGCTCTGCAAACGCAACAACTTCGCCGTGCCCGCGCAGACCGCGCAGGCCGGCCAGTGAGGCGATCATGACCCTACTCAAGCGAATCTTCAGCCCCGCCCTGCTCACCCTCGCGATGTTCGGCGGTGCCGCGCATGCCGCGCTGGTGCCCCCGCAGGGTTACTACGAGGGCATCGAGAAGCTGAAGACCGGTGACGGCAACTTCCGCTGCGCACCGGCACCCAAGCCATACACCGGCGCGCTGCAGTTCCGCAGCAAGTACGAAGGCTCGGACAAGGCCCGGGCAACGCTCAACGTCGCCTCGGAAAAAGCCTTCCGCAAGTCCACCGAAGACATCACCACGCTCGAGAAGGGCGTGAGCAAGATGGTCGGCCAGTACATGCGTGACGGTCGCCCGGCGCAGCTCGATTGCACCCTGGCCTGGCTCGGGACCTGGGCACGCGCCGATGCACTGCTGTCCACCGACTACAACCACACCGGCAAGTCCATGCGCAAATGGGCGCTGGGCAGCATGAGCGGCTCGTGGCTGCGCCTGAAGTTCTCCAACTCGCAGCCGCTGGCCGCGCACCAGGCCGAAGCCGAGCTGATCGAGAAGTGGTTCGCCCGCCTCGCCGAACAGACCGTGCGCGACTGGAGCGACCTGCCGCTGGAGAAGATCAACAACCACAGCTACTGGGCAGCCTGGTCGGTGATGGCCACCGCCGTGGCCACCGACCGCCGCGACCTGTTCGACTGGGCGGTGAAGGAATACAAGATCGGCGCCAACCAGGTCGACGACCAGGGCTTCCTGCCCAACGAGGTCAAACGCAAGCAGCGCGCCCTGGCCTATCACAATTACGCCTTGCCGCCGCTGGCGATGATCGCCAGCTTCGCCCAGGCCAACGGCGTGGACCTGCGCGCCGAAAACAACTTCGCCCTGCAACGCTTGGGCGAAGGCGTGCTGGCCGGTGCCCGCGACCCAAGCCACTTCAAGGCGCGCGCCGGCGAGAAGCAGGACCTCACCGACCTCAAGGTCGACAGCAAGTACTCCTGGCTCGAACCCTGGTGCGCGCTCTATCACTGCGTTGGCGACACCCTGCAGCGCAAGCAGCACATGCAGCCGTTCAACAGCTTCAGGCTCGGCGGCGACATGACCCGGGTCTACGACCCGAGCGCGGAATCGAAGAAATAACGCGCCCCCGCGGGGGCTAGGTCCCCCCACCTTTTGCGTGGGGGGTTTGGGGGGCGCTGTGCCCCGGATGCTGTGAACAAAAAGGAGAACCGGGATGGTCTTCTCGTCCAACGTGTTCCTGTTCCTGTTCTTGCCGGTCTTCCTCGGCCTGTACTACTTGAGCGGGCAACGCTATCGCAACCTGCTGCTGCTGGTCGCCAGCTACATCTTCTACGCCTGGTGGCGGGTCGACTTCCTCGCCCTGTTCGCTGGCGTGACCCTGTGGAACTACTGGATCGGCCTGAAAGTCGGCGCCGCCGGCGTGCGCACCAAGCCGGCCCAGCGCTGGCTGCTGCTCGGCGTCGGCGTGGACCTGGCGATCCTCGGCTACTTCAAGTACGCCAACTTCGGCGTCGACAGCCTCAACGCGATCATCACCTCGTTCGGCCTCGAGCCGTTCATCCTTACCCACGTGCTGCTGCCAATCGGTATCTCGTTCTACATCTTCGAGTCGATCAGCTACATCATCGACGTGTACCGCGGCGACACCCCGGCCACCCGCAACCTGATCGACTTCGCGGCGTTCGTGGCGATCTTCCCGCACCTGATCGCCGGCCCGGTGCTGCGCTTCAAGGACCTGGTCGACCAGTTCAACAACCGCACCCACACCCTGGACAAGTTCTCCGAAGGCTGCACCCGCTTCATGCAGGGCTTCATCAAGAAAGTGTTCATCGCCGACACCCTGGCGGTGGTCGCCGACCATTGCTTCGCGCTGCAGAACCCGACCACCGGCGACGCCTGGCTCGGCGCCCTGGCTTATACCGCGCAGCTGTACTTCGACTTCAGCGGCTACAGCGACATGGCCATCGGCCTGGGCCTGATGATGGGCTTCCGCTTCATGGAGAACTTCAAGCAGCCGTACATCAGCCAGTCGATCACCGAGTTCTGGCGGCGTTGGCACATCAGCCTGTCGACCTGGCTGCGCGACTACCTGTACATCACCCTGGGCGGCAACCGCAAAGGCACCTTCAACACCTACCGCAACCTGTTCCTGACCATGCTGCTGGGCGGCCTGTGGCACGGTGCCAACTTCACCTACATCATCTGGGGCGCCTGGCACGGCATGTGGCTGGCGATCGAGCGGGCGCTGGGCATCGACACCAACCCGCAGCGCTTCAACCCGGTCAAGTGGGCCTTCACCTTCCTGCTGGTGGTGGTCGGCTGGGTGATCTTCCGCGCCGAGAACCTGCACGTCGCCGCCCGCATGTACGGCGCCATGTTCAGCTTCGGCGAGTGGCAGCTGTCGGAACTCAACCGCGCCCAGCTCACCGGCCTGCAGGTGGCAACCCTGGTGATCGCCTACCTCACCCTGGCGTTCTTCGGCCTGCGCGACTTCTACCGCAATGCCAAGCCCACGCCCAAGGCCTCGCCGGTGCAGGTCAACGCCGATGGTTCGATCGGCCTGGACTGGACCCGGGTGATGACCCGCGCCCTGATCCTGCTGCTGTTCGTGGCCTCGATCCTCAAGCTTTCGGCGCAGAGCTACTCGCCGTTCCTGTACTTCCAGTTCTGAGGTGGATGACATGACCCGGACATTACGCGTCACCTATTCCCTGTCGTTCCTCGGCCTGCTGGTAGGCATGGGCGCCTGGTCCACCGGTGGCTTCGAGAGCTTCCACCGTACCGAGCAGATGACCCTGCTCAACGGCAAGCTGGCCAAGGCCGCCGAGACCCACTACGACGACCAGTTCCCGATCAAGCGCCTGGGTACCAACCTCTGGGCCGCGCTGGACTTCAAGCTGTTCAACGAGGGCCGCCCGGGCGTGGTGCTGGGCCGCGACCAATGGCTGTTCAGCGACGAAGAATTCAAGCCCACCGCCGGCGCCGAGCAGTTGATGCAGGACAACCTGGCGCTGATCCGCGGCGTGCGCGACACCCTGCAGCAGCACGGCAGCCAGCTGGTGCTGGCGATCATCCCGGCCAAGGCGCGGGTGTATTCCGAATACATCGGCAAGGAGCAACCGGCCAGCCTGCACGATGACCTGTACAACCGGTTCCACGCCCAGGCGCGCCAGGCCAACGTGTTCGCCCCCGACCTGATGGCCGCACTGGAACAGGCCAAGGCCCGCGGCCAGGTGTTCCTGCGCACCGATACCCACTGGACGCCGATGGGCGCCGAAGTGGCGGCTCAGGCGCTGGCCGAAGCGGTCAGCCGCCAGAGCCTGCTCAATGGCGAGCCGCAGACCTTCATCACCGAAGCTGGCAGCACTACCCCGTACAAGGGCGACCTGACCAACTTCCTGCCTCTGGACCCGCTGTTCAGCAACCTGCTGCCGACCCCGGACAACCTGCAGCAACGCACGACCCGGCCGGCGGAAGCCGAAGGCGACGGCGACGACGCCCTGTTCGCCGACAGCCAGATCCCGGTCGCCCTGGTGGGCACCAGCTATAGCGCCAACCCGCACTGGAACTTCCTCGGTGCGCTGCAGCAGGCACTGCACAGCGACGTCGCCAACTACGCCGAAGACGGCCACGGCCCGCTGCTGCCGATGCTCAAGTACCTGCAGAGCGATGCCTTCAAGAACGCCGCACCACAAGTGGTGGTGTGGGAATTCCCCGAACGTTATCTGCCAATGACCAACGACCTCAGCAGCTTCGACCCGCAGTGGATCGCGCAGCTGAAGAACGCCCGTAAATCCGAAGAAAACCTGGCCTTGTCGTCCACCCGGACGAATCACTGATCGATAGAGAGGAAATGCACATGACTACCAAGACTTCCATTGCCAAAGCCCTCACCCTCGCGGCCGGCCTTTCCCTTGCTTCCCTGCAGGCCTTCGCCGGTGCCGATGCCGCACTGTACGGCCCGAGCGCACCGAAAGGTTCGAGCTTCGTGCGCCTGTTCAACGCCGCCAGCGCACCAGCTGCAGCCAGCGTCGGCAACACCCAGATCAAGCAGGTTGGCGCCCAGGCCAGCAGCGACTTCAGCTTCCTGCCGGGCGGCGACTACACCGCCCAGGTCGGCGGCAAGAGCGTGCCGGTGAAGCTGGCCGCGGACAAGTACTACACCCTGGTCAACAGCACCAGCGGCACCCCGCAGTTGATCGAAGAACCACCGTTCAAGAACAAGCAGAAAGCCCTGGTGCGCGTGCAGAACCTCAGCGACCAGGCAGTGACCCTGAAGACCGCCGACGGCAAGACCGAAGTGGTGCCGTCGGTGGCCACCAAGGGCCGTGGCGAGCGTGAAATCAATCCGGTCAAGGTCAACCTGGCCTTGTTCGAAGGCAACAAGAAAGTCAGCGACCTGAAACCGGTCGCCCTGGAGCGTGGCGAAGCGGCCGTGCTGTACGTAACGGGTTCCGGCAGCAACTTGTCGCCGGTGTGGGTAACTCGCCCCGTGGCTAGCAACTGATCCCCCTGCCTCATAACGACTATTGGAGAAACATGATGATCCCGGTAATTCTTTCTGGTGGTAGCGGTTCCCGTCTGTGGCCTCTGTCGCGCAAGCAGTTCCCCAAGCAGTTCCTGGCGCTGACCGGTGAACACACGCTGTTCCAGCAGACCATCGAGCGCCTGCGCTTCGAAGGCATGGACACCCCGATCGTGGTCTGCAACAAGGACCACAAGTTCATCGTTCAGGAGCAGCTCGCGGCCCTGAAACTGGAAACCCAGGGCATCCTGATGGAGCCGTTCGGCCGCAATACCGCGCCGGCGGTGGCCATGGCGGCCATGAAGCTGGTCAACGAAGGGCGCGACGAGCTGATGCTGGTGCTGCCTGCCGACCATGTGATCGATGACCAGAAGGCCCTGCAACGTGCCCTGGCCTTGGCCACCGTGGCCGCCGAGCGCGGCGAGATGGTGCTGTTCGGTGTGCCGGCAACCAAGCCGGAAACCGGCTACGGCTACATCCGTTCCAGCCAGGACGCCCTGCTGCCCGAAGGCGTGGCCCGGGTCGCCCAGTTCGTCGAGAAGCCCGACGAGAAGCGCGCCGCCGAGTTCGTCGCCGCCGGTGGCTACTTCTGGAACAGCGGCATGTTCCTGTTCCGCGCCAGCCGCTTCCTCGAAGAACTGAAGAAGCACGATGCGGACATCTACGACACCTGCGTGCTGGCCCTGGAGCGCAGCGATGAAGACGGCGATGTGCTGAGCATCGACGAAGCCACCTTCGAATGCTGCCCGGACAACTCCATCGACTACGCGGTGATGGAAAAGACCCAGCGTGCCTGCGTGGTGCCGATGTCGGCCGGCTGGAGCGATGTGGGCTGCTGGTCGTCGCTGTGGGAAGTGCACGACAAGGACGCCGACGGCAACGTCACCAAGGGCGACGTGGTGGTGCAGGACAGCCGCAACTGCATGATCCACGGCAACGGCAAGCTGGTGTCGGTGATCGGCCTGGAAAACATCGTCGTGGTCGAGACCAAGGACGCGATGATGATCGCCCACAAGGACAAGGTCCAGGGCGTCAAGCAGATGGTCAAGACCCTTGACGAGCAAGGCCGCAGCGAAACCCAGAACCACCTGGAAGTGTATCGCCCGTGGGGCTCGTACGACTCGGTGGACATGGGCGGCCGCTTCCAGGTCAAGCACATCACAGTGAAGCCGGGCGCCAGCCTGTCGTTGCAGATGCACCACCACCGTGCCGAGCACTGGATCGTGGTATCCGGCACCGCCGAGGTGACCTGTGACGAGAACGTGTTCCTGCTCACCGAGAACCAGTCGACCTACATTCCGATCGCCTCGATCCACCGCTTGCGTAACCCGGGCAAGATCCCGCTGGAGATCATCGAGGTGCAGTCCGGCAGCTACCTGGGCGAGGATGACATCGAGCGCTTCGAAGATGTGTATGGGCGTACCTCGACGCCGATCGAGCGTGGCGTTTCGGTGAAGACCATCGCGCAGTAAGCAATACCCAAGGGGCCGCCAATGCGGCCCCTTCCTTTTGAGGCCAGCCCGATTTGGCGCTACGATGGTCAGACCTGCGCAACCAAGGTCTGCCTGCCCCATGATCATCGGTGCCTTTCTCATCCTCACCTGGCTGGTGCTGCTGTTGCGCTACCCGGCCAAGGCCTTGCCGATTTCGCTGGCTGCCTTCTGCGGCCTGGGCCTGGTAGCCCTGATGGTGTTCTGGCAGGACAGCCGCGAAGCCTCCCAGCTGGCGCGCCTGGATCTGCGCCTGACCTATGCACCCGAACACTGCCCCGCCGACCGCGCCCTGCAAGTGCACATGAAGAACGGCAACAAGGCGCCGCTGACGGAGCTTCGCTGGCGGGTGGCGGCGTATGCGCCGGGTGATACCGTGAACCTGGCGGAAAATACCTACAATGCACCGCGGTACCGTGGCCCGGGTGAACTGCAGCCGGGCGCCGAGTGGAAAGACTGCCTGCCACTGCCGCCGCTGCGCTCCGGTTACCGGCCGCAGACTCTGGAGTTTCGCGCTGAACATCTGCAAGGCTCATTCGCCAATTAATCGAAGGCTTACTTGATGACCACCGTCCTGATCACCGGTTGCTCCAGCGGCATCGGCCGCGCCCTGGCCGACGCCTTCCGCGATGCCGGCCATGAAGTCTGGGCCACGGCCCGCAAGCTCGAAGATGTCGAGCAACTGTCCGCCGCCGGTTTCACCGCACGGCAACTGGACGTCAACGACAGCGATGCACTCAGGTGCCTGGCCGATGAGCTGGAAGCACAAAACGGGCGCCTCGACATCCTGATCAACAACGCCGGCTACGGCGCCATGGGCCCGCTGCTCGATGGCGGCGTCGAGGCGCTGCGCCAGCAGTTCGAGACCAACGTGTTCGCGGTGGTCGGGGTCACCCGCGCACTGTTCCCGCTGCTGCGCCGTGGGCGCGGGTTGGTGGTGAATATCGGCAGTGTATCGGGCGTGCTGGTCACGCCGTTCGCCGGGGCCTACTGCGCGTCCAAGGCGGCCGTGCATGCCTTGAGCGATGCCCTGCGCCTGGAGCTGGCGCCGTTCGGTATCCAGGTGATGGAAGTGCAGCCGGGAGCGATTGCCTCGCAGTTCGCCAGCAATGCCCAGCGCCAGGCGGATCAGGTACTGGCAGCGGACTCGGCGTGGTGGCCGCTGCGCGAGCATGTGCGGGCGCGGGCGCGGGCCTCGCAGGACAAGCCGACGTCGGCGGCTGAGTTTGCCCAGGGTGTGTTGGCGGCGGTGGGCAAGTCGCCGGTGCCGGCGGTGGTGCGGTTGGGCAATGGCAGCACGGCATTGCCATTGATGGCCCGCTTGCTACCTACACGGTTGCTGGACTGGGCGCTGCGCAAGCGCTTCGGGCTCCTGCGCCCGCTTTGAGTCATTGATTGCCTGTACCGGCCCTTCGCGGCTAAAGCCGCTCCTACAGGGACGGCGCCGCCCTCGGGCTCGGTGCTATCCCTGTAGGAGCGGCTTTAGCCGCGAAGGGCCGGTACAGGCAGCAGGGGATCAGGCGATGGAGCGCAGCACCCCGCCATCCACCCGCAAGGCAGCCCCGGTAGTCGCACTGGCCTGCATCGACGCCAGATAAACCACCATGTTGGCCACCTCCTCCACCGTCGCCAGCCGCTTGATCAGCGAAGTCGGCCGATGTTCGGCGAGGAAATTGGCCTCCAGCTCATCGCTGGAAACACCCTGCTCCTGCGCCAGCTTGGCAAAGAAGTCGCCCACGCCTTCCGAGCGGGTCGGCCCCGGCAGCACCGAGTTCACGGTCACCCCGGTACCGGCCAAGGTTTCAGCCAAACCACGGGAAACCGCCAACAGCGCCGTCTTGGTCATCCCGTAATGAATCATCTCGGTCGGGATCTGCAACGCCGACTCGCTGGACAGGAAGATCACCCGCCCCCAGTTGCGCTCGGCCATGCCTTGGGCGTAGTGGCGCGACAGGCGCACGGCACTGAGCACGTTGACATCGAAGAAACGCTGCCAGTCGGCATCGTCGATCTCGAAGAACGGCTTGGGCTCGAAGATGCCGAGGTTATTGACCAGGATGTCGGTGTGCGGCACCTGGTCGAACAGCTGCTGTGCACCCTCTTTCGTGCTCAGGTCGGCGGCGATGCCGATGATACGCGCTTGCGGCAGACGCTCGCGCACGGCCTTGAGCGCTTCGTCGACGCGGGCCTGGGTGCGGCCGTTGAGTACCACTTCGGCGCCCGCCTCGGCCAGGCCGATAGCGATGGCCAGGCCAATGCCGGCGGTAGAGCCGCTGACGATGGCGCGCTTGCCGTTCAAGGAAATGTGCATCTGTGCTCCCTCATCTGTCTGGGAAATCGCCGGGGCTGCTTTGCAGCCCATCGCAGGCAAGCCAGCTCCCACAGGTAATGCGCAGTACCTGAGACCCACGCTGTACCTGTGGGAGCTGGCTTGCCTGCGATGGGCCGCAAAGCGGCCCCCGGCCTCTATGCTTTTTTCGGCGGTTGCTCGTCGAACGCCTGCCAGCCACCGCCGAGGGCCTTGTACAGCCCCACCAGCGCCTGCGACACCGCGGCAGAACTGTCGATCCACTGCTCTTCGCTGGCCAGCAACGCACCCTGTACGGTCAGCACGTTGAGAAAGTCCACTGCCCCTTCCACATACTGGCGCTGGGCGGTCTCCAGGGCGATGCGGTTCTGCCGGACTGCTTCGGCCAGGTGATCGCGACGCAACTGGCTGGCGTTGTAAAGGCGTAGCACATCGTCGATTTCGTGCCAGGCGCCGAGCACCACCTTGCGGTAGTTCAGCGCTGCCTCCTGCTGCTGCGCCTCGCGCAGTTCCAGGGTGCCCTTGAGCCGCCCACCCTCGAAGATCGGCAGTGACAGCTGCGGGCCGAAGGCAAAGCGACGCGAATCCCAGCCGCCGAAATCGGCCAGTTGCAGGGCCTGGAAGCCGACGTTGCCGGACAGGCGGATACTGGGATAGAAGTCGGCCTGGGCAACACCGATGCTCGCAGTGGCGGCATGCAGGCGCGCTTCGGCCTGGCGGATGTCCGGGCGGCGCTCGGCCAGCTCGGACGGCAAGCCGATGGCGAACGTCTGCTGCGGTGCCGGCAGCTCCCCCCCCTGCAGCAACTCGTCCTGCAGGCTGCGCGGCGGTTCGGCGGCAAGCAGGCTGAGGGCGTTGATCAGGTCGTCGCGCCGGGCTTCAAGGCTTGGCAGGCGCGCCTCGATGGACGCCACCTGGGCGCTGGCCTGGGCCACGTCGAGACGGGTGGCGACACCTTCGGCCTGACGGTCCTGGGAAAGCTTCAGGCTGTGCTCGGCGACCTTGAGGTTGTCGCGGGTCACGTCCAGGGTGTGCTGCACGGCGCGCAGCTGAATGTAGTTGCCGGCGGTTTCCGCGAGCAGCGCCAGCAGCACGCCGCGGCGGTCGTTCTCGGCCACTTCCACGGTGGCATCGGCCGCTTCCACCTGGCGCCGCACGCGGCCCCACAAGTCCAGCTCCCAACCCGCCACCAGGTCGCCCTGCCAAAGGTTGAAGGCCTCTTTGCCCGCCTTGCCCGACGGGTCGCTCAGGCCTTCGGCACTGTTGCGAGCGCGGCTGTAGCCAGCGTTGACGCCCACCGACGGTGATTCGTCGGCCGCCACCGTGCTACGCAGGGCGCGGCTTTGCAGCAGCCGGGCACTGGCCATCTGCAGGTCGAGGTTGTTATCGGCCACGCGCTGGATCAACGCACTCAAGCGGGCATCATGAAAGGTTTCCCACCAGCGCAGTTCCAGCGGTTCGGCTTGTGGCTGGCTGGCAGCGGCCTCGCCTTGCAGCGCCGCCCATTGTTGCGGCGCCTGGCTGTCCGGGCGCTGGAAGTCCGGCCCCAGCGTGCAGCCGGCCATCAGCACGGCCAGCAACAGCGGGCTCAAGCGTACGGCAGGTTTCATCGGGCGCTCACCTCTTTGCCGGCCAGCTTGTCGCCGTGGGTGTCGATGGTCGCTTCTACCGACATGCCCACGCGCAGGCGTTCGAGCAGCGGCTGACCGTCATCGAAGACGATCTTCACCGGAATGCGTTGCACCACCTTGGTGAAGTTGCCGGTGGCGTTGTCCGGCTTCACCGCAGCGAAGGTCACGCCAGTGGCCGGGGCGATGCTTTCGACATGGCCTTTGAGGGTTTCACCTGAGAAGGTGTCGACGCTGATGCTGACCGGTTGGCCGGGTTGCACATGGGTCAGCTGGGTTTCCTGGAAGTTGCCGACCACATAGGCATGCTGCAGCGGCACCACCGAGAGCAGGCGTGCGCCCGGGTTGACGAAGGCGCCGACGCGCAGCGCCCGCTCACCGACCATGCCATCGACCGGCGCGGTGATGCGCGTGTAGGACAGGTCCAGCTGGGCCTTCTCCAGGCCGGCCTCGGCACGCTTCAACTGGCCATCGGCACTGGCTACCTGGGCCGTGAGGATGTCCACCTGCTTGCGTGTCGCCACCAGCGCCGCCTGGGCGTTGGCCAACCGTGCGCGGGCCTGGTCGACCCGGCTGCGCGCCTGCTGGGCGTTCTGCACGGTGCCTGCGCCCTGCTCGGCCAGGCGGCTGTAGCGGTTGACCTCATGGTCGGCGAACGCTGCTTCAGCCTGGGCCGCCGTCACCGCCGCCTGAGCCTGGGCAATCAGTGCGGCCTGGCGCTCCAGGGTGGCGCGGGCATCGGCGCTCTGCGCCTTGGCCACCAGCAGTTGGGCCTGGGCAGCATCCAGCGCAGCCTGGTAATCGCGGGAATCGATGGTCGCCAGCAACTGCCCGGCCTGCACCTGCTGGTTGTCTTCGACCAGCACTTCCTTGATGAAGCCGGCGACCTTGGGTGCGACCACGGTGTAATCGGCGATCACGTAGGCATCGTTGGTACGCTGCCGGTGGTCGCTGCCGAACAGCCAGGGGCCGACGATACCGGCCAGCACGGCCACGGCGAGCACCGAGCCGATGAGAAGGGTCTTGCGGTGGTTGGTCATGTTCAGTGTCTCGAATTCATCCAGGGTTCAGGCCACCGCGCGCGGCGGATAGACCCGGGTAGGCACGAAAGGAATCAGGCAGATCAACGCCATGGCGATGCAGGCCATGACCAGGTAAAGGTCGGCTGAAGTCAGCACCAGCGCCTGGTCATGGATACGCTTGGCAAGGCCGGCGGCGTTGTCGTCGATCAGCGGGGCATTGCCCAGGTTGTCCACCAGGTGGTTGGAATGAAAGTGCCGGCGCAGGGTGCCCAAGGCATCCAGCAGGCCACCGGCAATCACAGCGGCCAGGCCTTTGACGGTGTTGAACCAGCTGGAGGCGAACGGGCCTTCCTGCGGGCTCATGCCGTTGGTGGAAAGCATCAGCAGCGGTAGCACGGCCATTGGCTGGCCAAATACCTGCAACAGGTAGAACGGGTAGAAGTCGCCACGGATCCACTCGCTGGTCAGCAAGCTGCTCCCCACGCACGACACCGCCAGCATGGCCAGGCCGATGGCCAGCACCCAGCGGCAGTCCACCGCACGGATGTTGCACAGTGCTGCAGTCAGCGGCAGGGCAATCAACTGCGGCATGGCCACCAGCAGCATCAGCGGGCTGGTCTGCGCCGGGCGGTAGCCCTGGATCTGCGCCAGGTACGCCGATGGAATACTGCCCACGCCGGACAACACGATCAGCACGCCGGCCAGGGTCAGCAGGGCGAAGCTGAGGTTGCGCCGCTGCAGCATGCGCAGCTGGAAGAACGGCAGCGGCTCGGACCATTCGTTGAACATGAACAGCACCAGCAGCAGCACGCCACCGCCCAGCAACCAGCAGATCAGCGGCGAATCGAACCAGCCCCAGCGGTCACCCAGGGACAGGCCGAGGACGATGCCGCTGATGGCCGGCAGGCCAAGCAACACACCGCGCCAGTCGAACTGCTTGAAGCGCTCCAGGCGCAGCGGGTCCTGCGGCAGGCCCCAGCCGACGCAGAACATGGCCAGTGCCGAGGGCAGGATGATTTGCCAGAACGCCCACTGCCAGCCGACGTACTCCGTCCACAGGCCAGCCAGCGGCGTGCCGAGGTTGGGCCCGAAGGTGGCGGTCAGGGCGTAGCAGGCCAGGCCGTAGACCTTGATGCCAGGGGGCAGGAAACGCAGCGCCACGCTCATCAGCATCGGCGGCAAGGCGCCCGAGGCGAAGCCCTGGAGCACGCGCAGCAGCATCAGGCTGTGCAGGTTGGGAGCAAAGGGTTGCAGCAGCCCGAGCACGGCGAACAGGCCGACTGCGCTCATGGTGAAGCGACGCAGGGAAAAGGTCGTGGCCAGCCACGGCGCGAAGGCCATGGCCGAGACCGAAGCGGCGCTGTACACCGCCAGCAGCCAGGCCCCTTCGTCGGCACCGATGCCCATGGCACCGCGGATGTCGGCGAGGGAAATCTTGGTGACCGACTCGTTGAGACCGGCACACAGCACGGCCAGCAATACACCGAACAGCCCGACCACCACCCGCAGGCCGAACGCCGTCTGCACAGGCGCGGCCGGCGCGGGGGCGGCGGCAATCGCGGCAGAAGGGGCGGACAGGGAACTCATGGGCAGACATCTCCAGCAACAAATTTGCGACTGGAGCAGTCTAAGAAGGTCGAATGCTGACGAAAACTGACTTCTCGGCAGGTTTAAGTTGCGCCAGGCGCAATCCGGCTCAAGGGTCGACGCTGCAGCAAGCCTTCAAGGTCTGGCGCAGCCAGCGATGCGCCGGGTCATTGTGAAAGCGCGGGTGCCATGCCTGCAGTACCGTCACCCGCTCCAGCGGCACCGGGATCTCGAACGAACGCAACGGCAGCCCGAGCTTGTGCACGCTGTTGAGGATGTTGGCCGGCATGGGCAGGATCAGGTCCGAATCCGGTAGCGAAAACAATGCCGAATGAAAACTCGGGGTAATCAGCGCCACCCGCCGCTGCACCTTGAAGTTGGCCAGTTCGACATCGATCGGCCCGTTGGCCCGGCCACGGCGCGACACGCTGATCTGTGGATAACTGGCGAAGCTGGTCGGCGTGATCGGTTGGTCGAAGATCGGATGGTCGCGTCGGGCCAGGCCTACATAGTAAGTCTGGAACAGGCTCTGCACCTTGATCTCCGGGCCCAGGTCGACGGTCGAGCTGATGATCAGGTCGGTGCGCCCATCGCGCAGCACGCTGTCGTCATCGCCACCGGGGCTTTCCGGCACGAAGCGCAGCACCGTGCGTGGTGCCTGCTCATGCATGCGCCGCAGCAGCTGGGCGCCATACAACGCGATGAACAGGTCATTGGTGCGAATGTTGAAGGCGCGATCGAGCCGGGGCAGGTCGACTTCATCGGCGCTGCGGAACACCTCGCCGGCCTGCTCCACCAGCGCCGCCACCTGCTCGCGCAGGGCCAGTGCCCGCGGGGTCGGCACCAGGCCACGGCCGGCACGCACCAGGATCGGGTCGCCGAGGGCCTCGCGGATACGCCCCAGCGTACGGCTCATCGCCGCAGGGCTCAGGTTCATGCGCTGCGCGGCGCCGACCACGCTGCCTTCGTCGAGCAGGGCATCGAGGGCGACGAGCAGGTTCATGTCCGGGAGTTGCATGGCCGTTTTCCGTTACAGCTGTGAGGAAAGGCGATGGTAGCAGGTTGGTGGATTGCACCAGACGCAATGCGCTCGTGCGTGGTGGGGCATTTATTCGCTGGCCGTGTTCGGCCATAAATGAAGCATTGGCACATCACTCAGACTCAACCTAGGATTCCGCATGCCCAGCCCCGTCCTGATCGCCATCGACGCCTCCCCCGCCGCCACTGCCCTGCTCACCCTCGCCCGCCGCTATTGCCGCCCCGGTGAGCACGAACTGCACGTGCTGCTGGCCATCGACTCGACCTTCGCCGTGCACGACAAGCCCGCGCCTTACACCGCCGAGGAACTGGAGGAATACCCCGCCGCCTGCGAGGAGCAACGCCTGGGTGATCGCGCCGTGGCCGAAGCGGTGGAGCAGCTGCAACAGGCCGGCTTCAACAGCCAAGGCTGCATGGTCGCCGGTCAGCCGGTCGAGGCGATTGCCACCAAGGCACAAGAACTGAATTGCGAGCTGATCATCATGGGCCACCGCCACCTGTCGCGGTTGGGGCGATTGCTGGACCCATCCATCAGCGCGAAGGTGATTGACCGGGTTGAGGTGCCGGTATTGGTGGGGGCCGCTTGAACCGCTGCTCAGTCAGGTAATGCGATTGAATTGATCAGACAATGCAATCGCATTACCTTGGTGGGCTAACCCGCACAGAGGCAACGGAGGACGCTCACGTGCTAGGCCAGTTCCTGAAGTTTATGGCTCACGACATCGCAACCAATCCCCAACGGCTGCAGCTTGTCGATGCTGAGCTCATCGCTCGCCTCGACAAGCTCGTGGGTGATGCAGAGGTCGACCTGGATCAACCTCTGTCGGCGGAAGATCACTCCTGACGACTAGCCAACTCCCGCTCGATCTGCTCGATACTGGGCAAGCTTGCCTGTAGCTCTTCCGGCAAGGCATCGATCAACTGAAATTCAGCGACACCAATCGGCTGGGCCTTGCCACGCAAGGCATACTCGGCGACCACCTTGTTCTTGCCTTTACATAGCAGCAACCCAATCGTGGGGTTGTCTTGCTCCAGCTTCATTTGTAAGTCAACTGCCGTGAGGTAGAAGCTCAGTTGCCCCAGATGTTCAGGCTTGAACTTTTCGGCTTTCAACTCTATGACCACATAGCAGCGCAGCTTCAGGTGATAAAACAGGAGGTCGATGTAAAAATCATCGCCTCCAACTTCCACATGCACCTGGCGCCCAACGAAGGCAAAACCCGCTCCGAGCTCAAGTAGAAACTGAGTAATGTGTTCTACCAGTGCGGCTTCAATCTCTCGCTCACTGGCTTCCTGACCTACATCCAGAAAGTCGAACAGGTAAGGGTCCTTGAGCAGCTGACCCGCCAGGTCAGTGCCTGGGGACTGTAACTGCGCTGAAAAGTTGGAAGTGGCATTGCCCTCCCTCTCCAACAATCTGGACTCGATGTGCATCTGCAAGGTGGATCGTGACCACCCGCACTCCGATGCTCGCGCCGCATACGCAAGCCTCTCGTCCGGTTTTTTAAGCTTCGTCAGCAGCACCAGATTATGGCCCCAAGGCAATTGTCCAACAGCCTGTTGGACAATTGCCTCATCTGGCCAAGCTTCAGCAAACGCTCGCATGTACATCAAGTTGGCCCGAGAGAACCCCTTCATCGCGGGAAAGGCGGTTTTCAAGTCATGAGCCAGCCGCCCTATGACCTTCGCTCCCCAACCTTGAGCAGCTTGACGTTCGATAATATCTCGCCCAAGACGCCAATAAAGCCCTACCAGCTCCCGATTCACGGCAAGGCTGGCCTTTTGCTGGGCTTTATGAATACGGACTTTCAGATCAGCTAGCCAAGTATTGTAACCCTGGGGCGTATCGATCAGGGCCAAAGGTTTATCAGGCATGGGGAGACTTCCTCGAACAGGCGACGGACTGCTTTAATGGCGTGCCAGACTGCTCCCCTGGAAATACAACGCCAATAGCGGCCCCCATCGACTTTTCCTTGATTCAAGTAGGCTCTTTCCTAAACCCTCTCTGCCCCCTGTAACGAACAACGAGTTCACGACATTCCACGTGATCAGCACTATCCCTCGCTCGGCTTAACCACCACCGTACAGGTCGTCCCCGCCGCCAGCAGGAACCCGTCCGGCACTTCATCGATGTGAATGCGCACCGGCACCCGCTGCGCCAGGCGCACCCAGTTGAAGGTCGGGTTCACGTCGGCGATCAGCTCGCGGCTCTGTGGGTTGTCGCGGTCGTAGATGCCGCGGGCGATGCTCTCCACATGGCCCTTGATGCGCTCGCCGCTCATCATCTGCAGCTCGGCCTGGTCGCCGACCTTCACGTGCGGCAGCTTGGTCTCCTCGAAGAAGCCGTACACCCAGAACGAGTGCTCGTCGACCACCGCCATCACCGCTTCACCGGTACGCGCATAGTCACCCTTGTGGATGTTCAGGTTGGTCACGTAGCCGTCCACCGTGGCGACGATATGGGTGCGCTTGAGGTTCAGCTCGGCCGCCGCCAGTTCAGCCTGGGCCTGCTGGTAGTCGGCCAGGGCGGAGTTGGCGATGTTGCTGGCGTCGTCGCGGTTTTCCTTGGAGATCACCAGGTTGTCCATGTCGGCGCGGCGCTTGGCGTTGACCTTGCGCATTTCCCAGGTGGCCTTGCGTGAGGCGACCAGGGCCTTGGCCTGGTCGACCGCCAGCTGATAGTGCTCGGGGTCGATCTGGATCAGCAGGTCGCCCTTCTTCACCCGCTGGTTGTCCTTGACCGGGACATCCACCACATAGCCGGGCACATCGGCGGCGACGTTGATGATGTCGGCGCGCACGCGGCCGTCGCGGGTCCACGGCGTGGTCATGTAGTGCAACCACAACTGGCGACCGATCACCACGGCAGCGGTCAGCACCAGCAGGGTGGCGATCAGGCTGAAGAACTTTTTCATCGAAGGATTCTCACCAGTAGAGCGACAGCGCCAGGGCGCCGAACAGGCAGACGAACAGGCTCAGGCGCAGCAGCGCCGGGTGCCAGAAGAAGCGGTAGCCATCATGGCTGGCGATGAACCGGTCCAGGCCCCAGGCCAGGCCCAGGGCGAACAGGAACATCAAGGTCATGGTGGGCATGTACACGCCATGGAAGGCGATCTCGCGGGGCATGATTTCACGGAGCACGGTGCAATCCTTTCGCCGGTGCCAGCGGCGACTGTGGGTCCAGCAGGGATGAACGGATGAAGTGCAGGTAGCTCTGCGCCCGGCGCAGCACCGAGGTGTCGAAGTGCCGGGCGAAGGGTTCGTCGGTGGCCTGCACGCGAGCGATGGCGTGGTCCACCGCAACCAGGGCACGCTCGTGGTTGCTGGCGCTGGGCTGCAGGAACAGGCGGGCCAGGGCGCGGCCCATGACACGAATGGCCTGGCGCCACGGCTGCGACTCGGCGTAGGCCGGGTGGATCGGCGCGCGGGCCTGTTCCTTGCGCAGTTCGATGATGGCGTGGCCGATCTCCAGCACGGTGAACATCCAGCCCATCAGCTGGCTCTGTACCTGCGGCTTGCCGGCAGCCAGGCCATAGGCCTGGTGCAACAGGTCACGGGTGCGGCTTTCGAACGCCGAGCCGAGGCCGCGCAGGCGCCCGCTGATGGCGAACAGCACCTGCCCGCGCAGCTCCTGCTCCAGGCGGCTCCACAGCCAGCGGCTGTTTGGCGGCAGGATGATTGCACCGGCCGCTGCGCAGACGAACATGCCGATGACCATGCCGATGTAGTCGTTGATGAAGCTGTACGGGTCGTAGAGGGTCAGGTTGTTCGGCACCGAGCCGATGGCGAAGAACACCAGCAGGCCGATGCCGTATCCGGCATACGCCGGCCGCGACGAGAGGAACGCACCGAGCACGAACACCGGCGCCAGCACCATGCACAGCAGCGGGAAGCCATCGATCCAGGGGAACACGAAGAAGGTTTCGAAGAAGCCGATGAACGCCCCGATCGCCGTGCCGCAGGCCATCTGGAACGACATGCGCTTGGGGTTCGGCGAAGCGGCCGAGAGGCCCACGGTGACGGTGGCGATCAGGGTCATCATGGCACCGCTGGGCCAGTCGCTCATCAGCCAGTAGCTGCCCAGCAACAACAGCACCGCCGAAGCGCGCACACCGGCGGCCAGCGACACCAGCCAGCTGGTCTGCGCCACATAGGGCTCGTCCCACTGCTCACGCTCGTGCTTGTGCGCGGCCAGCGAGGCGTGGGTTTCGGCGTAGCTGTACATCTCGTCGACGAAGCGGTACAGCAGCTCGAACGCGGTGTGGAAATCGAGCAGGTCGGATTCGCTGGGCTGGGTTGCCACATAGTCGGCGCGCAGGCCACGGACCTGCGCCTGCAGGCCTTCCTTGTAGGCCGCCAGCTCCAGGGTCAGGCGCAGCGCATCGGCGTCGGTCAGCGCCCGGCCGACATAGGGCTGCAGCAACTCCACCAAGGTGTTCAGGCCCGGCTCGATGGCGCCGACGATCTGCAGCGGGCCGCGGGCGCGCAGGCGCTCCAGCAGGCGGTGCAAGGCGTTGAAGCGCGTGGTGATGGCCATGAACTCGCTGTTCATGCGCACCAGGCGGCCAGAACGGCGACGCATGTGCGGGTCTTCGAAGGCGGTGACGTTGCGCAGGCTTTCCAGCCCTACCGCCTCGGCGACGAAGCGCACGTTGCTGGTCTCGAAGCGGTCGCGCTGGCTATCACCGCGCAAGGCTTCCACCACGACCCCGGCGAATACGCCAAAGCGCTGGTACAGGGCGTTGCGCATGGCGGCACTGGCCGACTGCGGCAGGATCGCAGCGCTGACGAAGGTCGACACCAGGATGCCCAGGGCGATCTCCAGCACCCGCCACACGGCCGCCATGAATGCCTGGTCCGGGTGCTGCAGCACGGGCAGGCCGATCATCGCCGCCGTGTAGCCGGCGAGGACGAAGCCATAGGCGCGGAAGGTGCGGTAGCGCATGGCGCCGGCCGAGCACAGGCCAACCCACACCGCCAGGCTGGGCAGGAACAGTTCGCTGTTCTGCGGGAAGATGGCAATCAGCGCGACCATCATCGCCGAGCCGGCCAGGGTGCCGAGCACCCGGTAGAAGCTCTTGGCGAACACATGGCCGCTCTGCGGCTGCATGACGATGAACACGGTGATCATCGCCGTGCGCGGTTGCGGCAGCTCCAGGCGCATGGCCAGCCACAGGGTGATGAACGCTGCCGCCAGCACCTTGAAGATGTAGACCCAGGTCACCCCGTCGGTGCGCGCCCAGGCGAAGAAACCCCGGCGCCATTCGAGGCTCTGCAGCCAGCGCACGGGCAAACTGGAAGTGCTCATTCGGCGTTATCCGGCTTCTTGTCGAAAATGGCCAGGGTGGCCGGGGTTTTCGGCGCGGCCTGGCGTTCTTCCTTCGGCACGTCCTGGCCAGCCTGCAGGCCGCCCCCAAGGGCGGTGACCAGTTCGGCATGGGCGATCAGGCGTGCAGCCTGCACCTGCTGCTGCACCTGCTGTTGGCGGAACAGCAAGGTCTGCGCATTGAGCACGTTGAGGTAGTCGGTCAGGCCGCGCTGGAAGGCCACCGTGGCGATGTCGTAGGTTTTCTGCGCAGCGGCCACCGACTCGGCGGCGAAGTGCGACTGCTCCTTCATCGATTCACGGCGGATCAGCTGGTCGGAAATGTTCTTCAGCGCACCGACCACGGTCTGGTTGTAGCGCGCCACGGCCACGTCATATCCCGCCGAAGCTACGCCCAGCTGCGAGCGCAGGCGGCCGCCGTCGAAGATCGGCAGGCTGATCGCCGGGCCGACGTTGTAGTTGAACTTGCGCCCGGTCAGGAACTCCAGCGGGCCGCCACCGGTGGCCATGAAGCCGAGGCTGCCGACCAGGTCGACGTTGGGGAAGAAACCGGCATGGGCGACATCGATGCCGCGGGCCTGGGCGGCGACCTGCCAGCGGCTGGCGACCACGTCCGGGCGCTGGCCGACCAGTTCGGCAGGCAGGTTCGAAGGCAGTTTCAGAGGGGCCGCGAGGGCCAGGGTCGGCCGCTGCAACTGCGCACCCTCCCCTGGGCCTTTGCCGGCCAGCGCCGCCAACTGGTTGCGGGTCAGGGCGATTTCTTCGTCGAGGCTGTCGAGCTGGCGATGGGTCTCAGGCAGCGGTGCCTCGGCCTGGCTGACCTCGAAATGGGTGCCGATGCCGCCGTCCAGGCGGCGCTTGGCCAGGGCCAGGATCTGTTCCTGCTGCTCGAGCTCGGCCTTGACGATGTCGCGCTGGGCGAAATGCAGGCTCAGCTGGATGTAGGCACGCACCACGTTGCTCTGCAGTTCCAGCTGCGCCTGGCGGGCCTCGGCCACGCTCATGTGCGCCTGGTCCACGGCCTGCTCGCTGGCGTTGCTTTCGCGGCCCCACAGGTCCAGCGCGTAGCTGAAGCCGAAGGCGGCGTTGTTGTCCCAGGTGTTGGCGCCTGACAGCGCACCAGGGCCGTAGAACTGATCCTCGGGCCAGTTGTGCCGCTTGAGCGTGGCGTCACCGTTGACCTGGAGTTTTTCCGCCGACTCGACCACGCCGGCCATGGCCTTGGCTTCACGCACGCGCGCCGCCGCCATGGCCAGGCTCGGGCTGCCGGCCACGGCCAGGTCGACCCAGCGGTCGAGTTGTGGGTCACCATAGGCCTGCCACCAGCGCTGGTCAGGCCAGTGCGCGTCGCTGGCCGCTTCGCGAATGGCCGCGTCGGTGGACAAGGTATTGGCTTGCAAGGTCTTGCTTTGCGGGGCGATACCCCAGGTTCCGATACAGCCGCTCAAGGTGAGACTAAGGGCACAGGCACTGAACACTTGAAGCGTTCTGATGATGCGACGCGGCACAGCTGCGATTTCCCGAGGAAGAGGTGGAGGGGCCGGGCAATTCTAGGGGGCCGCCGCACTGGCGATAAGCGCATATTCCTGCGAATCTTTGTTACCGAAACAGCGATAATCCGGCTTTGGTCGAACGCACATTTGCGTTACTTCGTGACACAATTTTGTCCTCTACCTTGAGAGTGACCCATGGACACCCTGCAAAACATGCGTGCTTTCAGTTGCGTAGCCCAGCTAGGCAGTTTCACGGCTGCCGCGGCGCAACTGGATACGACCACCGCGAACGTGTCGCGGGCGGTCTCCAACCTGGAAGCCCATCTGCAAACCCGGCTGCTCAACCGCACCACCCGGCGCATCGCCCTGACCGAGGCCGGCAAGCGTTACCTGATGCGCTGTGAACAGATCCTCACCTATGTCGAAGAAGCCGAAGCCGAAGCCAGCGATGCCCATGCCCGGCCCGCCGGCCAGTTGAAGGTGCATTCGATGACCGGGGTCGGCCAGCACTTCGTGGTCGATGCCATCGCCCGCTACCGCGAGTCGCACCCGGACGTGACCTTCGACCTGACCATGGCCAACCGCGTACCCGACCTGCTCGACGAGGGTTACGACGTGTCCATCGTGCTGGCCACCGAGCTGCCGGACTCCGGTTTTGTCTCGCAGCGCCTGGGCATCACCTACAGCATCGTCTGCGCCTCGCCCGAGTACGTGGCCAAGCACGGTTTTGCGCACAAGCCGGTCGACCTGCTCCAGCATTCCTGCCTGCGCATGGTCAGCCCGGTGATTCCGCTGGAAAAATGGCTGTTCGACGGCCCGGAAGGCCAGGAACTGGTGAACATCTCCAGCTCGCCGTTCCAGGTCAACTCGGCGGATGCGATGAAAACTGCAATCCGCAGTGGCATGGGCATGGGTGTGTTGCCGATCTACTCGGTCATCGATGGCTTGCGTGACGGCAGCCTGGTGCGGGTGATGCCGGAGTACCGGCTGCAGGAGCTGAACCTGTATGCCATCTACCCTTCGCGCCAGTACCTGGATGCCAAGATCAAGACCTGGGTCGAGTACCTGCGCAACTCGCTGCCGGAAATTCTGGCGGCCCATGAAGCCGACCTGAAAACCCATGAATTGCTGATCGCCAACTGAAAAAGCTGCTGCACCGCGGCGGTGGACAATGGTAGGTTGCTAACCAATCAACCCCATCCACCGCCCTGAGAAGTAGCCCGATGAAAAAGACCGTCCTGGCCTTCAGCCGCATCACCCCGGCCATGGCCGAGCGCCTGCAGCAAGACTTCAACGTGATCGTGCCGAACCCCAAGCTCGGTGACATCAGTGCCCAGTTCAACGAAGCCCTGCCCGAGGCCCACGGCTTGATCGGCGCGGGCCGCAAGCTCGGCCGCGCGCAACTGGAAGGCGCGGGCAAGCTCGAAGTGGTGTCCAGCGTCTCGGTAGGCTTCGACAACTATGACGTCGACTATTTCAACGAGCGCGGCATCGCCCTGACCAACACCCCTGACGTGCTCACCGAAAGCACCGCCGACCTGGGCTTCTCGCTGATCATGGGCTGCGCCCGCCGTACCGCCGAGCTCGACGCATGGACCAAGGCCGGCAACTGGCAGGCCACGGTCGCCCCGTCACACTTCGGTAGCGATGTGCATGGCAAGACGCTGGGCATTGTCGGCCTGGGCAACATCGGTGCCGCTATCGCCCGCCGTGGCCGCTTCGGCTTCAACATGTCGATCCTGTATGCCGGCAACAGCCGCAAGGCTGCACTGGAGCAGGAACTGAGCGCCCAGTACCGCAGCCTCGAGCAGCTGCTGGCCGAGGCCGACTTCGTCTGCCTGGTGGTGCCGCTGTCGGACGCCACGCGCAAGCTAATTGGCGCCCGCGAATTGAAGCTGATGAAGCCAAGCGCGTTCCTGATCAACATCGCCCGGGGCCCGGTGGTCGACGAGGCGGCGCTGATCGAGGCACTGCAGAACGGCACTATTCGCGGCGCCGGCCTGGATGTGTACGAGAAAGAGCCGCTGAGCGAATCGCCGCTGTTCCAGCTGCCGAATGCGCTGACCTTGCCGCACATTGGTTCGGCGACTGCCGAGACCCGCGAAGCCATGGCCAACCGGGCGATGGAAAACCTGCGCGCAGCGTTGCTCGGTGAGCGGCCGCGTGATCTGGTGAATCCGCAAGTGTGGAAGGATTGATAGCGCTCTAGCGCCTGTGCTGGCCTATTCGCGGGCAAGCCCGCGAATAGGCCAGCACAAACACTGGATTTCACCTAGGCTGACGCCGACGCCCCAACACCTTGCGCACCACATACCGCGGCCGATGCTTGGTCTCCTGGTAAACCCGCCCGACGTACTCCCCCAAAATCCCGATACCGATCAACTGCACGCCACCGAGGAACAGGATCGCCGTCATCATCGAGGGGTAGCCCGGCACATCATTGCCGTGCAGCACCTTGTCGATCAGCATGTACACCGCAAAGGCAAAGGCGAACAGCGACACCCCTGCGCCCACGTAGCTCCACAACCGCAGCGGCACGGTACTGAACGAGGTGATGCCGTCCAGTGCCAGGTTCCACAACCGCCAGAAGCTGAACTTGCTGTTGCCCGCCGCACGTTCCGGCCGGTCATACTCGACGATCGCGGTGCGAAAACCTACCCACGACAGCACGCCCTTCATGAACAACTGCTGCTCGGGCAACTGGCGGATCGCGGCCACTACCTTGCGGTCGAGCAGGCGGAAATCGCCGACGTTCTCTTCGATATGGGTCGAGGCAATCCGATTGTGCAGGCGATAGTAGAAGCCTGCACTCCAGCGCTTGAGCGGCGTATCGGTGGCGCGGCTGCGGCGTTTGGCCAGCACCACGTCGGCGCCATCGCGCCACAGCGCGATCATCTGCGCGATGACGTCGACCGGGTCTTGCAGGTCGACATCGATCGGTACCACGGCATCGCCTTCGGCATATTCGAGGCCGGCGAACAACGCCGACTCCTTGCCGAAATTGCGCGAAAAATTGACCACCGTCACCCACTCGTCCCGCGCTGCCAGCTCGGCGCAGATATCTTCGCTGGCATCGCTGCTGCCGTCGTTGACGAACAGGATCTCCACCGTCATGCCCTGTAGCGTCGGCTCGTTGCGCACCGCGTCATAGAAACGCTCCAGGGTGTCCTGCTCGTTGTACACCGGCACGATCAGGGTGACGTTCATGATCCCCTCCGCTTGAACACCACGGTGTGCGAATAGCAGTAGCCTGCAACCAGGCTGGTGGCCGAGAAGGTCACCAATGTCAGCCAGGGCGACAGCCCTGCCAGGTATCTTTTTCCCCGGGTAAAGACTTCCCGGAAAAGTCTAGCCAGCCGCCACGGCCATACCTGGCATTTTTGTCAGCGCCCGCCTGGCTGGCTCACGCCACGGCGGCAACTGGCTTGGGCCGGGGCTTGCGGAACACCAGCACATTGCCTGCCATTACCGCCACCAGGCCCAGCAGCGCCGGTGTGGTCCACTGGTAGCCTTCGGCAAAGGCCGACACGTTCAGCGCCACCAGCGGGAACAGCACGGTGCAGTAGGCCGCCCGCTCTGGCCCCATGCGCCCGACCAGGGTCAGGTAGGCGGTGAAGCCGATCACCGACCCTGGGATGACCAGGTACAGCAGCGAACCGATGTAGCGGGCGTTCCATTCCATGGCGAAGGGGATGCCGCTGACCAGGCAGTACACGGCCAGCATCGACGCGCCATAGACCATGCCCCAGGCATTGGTGGTCATGGGCCTGAGTCCGGCCTTCTGCTGCATGCTGGAGAGCATGTTGCCGGCCGAGAAGCACAGCGTGCCAAGCAGTGCCAGGCCCAGGCCGTAAAGGGTTTCGCGGCTGGCCGTGTGGTGCGAAAGCTCGGGCCAGAACAACAGGCCCAGGCCGAGCAAGCCCAGTGCACCGCCACCGAGGACATTGCTGGCGATCTTCTGGCCGAAGAAGATCCGGGCGTTGAGGGCGTTCCACAAGGTGGCAGTGGAGAACACCACGGCGATCAGGCCGCTGGCGATCCATTGGCTGGCCGTGAGAAAGCACATGAAGTTGACGCAGAACAGGCAGAATCCCTGCGCCAGGCAGATCAGGTGGCCGCGCCGGTTCATCGGCTGCAGGCGGCGGGTGAGCAGGAGTATGGCGAACAGGATCAGGCCGGCCAGGGCGAAGCGGTAGACGATCGACACTGGGATGGCGACGACGCCCAGTTGCAGTTTCAGGGCGATCCAGGTGGTGCCCCAGATCAGGACGGTGAGCAGGTACAAAGAGAGGTTCATGGCGGCGGTTCCTTGGGCCTTACAAATTCAACGCCATCAGTGTTCTCCCTGCCCACCACCCTGCGCTTGCACAAACTTGCGCTTTTCGCCCACAGGTGGCTGTCACCGAAACGCTGGCGCAGTACGATGAGCGCCAGAGGACCCGCCCATGACGCCACTCACCCAGCTGCAAGTGTTCAACGCCATGCACGCCTCGCCCAACGCCCGGCTGGAGCTGAGCGCGCACCTGGGCGACGGGCTGGCCGCGGCGTTGTGGAGCAACCGCGACGACGCCCGCGACTATCAGGCGCCGAGCCATCACACGCTGTCGTGCTACATCGCCGACGGCACCGGTACCTTCCGGCGCCAGCGCCCGGCCGACAAGGGTGCGCCGGACAAACTGTGCATCATGCCGGCGGGGCACGAATCGAACTGGGTGGTGAATGGTGCAATCCGCCTGGCCCACCTGTACATCAGCGAAGCGCAGTTCGCCCTGGGCTGCGTGCGCCTGCTTGACCGCGAACCCCGCGAACTGCAGCTGCGAGAGGCGACGTTCCTGGACGACCCGCAGCAATCCGTGCGTTTTCGCCAGTTGATCACCCTCGACTGGGATGAGCCCGCCGAACGTCTGCTGGCCAGCAGCCTGGCCCACGCGATCGTCGACCATGCCGTGCTCAGCCAGGTTGGTCTGCGCCAAGGGTTGCGCCTGAAAGGCGGGTTGGCGCCGAGCCTGCGCCGGCAACTGGTGGAATATATCGAAGCGCACCTCGACCAGCCGATTACGCTGGGTGAACTGGCACTGCGCAGCAACCTGTCCGAATACCATTTTGCGCGGATGTTCCGCAGCAGTTTCGGCTTGCCACCCCATCAGTATCTGCTGGCGCGGCGACTGCATCGCGCTTGTCAGCTGCTGCGCCTGGGTGAATTGCCGTTGGGCCAGGTGGCACTGCTGTGCGGGTTCGCCAGCGCCAGCCATTTCAGCAACCGCTTCCGCCAGGCATTCGATGCAACCCCAGGCGAGTACCGCTCGGCCTTGAGCTCTTGAAACCGGGGCCGCTGTGCGGCCCCAACTACCTAGAACTCGAAGGTGCTGGACAGGCTCACCTGCCGTGCATCGCCAATGGCGACGAAGTACTGGTTCACCGCCGAGCTGTAGTAGACCTTGTCGAAGAGGTTCTTCACGTTCAACTGCAAGCGCACATTGTGCTCGTCGAGCTTGGTCTCGTAGGTGGCGAACGCATCGGCCACGGTATAGCTCGGCAGGTCGAAGGTATTGGTCGAGTTCCCCGGCCGTTCGCCCACATAGCGCGCCCCGGCGCCGAAACGCAGGCGATCGCCGCCGAACAGGCTGCCGAAATCATACACCGCCGACAGCGAACCGCTGTGCCGGGCCACGTTCTGCAGGCGGTTGCCTTCAAGGTCGGGATCCTTGGTCACCTTGGCATCGGTATAGGCGTAACTGCCGATCAGGCTCCAGCGCTCGCTGAGTTGCCCGGTCAGGTCGAGCTCGACACCCCGTGAGCTGACTTCCCCCGCATTGCTGTAGACCGTCTCGCCAGTGCCGCTGTCGAAGTTGGCGACCAGCACGTTGCGCTTGGTGATATCGAACAGCGCCAGGGTACCGGTGAGGCTGCCCGGCATGTCGAGCTTGGCCCCCAACTCCCAGGACTTGCCCTCCTCCGGCGCCACCGACGAATCCAGCACCACGCCACCGGTCAGCGGGGCGATGCTGGAGTTGGGCTTGAATGACTCGCTGTAGCTGCCATACAACGACAGCTGGTCATCGACCTTGTAGACGATGCCCGCATGCGGTACCCAGGCCTGGCCGTTGCTGTCGGTATTGGCCTTGAACGGGCGACCGCGGCCGGCGTACTGGTCGTATTGCTGGTAACGCGCGCCAGCGACCAGGATCCAGTGCTCGTCCAGGTGCAGCGCGTCCTGCACGAACAAGGCATCGGTGCGCAGCTTGTCGGTCTGGTCGCTGTCGCTGGCGCGCACCGTGGTGCCCTCCACTTCCTGGCCGTAGACCGGGTTCAGGTAGCTGAAGGTGGATTGCGAGGTCTGACGGATCAGGTCGCCACGAAAGATCTTGCGGTCTTCGTGGTCGATGCCGAACAGCAGGTCGTTCTGCAGGCCGGCCAGTTCCACGTTGCCATTGAGGCTCAAGGTGGCGAACTGGTCACGGCTCATGGCGTTGTGGGTGCCATCGATGCTGCGCGTCAGCGTGCCCTTGGCCTCGTTCACGCCGGTCACGCGAACCTGGCTGGCATCGTAAGTCTCGCGGTTGAAGCTGTAGCCGAAGTGCAGCTTCCAGTCGTCGGCAATCTGGTGGTCCACTTCCAGGCGGTACAGGTCGGAACGCCCTTCCATGTCGTTGAACGGCTCGTCCAGGCGGCGGGTGGCCGGAATGTCCAGCGGGTGGCCATTGCTGCCGAATGCCGTGCCGCGGTCGAACGGGTAGAGGAATTCGCGGTGTTCGTAGGCCAGCACCACTTGGGTGTCTTCGCCGAGCCAGGCCAGCGAAGGTGCCACCAGCGACTCGCGGTGCACGCCGAAGTTGCGCCAGTAGTCCTCGTCCTCGTGATCGACGATCAGGCGGTAGGCGAAGTTGCTGTCGCCCAGCGCGCCGGTGCTGTCGAAACCACCGCCGCTGCCGTTCTTGCCGCTGCCATAGCTGGAGCCGCGCACGGTCAGGGCGTTGTACTGCTGCAATTGCGGGCGCTTGCTGACCACGTTGATCACCCCGCCCGGGTCCTGGATGCCGTACAGCAGCGAGGCCGGGCCCTTGAGCACTTCAACCCGCTCGGTGCTGGCATTGAGGCTGCGGCCCTGCACCAGCGGCATGCCGTCGCGCATGATCGAGCCGTCGCGGTTGTCACCGAAGCCACGTTTCATCACCGTGTCGGAGGTGCCACCGAAGTTGTTGCCCTGGGTGATGCCGCTGACGTTGGCCAGGGCGTCGTCAAGGTTGCGCGGTGCCTGGTCGCGGATGACCTGCGCCGGCACCACGTTGATCGCCTGGGGGATGTCCTGGGACGGGCCCTGGCCGCGCATGATCGAGGCACTGGCGGGTGGCTGATAGCTGTAGCTGTCCATTTGCGAGGTCACCGTGGTGGCCTGCAGGTTAAGGGCGCCTGAGGTATCCACAGGTTCGAGCGTCAAGGTGCGTGCGTCGAGGCGGCGCCAGGTCAGCCCGCTGTTGCCCAGCAGCTGTTGCAGGGCCTCTTCGGCACTGAACGAACCGTTGACGGCCGGAGCCTGCACGCTGGGCAGTTCGAGGGTGTAGACCACGCTCTGGCCAGTGGCACGGCTGAACGCGTTGAGGGCTTGGGCCAGCGGCTGGCTGGGTTGGGCGAAGCTGTGCAGCTGGCGTTGCTCGGCGGCCATGAGGCCAGGGGCAGCGGTGATGGCCGAGCACGCAGAAAGGCCGAGCCAGAGGGGGACGCAACGCGGGGAGAACTTCATGGACGCTGACCTGTGAGAGGGTTATTACTGCGAATGAATCGCACTTCCACTCATTACACGGATGCCAACTCCTGTTACCTCATCCGTTTTTGAATTTTTTTATCAGCGGATTACGGTCAGCCGCCCCAACAAGGTTTGCCGCGAGAAACCCAGCACCTTGCCCAGCGAGTCCAGTGCTGCCAAAGGCTCATCTGCCGGGAAGCTGCCGCTGACCTTGCGCCGCCCCAACTCGTCGTCGAGCATCACGATGCGGCCGGGGTAGTAGCGGCCCAGGTCTGCCACCACCTGCGCCAGCGGCACCTGGTAATAGTTCAGCCAGCCCTGGCGCCAGGCCAGGCGGCTGTCGCTGTCCACGCTCGCCAGCTCGCCGGCTTGCCCGTCGGCATAGGCCAGCTGCTGGTTGGCCGTCAGGACCTGGCCAACCTGCCCCGCCGCCGGGATGACCGCCACACGCCCGCTACGCACGATGACCTGCGCGCCCTGCCCCTGGTCACGCACTTCAAACTGCGTACCCAGTACCCGTACCTCGCCGCCTGCAGCCTCCACCACGAATGGCTGCCCCGTATGGGTAACCTGGAAAAACGCTGCGCCGTGCAGCAGACGCACGCGGCGTTCGCCTTGCTGGAAGTCGACGGCAATGGCGCTGCCCGCATCCAGGGTTACCTGTGACTGATCCGCCAGGCTCACCAGGCGAACCGCATCACTGCTGCTGAAATCGGCCTGCAGGTTCAGCAACCAGTCACTCGGCCGCCAGCCGCCCGCCATGCTGACAGCCAGCACCAGGCACGCCGCGGCCAATGCCATGCCGGCGCGCCGCCAATGCCCTTTGCCAGGCGGCTTGGCCATGGCCAGCAAGTAGCGCTGCAAATCTGCCTGTTCTTCCTCGGCCAGACGCACCGCCGGTGCTTCGCTGAGCTGCCACAGCAACTGGGCCTCGGCGTAGGCTTCGCGATGCTTCGGGTCCTCCAGCAACCAGCGTTTGAATTCCGCGCTTTTCGAAGCTGCTGGCTGTTCGTTGATGCGGATCAGCCACTGCAAGGCAGCCTCGGACTGGGCAGCGGTGATCAGGTCTGGATGGCTCATCAGCGGGCGCTCCCAGGCCTGCGAGTGAAGGTCGCGGGCTCGGCAACACTGGCCTTGCACGCTTCGAGGGCGCGCATCATATGCTTTTCCACACTGCTCTGGGAAAGCTGCATGGCCTTGGCGATTTCGCCGTACGTGCAGCCGTGGACGCGATTGAGCAGAAAGATCTGCCGAGTGCGCTCAGGCAGTGCTCGCAAGGCAGCTTCCACCCGCTGCAGGTCATGATCGACCTCGACAGCCTGCTCCGGTGCCTGGGCCAGACCGGCTTGATCCAGCGGCAGCGAGGCTTCGGCGACGCGTTCGCGACTGCCCTCACTGCGCAGGTGATCGATGGCCAGGTTACCGGCGCAGCGCAGCAAGTAGGTGTCGAGCGCTTCGACCTTGACCTCGGGACGGCGCCAGAAGCGCAGGAACAGCTCCTGTACCAGGTCGGACGCAGTGGCGCGGCAGCCTACCCGGCGACTGACCAGCGCCTCCATGCGCGCACGCTGGGCCAGGAACACCTCGACAAAGCGCGCGCGGGTACCGTCGCTATCGGCTTCGCTCAAGGCATCACCCGGCAAACACGGCCAACAGCGGGCCCAGCACCAGGCTGACAGCAGCCAGGCCCGGCAGCACACGTGGCAGATAGGGCAAGCCGAACACCCACAGGGTGACGCCGGCCATCAACAGCGCGACCCACTCCACCAGACCATGGGCCCAGCCACGCCATTGCACTGAGAGGAACAGCGACAGCATCAGCAGCAGCCAACCACCAGCGCGCAGTGCACGCAGCTGACCGGGGCCGGGCTTGCGCTTGAGCAGCTCGCTGAAGTGTTTGTCCATCGCCAGGCACAATGCGGCGAAGCCGGCGTATCCCATCAGGGCAATACTCAGCATCACGGCACCTCGACCCTTTCGGCCGCTGCCTTGGTCGCCCGTGGCGCACGCTTGGCAACAGGCTTCGGGGCGCGCAGCATCTTGCTTGCGGCCCAGGCCAGGAACAGCCCGCACGCCAGGGCGGCAAGGTCGAACCCGGCCATGGCCCAGTCACCCGCAGGCACAGAGACGTTCAACCCTTGGCCAGTGCTCAGGGCATTGAGCACCGGCAACAGGGCAAAGGCCATTGCGCCCAGCGCCAGCTGCTCGCCCCAGGCCTTGCGCCCCGGGCGCAACACGGCATGCATCAACGACGCCAGCCAGACCAGGAAGAATGCGTTCACCTCCCAGTCGGCGCGCCCTTGCAGTGCCACCGGCAGCAGCCGGTTGGCCCAGAAGAAGCCGGCCACGGCCAGGATCAGGCCACTCATGCTGGCGATGTTGAGCACTTCGACCAGGCGCAGTTCGTTCGGCAGGCGTTCGCGGCTGGCATGCTTGAGCTGACGCTTGCCCAGCCACATGACCAGACCGGTGCCGATCACCGCCGTGCCGGCCAGCCCGAAGGCGAAGTACAACCAACGCAGCCAGGGCCCGGCGTAGTTACCCATGTGCAGGCCGGCGAAACTGAAGGAGGTCATCATCGTGGCGCTTTCCGCTGCGCCTTGCTTCAGCCGTTCGCCGGTGGCGCCGTCGAAGGTCCAGTTGGCACTGCGCTTGTAGGGGACGTTGTCCGCCGACGACTGGGTGAAGGTGACACGGGCATTGCGATCACCGGCGTTCTGCACCTGGATGAAGCCCATGCGCGCGCCTGGCACCTGCGCCTGGACCTTGGCATAGAGGCTTGCCAGCGGCACCAGTGGTGCAGCGGCATTGGCCACCTTGGGTGCCTCGTCGCGGCCGAACAGGTCATTGAAGTAGTCGCCGGTATTGCCATAGCTGGCCATGATGCTGGCCGGCATGACCATGTACATGAACAGCACCAGGCTGCTGTAGCTGATCATGAGGTGGAACGGCAGCACCAGCACGCCGATGGCATTGTGGCCATCCAGCCACGAGCGCTGGCCCTTGCCGGGGCGGAAGGTGAAGAACTCCTTGAAGATCTTCTTGTGGGTGATGATCCCGGTCACCAGCCCCAGCAGCATGATGAAAGCACACAGCGTCGACAGCCAGCGGCCCCACGGATACGGCATCTGCAGTTCGAAATGGAAGCGGTAGAAGAACTCGCCGCCACGGCTGTCTCGCGCCTCGACCGGCTGCCCGCTCTGCGCGTCCAGGTCCTTCCTGACAAACCCTCGGCGACCGCCCTCGGGGTCGCGCCAGCCCACATGCAAGGCCGCGTCGCGCTCGCTCGGCAGACGGATCATCCAGCTGCCCGAGTGCGCGGCGTTGCTTTCCAGATAGCGCTGGGCCAGATTCAGGCTGTTCACCGGATCGAGCGCATGGCGGCGAATTTCCGGCTGCGCCCAGTGGCTGACCTCCTCCTTGAAGTACGACAAGGTGCCGGTGAGGAAGATGGCGAACAGCAGCCAGCCGAAGATCAGGCCGGCCCAGGTATGCAGCCAGGCCATGGCCTGGCGGAAGCCTTCCTTCATGGGTTTTTCATCCAGTAGGCGAACCCGCCGAGCAGCCCCAGCGCCAGGCTCGGCAGCAGCACGCCGAGCCAGGCACGCCAGGCGCTGCGGCAGGCGAAACACCAGATGAAGGCCAACAGGTAGAACACGAACGAGAGCATCAGGCCGGTCAGCGTGGCGTCGACCTGGGGCAACGGCAGCAACAGGGCCAGGCAGACACTGACCAGCGACGCCAGCAGATAGCCACCCAGCAAAGCTGCAAGGCCGCGCGAAACCACGGCCAGGCGATAGCTGAGAGGAAGTCCGCTGGCGGAGCGCTTCATGGCGTGAGTCCGGAGAATGGGAATGCAATAGTAATGATTTCAATTCTCATAAGCAAAGACTGCACCGATCACCCTATCCAGTCGCAGATGGTCAAGCCGGATTTGCAACTGAAAATTTATTTTCAAAAAGGGGTTGTATTCGTTTCCCCGTTGCCTGACCTTAGAGTCAAGAGGCGCAGAAATACCAAGGCCCTCAATGGCCTAGGCACGCCTCCATGCGAGCAAGCTGAATAAGGATTGGAATCATGCAAATCCAGGTCAACAGCAGCAACCATATCGAAGGCAACATCCGTCTCAACGAGTGGGTCCGCAGTACGCTGGAAGCCACCCTCGAACGCTATGACGACGACCTCACCCGCATCGAGGTCCATCTGCGTGACGAGAACGGCGCCAAGCCCGGCCCGCATGACAAACGCTGCCAGTTGGAGGCTCGCCCGAAAGGCCATCAGCCGATTTCCGTGACCCACACCGCCACCTCGCTGGACCAGGCGGTCGACGGTGCCGCCAGCAAGCTGAACAATGCGCTGGAACACTTCTACGGCAAGCTGCGCAGCAAGCGCGGTGCACTGGAACTGAGTGACCCCGAGGCCTGATCATCTGCAAGCACAACAACGCCCGGCCTGTGCCGGGCGTTTTCGTTTGCCCCGATCGATGGGGCTGAACCAACCAGCGGGTTACCCGGTCAACTTCTGCAGTCATTCATTGCAGACCCCGACCATGAACAACCCCTTCGAACAGATCAGCGCCGCCTTTGCCCCCGAATACCGGGTCAACCTGAGTATCGAACGGCTGGATGGCAGCATCATGCTGACCCTTTCCGACGACGCCGGCGTGGTCGCCAGGCGCCTGATCAGCCAGGCCCAGCGCAACGACCCGGTACGCTTGCAGCGGGTCATCGACAGTATCCGCCTGGGCCTGGCCATCGAGCTGGGGCAGAACCCGTTGCAGGTCCTTGCCGCCCTGACCCGCGACGGCCGCAACGAGCCACGTCACCTGGCAGCTGTCGGCCTGGCCAACTGAGGGCTACTTGCCCTCCTCCACTTCCTTGCCGCTGGCGTCCAGCACCTTGGTCGAGGGGTAGCGGTACGAGGCGTAGCGCACCACCAGGATCGAGAACGCCAGCAGCAGGATGCCGCCGCACACGTACAGCAGCCCTTCGTCCGGCGCCTTGTGGTGCGACACATCGCCAATCAGCAGGCGCGTCAGCGCGGTGATCGCCACATACAGCAGGAAGCGGATCGGCATGTGGTTGGTCTTGAAGTAGATACCGACCATCGCCCCCAGCTCCAGGTAGATGAACAGCAGCAGGATGTCATCGACGCTGACCCCACCCTTGCCGAGCATGTCCAGGAAGGTCACCACCGCCGCGTAGGCGGTAATCGCGCCAATGCCGAACAGTGCCAGGTAGTGGAACGCTTCCACACACAGGTTGCCCAGCGCATCGGCCGAGCCGTGCAGGCCCTTGCGCAGTTTTTCAGCCCATTTGATATCCACGATGTGCGATTCCCCTATACGACATGAAGGATGATGCGTCACGCCTGTGACGCTTGTGCCATGCAGTTAAAGGGCCAGGCCCCTGCCTTGGAAGGCGACCGATTGCCGCAAGGCACGGGCGGCAGGCGAATTCAGCACGGCTACAATTTCTGGTTGCGCAATGACTGCATTGCCATTACTGTATATCGATACAGTATTCGGTAACGGCAATCTGCCCGACTGCCTGGATAGCAACTGAACCGCACAGCAGAAGGCTGCACGACAGCGCCCCTGCTGCCACTGACCGAGAGGCCTCGTATGGCTGTTGAGATTCTTTACCGCAGCACGCGCGATTTGGAGACCACGTTCTTGGACCGCAAACTCGCAGACGCCCATGACCAGATGCTTGAACTGGCCGAGGTGCTTACTCAGGTTCTGGTGAAACATGTACCGGGGCTGGAAGAAAACATTGCCGAAGAGGCAAGCATCTTCATGGCCAAGAACCGGGCGGTATTTGCCGCGGCCTTCAAGAACAATGCATCGGCCCTGGCTGATCTGGACACGCCAGCCGACAGCGGCGAGTAACCCATCCTTCGCAGGGGTGGCAAACAGGTCACCCCAAGTGAATGCATCGCCAGCAGCGGCTTTGCCCCCTCATTATCCTTGCGCCGGGATCAACTCCTGCAAGAGCACCACCTTCCTCTGCAGCTGTTCGATCTGAGCCTGCTCCGCGCGCAGCGCCGAGCGCAATTCGCGGTTCTCTGCCTCCCAGATCTTCGCCCAACGCGCGTTTTTCTGGCAAGCGAGCCCCAGCTTCCATAGCTCGTGCAGCCTCAAGCTCTGATACAGCAGCACTAGCAGAATGATGCCCATCCCCACAACTGCACCTGTCGCAATCACTTCCCACATAGCCATTTCCTTTCCTTGAGTGTGCCCTGAAGACGAGGAAAATATATGTAGAGTTTTACGACAGATCTAGAATGTAGACTTATACAGGTAAACTACTCATGCACATTGGAATGCCCAAAAGCAGCAGCTTTCAGGTAAGGCACCATAGCCATAAGTAGCCATTTGACATCATCCTCCAAGTGACACCGCCCCATCAACAAGGCGCTTGTCGGCCAAATTCCTTTGCGTCGCCTAGCGTCATGATCGCGACAAGACCTTGCGCTATACATGACTATATTATTTACACATAATCAGGCTTTCGACATGCCACCCAGGCATTCCTTCTCAGGAGAGGTCATGAAACGCAAGCAAACCGTCGAGCAGGTACGCTGGGACCTGGCACTGCGCTACAAGCTGATCGAGACCGTCGCCTGGTGGGAAGGCCGCCTGACCACCGGCCATCTGATGCAGAGTTTCGGCATCAGCCGGCAGCAGGCATCCAAGGACATCAATACCTACATCACCGAACATGCGCCGAAGAACCTGGCCTATGACAAGCAGCTCAAGGGTTATGTACCCGGCAAGCTGTTCAAGCCCAAGTTCATCGAGGACAGCGCTAGCGCTTACCTGCACCTGCTGTATCAGAACGGTGAGCGCGCCCCGCACATTGACGGCCTGGCACTGGCCTACGCCCACACCAAGGTGCTGGAGGTGCCGGACCGGCCTATTCGGCCAGAGGTTCTGCGCCCCCTGCTCAAGGCCTGCCGCGAAGGCCTGCGGCTGGAAACCGAGTACGTGTCTCTCAACACACCGAACGTCGAGGTGCGCCTTATCGCGCCGCACACACTGGTCTACACCGGCATGCGCTGGCATGTGCGGGCGTACTGTGAAAAGAACGGCCAGTACCGCGACTTCGTGCTCAGCCGGTTGCGCGGGCAGCCGGACCTGCTGGATGAGTCCCCCAACACTCGGGAACAGGACGAAGACTGGAATGCCGAGATCCCGGTGATCTTCGAACCCGACGGGCGTTTGAACGAGGCGCAGAAGGCGATCATCGAAGCCGACTTCGGCATGACCAAGGGGCAGCTGGTCGTGCCGAGCCGCAGAGCGCTGGTGAAGTATGTACTGCAGCGTTATCAGATCGACCCGCGCAACGTGGCGACCAGCCCCGAAGCGCAACAGATCGTGGTCGCCAACCTCAAGGAACTGAGGCCATGGCTCATGCATGATTGAAGCGGCCCGCGGCCGGCACCTCAACCGTACAACAGGCGCTCGGCGAGCATCTGCGCCACCCGGGCCGGCGAGCGCTTTTCTGCCTGGGCATGGGCGAACACCTCGGTCAGCCGCGTCGGTATCCGCGCCAGGTGCGCGGTAATGGTGCCCAGGTCGCCCCCCCGATGTTTCAGCGCCACGTAGATCAGGCCACCGGCATTGATCACATAGTCGGGGGCATACAGGATGCCGCGCGACTCCAACTGGTCAGCCACCTGCAGCGTGGTCAGCTGATTGTTCGCCGCCCCCGCCACCGCCGCGCAACGCAGCTGCATCACCGTCTGGCCATTGAGCACCGGCCCTACGCCACAGGGCGCGAAAATATCGCAGGGGGTGCTGATCAAGGCGTCATTGGTCACCGGGTGAGCATTGAACTGCTCCACCGCCAGGCGCACCCGACCTGGGTCCAGGTCACTGACCAGCAACTCTGCGCCCGCCGCATGCAGCTGCTCGGCCAGGGCATAACCGACATTGCCCAACCCCTGTACGGCCACGCGCAGGCCTTCGAGGTTGCTGCTGCCCAGGCGTGCCTGCGAGGTGGCGCGGATGCCGGCGAACACGCCCATGGCGGCATGCGGTGACGGGTCACCGGAGGCCGTGGTGCTGGTGACATGCGGAGTGCTCTGGGCAATGCAGTCCATGTCCAGGGTCGAGGTACCGCTGTCCACGGCGATGATGAAACGCCCTTGCAGGGTATCGATGAAGCGGCCGAACGCCTCGAACAGTGCCGCGCGGTTTTCCACATGCGGGTTACGCATGATCACCGCCTTGCCGCCCCCCAAGGGCAACCCCGCCAGCGCCGCCTTGTAGCTCATGCCCTGGGCCAGGCGAATGGCATCGGCCATGGCACTCTCGTCATCGGCATAGGGCAGGTAGCGGCAACCGCCCACCGCCGGGCCCAACTTCTCGCTGTGAATCGCCACGACGGCCTTGAGGCCGGTGGGCGGGTCAATGAACAGGTGCAGCGACTGGGTACGGGTGCTTTGCATCAGCGCGAACATCGACGGGCTCCCCAACGAGGTGCTCCTACCAGTATAGGCACGCACCAGAGGCCGGCGCTGCGGGCGGACCACTGGACGAATCCGCGGCCCCCGGCTAATACTCAAGCGTGTGTGGAGAAACCCCATGAAGCCACGTCAAGCCTGCCTGGCCTGCCTGGAGCGCGAGCCGGTCGCCCTGCTGGAAGCTGCGTTGTGGATCGCCGTCGAGCATGATCAAAAGGTCGAGCCTGCGGCCAGCCTTGCCACACTGCAAAACCTGCAAGGGCAGATCAGTGCCTGCCTGCCCATGCTGCCATTATCCGAACTGGCCCAGCCGCTGCTGCGCCAGCTCAACGCACTGGGTTTCCAGCAAGACGAATACCACCCGCTGCGCCCGCAAGCGGCGCTGCTGGACAAGGTACTGCAGCGCCGACGCGGCCAACCCCTGGCACTGGCCATCATCACCCTGGAACTGGCCCGGCGCCTGTCGATTCCCCTGGAGGGCGTGGCATTCCCTGGGCACTTCCTGCTGCGCGTGCCCGGTGCCGATCACCTGCTCGACCCTTGCGGCGGCCGCCGCCTGTACCCCAATGATTGCCGCGAACTGCTGGCGCGCCAGTTCGGCCCGCATGTGCCGCTGACGGCCGAACACCTGCACAGCGCCAGCGCCACGCAGATGCTGCAGCGCCTTTCGCGCAACCTGCGCCAGTTGCATATCAGCAACGACAACCACCTGGCCGCGCTGATCGATGCCGAACGGGTCATGCAACTGGGCCCCGCGCAGGTCAGTGACTACATGACCCGCGCAACGCTGTATCAACACCTGGACTGCCCCCAGGCCGAACGTTTCGACCTGGAGCATGCCCTGCTGCTGACCGACGACCCGGTCCAGCGCCTGAAGCTGTCCGAACGTATCGGCAAGCTACCGACGGTGAACCGTTCGATTCACTGAGCCGGCGTGTCCACCTGACAGGACGGATGCGCCTTGGCGAACGCAGGATGCCCGTTGGCCAGTGCAGCGACGCGGGCTATGCGTGGATAGCCGCTGAGGTCGATGTTGAAGCGCTCGGCCGCGTACAACTGCGGAATCAGGTAAACATCCGCCAGCCCCGGCTCATCGCCAAAGCAATAACCGTGATCGCCAAGCAACTGCTCCACGGCGGCCAGCCCCTGGCCGATCCAGTGGGCGATCCACTGATTCACCTGCGCCTCGTCATGGCCAAGCTGGCGCAGCTGGTTCAGCACGCTGACATTATGCAGCGGGTGCACATCGCAACCGATGATCGCCGCCACGCCACGCACCTTGGCACGCAGCGCAGCGCCAGCCGGCAGCAACGCGGGCTGTGGATAAACCTCTTCCAGGTACTCGATGATCGCTGGCGACTGCACCAGCAATTCACCGCCTTCGGTGCGCAAGGCCGGCACCCGGCCTTGCGGGTTCACCGCGACGTAGGCATCGCCGCGCTGGTCGCCCTTGAGCAGGTTGACCGGCAGAGCCTCATACTCCAGGCCCTTCAGTGCCAGGGCAATGCGCACCCGATAGGAAGAGGTAGAACGGTAGTAGGTATACAGCTCCATGGCCTGCTCCCTCAGTTGGCTGCGATGATCTTGCCGCGGCATTCGCCGAAGCCGATGCTGGCCACGCCATCACGCTTGCAGCGGGCGCGCAGGATGATCTCGTCACCGTCTTCGAGGAACTTGCGCATCTCGCCGCTGGCCAGCTCCACCGGCTGCTTGCCGCCCACGGTGGTTTCCAGCAGGCTGCCGTAGGCGTCTGGCGTGGCGCCGGACAGGGTGCCGGAACCAAACAGGTCGCCGGGCTGCAGCTGGCAGCCGTTGACGCTGTGGTGGGTGATCAGTTGGGCCACGGTCCAGTACATGTTCAAGGTGTTGCTCAAGGCCAGGCGCTGCGCTGGCAAGCCTTGCTCACGCATGCGCTCGGTGAGCAGCAGCACTTCGAGCTCGATGTCGAAGGCGCCACTGGCCTGGTCACGCTGATCAAGCAGGTAAGGCAGAGGCTGCGGGTCGCCCTCCGGGCGGGCCGGCTGGGCGCAGCGGAAGGGTTCCAGGGCTTCGGCGGTGACTACCCACGGCGAAATCGTGGTGATGAAACTCTTCGACAGGAACGGGCCCAGTGGCTGGTATTCCCAGGCCTGGATATCCCGTGCCGACCAGTCGTTGAGCAGGCACAGGCCGGCCAGATGCTGGTCGGCCTCGGCAATCGGGATGGCCTGCCCCATGTCGTTGCCCTGGCCGATCCAGATGCCCAGCTCCAGTTCGTAGTCCAGCCGCGCGCAGGGGCCGAAGCTTGGCTCGGTGTGGCCGGCCGGCAGGGTCTGGCCTTTCGGGCGACGGACCTCGGTGCCCGATGGGCGCAAGGTCGAGGCGCGGCCGTGGTAGCCGATCGGTACGTACTTGTAGTTGGGCAGCAGCGGGTTGTCGGGGCGGAACAGCTTGCCGACGTTGGTGGCGTGCTGGATGCCGACGTAGAAATCGGTGTAGTCGCCAACCTTGGCCGGCAGGTGCAGCTGGCACTCGCTGGCCGGATACAGCGCAGCCTTGAGCACAGCCTGATGCTCGCTGTGTTCGCCCAACAGCACCAGCAGACGCTCACGCAGTGCCACCCGGGGGGCACGTCCCAGCGCGAAGAAGGCGTTCAGGGCACCACCACGGGTGGCCTCCACCGCCGCCTTGGCCTGGCCATCGAACAGGCCTGCAGCCAGGGCGGCTTCCAGGTCAAGGATGGCATCGCCGATGGCGACGCCACAGCGCTGCGCTTCGCCCGGGCGGCTGAAGATGCCCAGCGGCAGGTTCTGCAGCGGGAAGTCGCGATGCCCGTTGGCGTGCTCGACCCAGCTACGGGCAATGGCGGTCTGGTTCATGGGTTATCTCCGGTTCGGGTTGAAGGTGCTCGGCAAAGTGGCCCAGCAACTATCGTAGTCGGCCTGCAATTGCGGGCTGTCGAGTGCCTGCAGGCTCGGGCGCAGCACCTGGCTGGTCTCGAACATGAAAGCCATGGTGTTGTCGATCTTGTGCGGTGCCAGCTCGGCAGCGATGGCCTTCTCGCAGGTTTCGGCATCCGGCCCGTGGGCGCTCATCACCCCGTGCAGCGAGGCACCGCCCGGCAGGAAACCTTCGGCCTTGGCGTCGTAGGCACCGTTGATCAGGCCCATGAATTCGTTCATCAGGTTGCGGTGGAACCACGGTGGACGGAAGGTGTTCTCGGCCACCATCCAGCGCGGCGGGAAGATCACGAAGTCCATGTTGGCCATGCCGTGCACGCTGGTCGGCGAAGTCAGCACGGTGAAGATCGACGGGTCCGGATGATCGAAGCTGACCGTGCCGAGGGTGTTGAAACGGCGCAGGTCGTACTTGTAGGGCACGTTGCTGCCGTGCCAGGCGACCACGTCCAGCGGCGAGTGCTGCAGCTGGCAGGCCCAGTGCTCGCCGAGGAACTTCTGCACCAGCTGCACCGGGCCATCCACTTCTTCGTAGTGCGCCACCGGGGTGAGGAAATCACGCGGGTTGGCCAGGCCATTGCTACCGATCGGCCCCAGGTCAGGCAGGCGCAGTGGCGCACCGTGGTTTTCGGCGATGTAGCCGCGGGCCTGGCCATCGGGCAACTCGACCCGGAACTTCATGCCCCGCGGAATCACGGCGATTTCCTGTGGCTCGACGTCCATCACGCCCAGTTCGCTGGCGATGCGCAGGCGGCCCTGTTGCGGTACCAGCAGCAGCTCGCCGTCAGCGTTGAAGAACACCCGGTCCATGGAACGGTTGGCGCGATAGATGTAGATGCTGACCCCGGCCGGCTTCTCGGCCGCCGAGTTGGCCACCATGGGCACCCAGCCTTCGATGAAATCAGTTGGCTCGCTGGGCATGGGCTGTGGATTCCAGCGCAGGCGGTTGGGCGTGACCGCACCCAGCGGGCCGCTCAAGGGCTGGCGCTGCAGGCGCTCGAAGCGCGGGTGCAAAGCCGACGGGCGGATGCGATACAGCCATGTGCGGCGCAGTTCGCTGCGGGCCATGGTGAATGCCGTGCCCGACAGCAGCTCGGCGTACAGCCCGTAGGGCGCCTTCTGTGGCGAGTTTTGCCCGACCGGCAGGGCGCCAGGCAGGGCTTCGCTGGCGAATTCGTTGCCGAAACCGCTCAGGTAATGAAGGTCGGGGGACGTGTCGTGGTTCATCGAAGCCTCCGGATTTTGTTTTTATCGTAATCTGATTACGAATAACGTAATTTGCTCCCCGCCAGGCGTCAAGCTATAAAGGCGCGACGCGAAAAATCCGGAAGCTTCCTACCCATGGCCAAAGCCAGCTCCCCCGCCGACAACGGCAAGCAGAAAGTCCGCTCGGCGGAAGTCGGCACCGACATCCTCAAGGCCCTCGCCGAACTGTCCCCCTCCACTTCGCTGTCGCGCCTGGCCGAGCATGTGCAGATGCCGGCGAGCAAGGTACACCGCTACCTGCAGGCGTTGATCGCCAGTGGTTTTGCCGAGCAGGATGCCGCCACCAACCACTATGGCTTGGGGCGCGAGGCATTGCGCGTGGGGCTGGCGGCACTGGGCAGCATCGATGTGCTGAAAGTGGCGGCGCTGCCACTGTCGCAACTGCGCGATGAGCTGAACGAGAGTTGCTTCCTCGCGGTGTGGGGCAATCAGGGCGCCACGGTCGTGAGCATCGAGCCCGCGGTGCGAGCGGTTACTGTGGTGACCCAGATCGGCTCCGTGCTGCCGCTGCTCAGCTCCTCCACCGGCCTGGTATTTGCCGCCCATCTGCCCGAGCGTGAGACCGTGGAGCTGCGCGACCGCGAGCTGGCCGCGCTGGAGCAAAGTGCCAGCGACTACGAAGGCTTGCTGGCAGGGATCCGCGAACAGGGCTTGCACCATGTGCACGGTCTGTTGATGCCGGGCGTGGATGCGTTGTCTGCGCCGGTGTTCAACGCCATGGGGCAGATCGCTGCGGTGATGACCGTGGTCGGCCCGACCTCGATCTTCCATGCCGATGAACACGGTCCGGCAGCACAGCGCCTGCTGGCGGCAGCGCGAGACACCAGCTGGCGCATGGGCTACTCGCCAGCGGCCTGAAACATGCGCCAGGCACTGTTGCCCGAAACGTAAAGGTGAATGTCACAAGCGGCTATTTTTCCCACAGGATCAAGCGCTTATTCTTATCTCACTCGGCCGGCATGAAGGGCTCTACCCCCCGCCTTTCAGGCCCGCGAGGTTCACCGACGTTGATTTTGAAGCTCCTTGATCTAACGTCTCGATTGGCCGCTGCGCTTTGCAGCGGCCTTTTTTATTTCTGCAGGTTGGCCATCATCTGCTGCAACGCCTGCAGGTTGTCGCGCGGGTGCACCGCCCCCGTGAAATCACCAATCTGTGCCCAGTGATCCGCGACCTGCTCCGGGGTAAACCCTTGTTCGGGATCGAAACCGACACCGAGGCTACGCTCCCAGCGCACCTTGCCCACCCAGCCACCGCCCACCTCGAACAACTCGCCGCTGTCCTGGCACTGCTCGCTACCCAGGTACACCACCAACGGGCTGATCAACTCAGGCCTGAGCCGCTCGAACACTTGCGGGGGTATCAACCCTTCGGTCATGCGCGTGCCGCCGGTCGGGGCGATGGCATTGACCAGCACGCCATGCTTGCGCCCTTCGATGGCCAAGGTCCGGGTCAGGCCATACAGCCCCAGCTTGGCCATGCCGTAGTTGGCCTGGCCGAAGTTGCCATAGATGCCCGAAGTCGATGCCGTGAAGATCACCCGCCCCCAGTTCTGCTCGCGCAGGTGTGGCCAGGCAGCCCGGGTGACCTTGTAGGCACCTTCGACGTGGACCTTGTAGACCAGCTCCCAATCGCTGTCGTCCATCTTGTGGAAGGCTTTGTCGCGCAGGATGCCGGCGTTGTTCACCAGCACATCGACCCTGCCGAAACTGTCCAGCGCCTGTTCGACGATGCGCGCACCGTCGCCCACCGAGTCGTGGTTGGCCACCGCCGTGCCCCCGGCAGCGCGGATTTCGGCCACGACCTTGTCGGCAGCCGACGCATTGGCCCCCTCACCGTGGGTCGAGCCGCCCAGGTCGTTGACCACGACCCTGGCGCCACGTGCGGCGAACAGCAAGGCGTGGGCACGGCCCAGGCCGCCACCGGCTCCGGTGACGATCACTACACGGTCTTGCAGGCTTACCGGCTCGCTCATGCCCAAGGCTCCAAGTCAGGTTGAATGCAGCGAGTGTCCGCCAGCCCGGGCAGGCGGACAATCAAGCTCACCCTGGCTAATGCCAGGCGATAACGGCGGGCGATGATCGCGGGTTCAGGACCAGGCGACGCTTTGCGGCAGGTAGCTCAGCAGCTGTTCGCGAAAGGCCAGGTAATGGCGCAGTACCTGCACAGGCGCTTCGGTGTGTGGGTAATGGCCGATGCCCTGCAGTTGCACGATATCGGGGTTAGGCACCAGCTGCCGATAACGCTCGACCATATCCGCACCGGACAAAGGGTCGGCGATGCCGTTTATGAACCGCAGCGGCATGCCATCGCGCTGCAATGCCCCAACCCAGCGCTCACGATGCTGCCTGCGCTCAGGCTGGTAACCCACCAGTTTGTGGAGGATGCGCGTACCGGAGTTGGCGGCGATCAGGCTCCAGCAATCGTCCAGCGCGCTTTCACTGGGGTGGGTGCACGGGCCGTAGATCTGGGTCACGTTGCGCACCAGATCGTCGCGCCCGAACGAACGCCCCACCAGCCAGCCCAGGCGGCTAAGCAGCAACTTCTGGACCAGTGGGATCTGACAGCATTCCGGGAACAGCCCACTGTTGAGGAACACGCAGCTGGCGATGTCGGCACGCTGTTCGTGGTGCCGCGACAGCAGTTCCTGAGCCACGCTGCCACCGTAGTCGTGCGCCAGCAGATGCACCGGCTGATCAACCTCCAGGTGCGCCAGCAGTGCCTGTTGCAGGTCCGCTTGCTCCATCAGGCTGTAGCGGTGGTTGAGTGGCTTGGCGGAGTCGCCGAAGCCGAGCATGTCACAGGCAATCACCCGGAAGCGCTGGGCCAGTGGCGCCCACAGGTAATGCCAATCCCAGCTTGCGGTGGGAAATCCATGCAACAGAAGCAGGGGCTCTCCTTGCCCTGCGGTCCAGTAGCGGATGCTCTGGGCCCGGAATGAAAAACTCTGTCCCCGGGTACGCCAGACGCGCAATGGAATCTCGGCGATAGGCATCAGAGTTGTCCCGGTGGAGTGGTGTTGACGGAATAGGGCAAGGCTGCGGTCATTGCATGTCACCTCGGCACTTTCATGTGCTCTCTATGTCGAGGTTGAGTGTAATCAGCAGCCCGCCATGTGAAACTTGCGTTACCAGCCAGCTTGATGACCGAGCGAGTCAGTGGCACGAACGGTCACAGCAACATCGCCAGCAACGGCGCGGCGAACAGGTTGAGCAGGCCGGTGAGGACCATGACCAGGCCGGCCACCGAGCCCTCTTCGCGGCCCACTTCCTGGGCCCGGCTGACCCCGGCACCATGCGCGCCCACACCGAACAGTGCGCCCCGCGCCAACGGTGTACGCAATGGCAGCCAGCGCAGCAGCACGCCACCGAACATGGCGCCCAGCACCCCGGTGAACATCACGAACACCGCCGTCAGTTCCGGCACACCACCCAGGTCATGGGCCAGTGGCATGGCGAATGGCGTGGTGATCGAACGCGGCACCAGCGACAGGCTGATCGCATCATCCAGCGCCAACAGGTGCGCCAGGCTCCAGGAACTGGCGATCGATGCCGCGCTGCCCGCCACCATGCCCACCAGCAGCGCTGGCCAATGCCGCGCCAGCATCGCCCGCTGTTGCCAGATCGGCACGGCGAAGGCCACGGTCACCGGGCCCAGCACGCTCATCAGCCAATGGGTGTTGCGCGCATATTCGGCGTAGGCCGTGTGCAGCGGCACGGCCACCGCCAGCAGCAATGCCGGGACCAGAATCAGTGGCGACATCAGGTAGCGCCCAGTGCGCCGATACAGCCAGCGGCTGGCCAGGTAGGCCGCCAAGGTCAGTGCCAGCCAGAAGAGGGGCATGGGTTCAAGGCTCATGGCGCAACCTCCAGCGGCAGACCAGCTCTACAGTGACGGCAGTGACTACCATGACCATCAGGGTACTCACGGCGATGACCAGCAGAATGCGCCAACCTTCGCTGCGCACCAGGCTGCCGTAATCGAGCAGGCTCATCAGCGCCGGGATGAAGAACAGCAGCATTTCCGCCATCAGCCAGCCAGCACCCAGTTGCAAGGTGGCCGGTTTCAGCGCACCACAGGCGAACAGCAGCAACAGCAAGCCCAGGCCCATCACCCCGCCGGGGATCGGCCAGCCCAGCCAGGCGGCCAGTTGGCCACCGAACAGGAACAACACCAGCAGGACCGCCAGCTCGGCGAGCAGGCGCAGGGGCTTTTTCAGTAATGCGGGTTTCATGGGGGAGTCCTCGACAGGCCCTCATTTTAAGATTCGGCTGCCTAGGCCAGAAGCGAATTGTTAGACTTGCAGCCATTCCACAATGGAATCGCAACCATGGAATTCAAACAGCTGCGCAGCTTCATCGAAGTCGTCCATCGCGGCGGCTTTACCCAAGCCGCCCAAACGTTGCATATCAGCCAGTCCGCCGTGAGCAAACAGGTCGCCCAGCTGGAGCAAGATGTGGGCCAGCCACTGCTCGAGCGTCAGGCCTCGCAGCTGCATCTGACGGCGGCGGGGCGCATCGTGCTGGCGCGCGGCGAAACGCTGCTGCGCGAGCGTCAGGCGCTGCTCAGCGAGCTCGACGACCTCAGTCAGATGGCTCGCGGTGAGTTGCGCCTGGGCTTGCCGATGCTGGGCAGCGATACCTTGTTCGCCGGGTTGTTCGCCGAATACCGCAGGCGTCATCCGAACATCGCCGTTCAGCTGCTGGAAGGCGGCAGCCGTAGCGTCGAACAGGCGGTGAAGAGTGGCGAACTGGAGCTGGGCGGCAGCCTCACCCCGAGCGACCCGGCGTTCGAATACCAGCCGTTCTGCAATGAACCGCTGGATGCCCTGCTGCCGGCCGGGCATGCGCTGGCCGCGCTGGACCAGGTGAGCCTGAAGCAGCTGGCGGATACACCGTTCCTGCTGTACCAACGCAGTTTCGTGCTCAACGACCGCTTGCTCAAGGCTTGCCAGCAGCAAGGCTTCACGCCGAAGGAAGGTGGCCGCAGCGGCCAGGCGGACTTCCTGGTGGCACTGGTCGCGGCTGGCCAGGGCGTGGTGCTGCTGCCCCGTGTGGTGGCAAAAGCGCTGGAGCGCCCCGGGGTGGTGCGCTTGCCGCTGAAGGCGCCGACAGATCTACGCTGGGATATCGCCTTCATCTGGCGCCGCGGAGCCTACCTGTCGCGCGCGGCGCAAGCCTGGCTCGAATTGTTGCAGGAGGAGCCACCTCAAGCTTTCAATGCTTGAGCAAGCTCTGCCAGCCAAGGCTCGGCATCAGCCTCTGGGGTCACGGTCTCACTGGCATCGAGCTTCAGCATCGGCAGCACTTCCCGTACGCCCAGTTCGGCAAACAGTTCGCGCATCTGCTCGCCGCCGCCGCAATAGGTATCGCCATAGCTGGAATCACCCAGGGCAATCACCGCGCCCGGCAGCCCACGCCAGGCCGCTGGCAGGGTGTCGCGAATGCTGCTGAACAGCGGCATCAGGTTATCCGGCAGCTCACCCATGCCTGTGGTCGAAGTCACCGCGAGCAACGCTTCAGGGAAAAACCCCTCGAGATCCTGCTGGGTAGCACGGGCAGCATGCCAGGCGTCAAAGCCTGCAGCCTTGAGCAACGACTCCGCATGGCGGGCGACTTCTTCGGCGGTGCCGTACACCGAACCGGAAATAATGGCGACTTTCATCAGGAAGAGGATTCCGAAACTGAGTGAAATCGTAGGATACTAGCATTCGGCGCCGGCAAAAGGCCGCCTCTACCAAAGCCTCTACCAAAGCCCCCTTCATTGCCCATGGTCCAGACATGATCAACGCGCTGCTTTTGCAATCGATGGTCGACGCCTCCAACGACGGGATCGTGGTCGCCGAACAGGAAGGCGACGACACCATCCTGATCTACGTGAATGCGGCCTTCGAACGCCTGACTGGCTATAGCCGAGACGAAATCCTCTATCAGGATTGCCGCTTCCTGCAGGCCGATGATCGCGATCAGCTGGGCCGGGCACGCATTCGCAAAGCCTTGGCCGAAGGCCGTCCCTGCCGTGAAATACTGCGTAATTATCGCAAGGATGGCAGCGCATTCTGGAACGAACTGTCGATCACCCCGGTGAGGCACGATGCCGATCAACGCACCTATTTCATCGGTATCCAGAAAGACGTCAGCCGCCAGGTCGAACTTGAGCGCGAACTGGCCGAAATGCACGCTCGTCGGAATTCCGACGAACGCGGCTGAACCAAGCGCTTTGAGCACGGTCAATTCCCGTTGAAGAAATCGTCATCACCGAGTTCGATCATGCAAGCAGAAGCGCTCCTGACTCAGGACGAACTGGATTTCATCCAGGACATGCAGCAATCCCCGCAATTGAACCTGGCCGACCCCATGTCGAGCCTGCTGGTCAATGGAGATCGCCGTATTCAGTCCCTGCTCGCCCGCCTGGTGGCCAACGAGCAGGTAACCCTGCAGGCGCAGTTCAACAACCAGCAGATCAGCTTCCCGCTGCAGCTGGTGGAAGACGAGTTTCATGCCGTTCACCTGCAGATCGGCTCACCGGAAATCTACGAAGACGATGGCCCCATGCTGCGCCCCTGGCGCCTGTCGATGGAGCAGCCCAGCGCCTTGCTGGATGCCCAGGGCAAGGCCAGCGGCCTGCTGGTGCGGGACATTTCATTCAAGGGTGCACTGCTCGAGGTGCGTGGCCGGGCCAAGGCCCCGTCGCGCTTCGACCTGCATTTCGCCCCGGATGGCATCAACCCGATCGGCCTGCATGGCAGGCTGCGTCGGCGTATCGGCCAGGACTTGGCCGCCTACGACCTCAGCCGCAGCCCCGCCGAAGAAATCGACCGATTGCGCGAGTACATCCTCCAGGCCCATCGCCAGGCCCATCCAGAGCTGCACGATCAGGTATCGAGCTGACCGGCCAGATACTGTCGCAAGCGCCTGCGCATCACCTCACCGTCCGCACCCAGGCACGCAACCGGGCTACCCGCAAGGCCGTCCTGGGCGTTTTCGGCCGCCTCGCCAGCCAATAGCAATGGGCATTCCAGGCCTGCGGCAAGGCGCCTCAGGCGCTTGTTCAATTCGACTGTCGGCGAATGGTTGGCAAACAGCACCAGCGCATCCGGCCGCAGGCGCTCACACACCAGCGGCAATTCTTCCAGCGACTGGCCGGGCATGAGCAGACTCACGCCAAGGTCATCTCCACCCAGAAGCAACCCGGTCACCAGCAGTTCCAGCTCGTGGCACAACCCGGGAAGCGGAGCCAGCAGCACATGACGGGCGCGCGGCTGACGAGCAAGCTGCAACCGGGAGAACACCCGGCCACGCAAGAACTGGTCGAGGAACAACCACTCGCTGGTTTGGCCAAATGCCCCCTGCCCCGCCGCCAGATCATGCCACACGGGCAAGAACACTTCGCCGAACACCTGGTCCAGGGCGATTGCCGCGAACACTTGGTCGAACAGCCGGTCGAGGCTCGGCGCGTCGAAGCGATTCACAGCCTGGCGTACCTGGGCCTGCCAGTGCGTTCTGTTATCAGCAGAAATCACGCCATGGGCGACTGCCTGGCCGCGGGCGAGAATGCCCCCGACCTTGCTGACCGCCACACCACGCTCGAGCCAACCCAGGATGCTCCGGACCTGTTCGATATCCGCCTGAGAATACAGCCGGTGACCGCTCTCGGTGCGTGTCGGCTGGATCAGCCCGTAGCGGCGCTCCCAGGCGCGCAAGGTCACGGCGTTGACGCCAGTCAGGCGGGAAACCTCGCGGATCGGAAACAAGTCCTGATGTTGCAGGCCCGCCTCGATGTCCGGGCTACATCCCTGTTTGTTCATCTGCACTGAGTAACCTGTGTGCGGAAGTTGAACGGGCATTCTACTACGACACGCTGTGCCGCAAGCCAGCAACCGTTTGCGAACAATTGTGAAGGCGACAATGTCACCACGATGAAGCTTCGCGCCCGATTCTTGCATGCGCTTTGACGTTGCCCACCACCCCGGGCCACGCAGCCAAGGGGCCAGCTACCCGCCAGCCCCGTCGCCAGGAGATACACGATGTCTACCCCACCCGTCACCTTGATGGTGTCGCGCCGCGCCGCCCATGGCCGCTACCAGGACCTGCTGGCCTGGCTGCACGAAGGCGAGCAGCTGGCTACCGACTTCCCCGGCTACCTCGGTTCGGGCATCCTCGCTCCGCCCCGCGACAACGACGAATTTCAGATCATTTTCCGTTTCAGCGACGAGCCTACCCTGCACGCCTGGGAGCACTCCGCCTCGCGCCGGGCCTGGCTGGCTCGCGGTAACGGCTTGTTCGAACGCCCCAAAGAGAGGCGTGTCAGCGGCATTGACGACTGGTTTGGCACCAACATGGTGCAAAAGCCGCCGCGCTGGAAGCAGGCCGTGGCCATCTGGCTGGCCTTCTTCCCGGTCTCGCTGCTGTTCAACGTCTTGTTCGGGCACTGGCTCGCGACGCTCGAACTGGTACCCCGGGTCTTGCTCAGCACGCTGGCCCTGACGCCGGTCATGGTCTACCTCTTCATCCCCCTGTCCACCCGCCTGCTGGCCAACTGGCTGCATGCCACGCCAGCAGCCAACCCGGCGCTGCGCAGCCGCTGAGGCGGGGTCATCAAGAGGGAACAGTTCGGGTATGCTGGGCGGCAACGACAGGACAGACAAGTTGACCGCCCGCACATGAACAGCCCTATTCTCGTCACCGGCGCCAGCCAGCGCGTCGGGCTGGCCCTGGCCCTTGAACTGGCTCAGGCCGGCCACACGGTGGTCAGTGCCAGCCGCAGCCTGCAGCCGCAGTCCGTGCACCCGAACATCGTGCATTTCCAGGCCGACCTCTGCGTCAAAGCCGACCGTGAAGCGCTGATCGACCACCTGCAGCGCAATTACGACGGTCTGCGCGCAATCATCCACAACGCCTCGCTGTGGCTCGACGACGACCTCGACAACCTCGAGACCATGTTCCGCCTGCACGTCGAAGCGCCGTACCACCTCAACCTGGCGCTCGGCGAGCTGCTCAACAAGGTCGACAAGGCCGACATCATCCACATCTGCGACGAAACCTCCTCGCGTGGCAGCAAAGGCCACATCGGCTACGCCGCGACCAAGGCCGCGCTGCAGAACATGGTGTTGTCGTTCGCCGAAAAATACGCGCCCAAGGTGCACGTCAACGGTATCCTGCCGGGCCTGCTGATCCTCAAGGAAGGCGGTGACGAGGCCTACCGCCAGCAAACCCTGAAAAAGGCCCTGCTGGAATTCGAACCCGGCGCCGGGCCCCTGATCGAGACGGTGAAATACCTGCTCGCCAGCCAGTACAGCACCGGCAGCCAGGTGGTCATCAACGGTGGCCGCCACCTGAAGAACCGCATGATCTGAGAGACTGCCATGACTGAGCAACAACAGCTCGAACTCGAAGCCGCCGCGTTCCGGCGCCTGGTCGAACACCTGCAAAAACGCACCGACGTGCAGAACATCGACCTGATGAACCTCTCCGGCTTCTGCCGCAACTGCCTGTCCAAGTGGTACAAGGCCGCCGCCGACGAGCGCCAGGTCGACATCAGCCTGGATGACGCCCGCGAAGCGGTGTACGGCATGCCCTACGCCGAGTGGAAAGCCCAATACCAGAAAGAAGCCAGCGCCGAGCAGCAAGCGGCGTTTGAACAAGGAAAACCTCGTGACTGATCTGAACACCCTGCGCACCAGCCTGGCCAGCGGCCAACACGCCTTTGCCGACACCCTGGCCTTCATCGCCGGCAACTACAGCTACCAGCCCCAGGCCTTCAACAACGGTGGCGTGGAGAATGCCGCCGGGCAGAACGAAGGCTCGTGCAAGACCCTGGGCCTGGCCCTGCTGGAAGGCCTGAGCGACCACGAAGCGCTGTTGGCCTTCGGCGAGCACTACCGTGACGTGCTGGCCACGCCTGAGGGCAGTGACCATGGCAATATCCGCGCACTGATCAAGCATGGGCTGGCTGGCGTGAAGTTCGCCGAGCTGCCTCTCTCGCGCAACGTTTGAGATTGCCGGGGCCGCTTTGCGGCCCCAGAATTTCAACTGATAGTCGTCCCTGGCACGCCATCTATCAGCCCGCCCTGCTTCAACCACTGCAACGCAATTGGCCACAGGCTCTCGCGAAAACGGTCATGGAAGAACGCGAAATGGCCAATCTCATCGACCGAGATATCCACAGGCGCAATCCGCAAATGCCGCCGCTGCGCCGCCGGCAGATATCCCAATAACCGCTCGGTCGCCGCCACGGTGCCAAACGGGTCATCCGTCAGGCTGATGGCCAGGGTCGCGGCCTTTACTTGAGCGAAGGGCAACGCTGCCAGGCCGCGCCCGCTCGGGCGCTGTTCGTAGCGTGGTGTGCGAGTCGTCCAGTCATGCACCACGCCGGCGGGCGTATCCTCAAGCCAGCCAAGGCGCTTACCGGGGAAATAGCCAAAGACACGGGTCAGCAACGGCATCACCACATGCCACTTGCCGAACAGCTGCCAGCGCTGATCGGCGGCATAGTCGCGCCAGTAGGCGAATTGCGCACCGACCATCACCACCCGCCGTACCTGCCCGGCCGACGGCGCCAGGCCCACGGCGCAACCACCAAAACTGTGGCCCACCACGTCCACCGGCTGACCGGGAAAATGCTCGGCGGCGTGCGCCAGCATGGCCTCGAAATCCAGCCGGCCCCAATCGCTCCACGAAGCCTGGAAGCCGCGCAGCGAGTGCGGGCGTGATTCGCCGATACCGCGGTAGTCGTAGGCCAGCACATCGCAGCCTTGGGCGAACAGGTAGTCGGCAAAACGCGCGTAATAGCGGCAGCGTACCGAAGTGGCCGCGTTGATGATCACCAGCGGACGCCGGGCGTCGGGATGAGCGTGACGCCAGCAGAAGCCGCCGAGGCTATAGCCGTCGGCCGCAGCCTGGCGAAAGGCAATGGCGGGTTGGGTGAGGCTGCTCATGGCGCACTTCCTGTTGTTGTGCGCCAAAACTAGCAAAAAAATGGGGGCCTGTATCGGCCCCCATCTTTTACATCGACTTACAGCTCGATGCAGTCGAACTTCACATCGGTCGCCACGTCTTCGTCATAGTTGACGTCAGCGCGCTCGAAGCCGAACAGGTTGAGGAACTGCTTCTTGTAACCGGCGTAGTCGGTCAGCTCGAACAGGTTCTCGGTGGTCACTTGCGGCCACATGGCCTTGCACGCGTCCTGTACGTCGTCGCGCAGCTCCCAGTCGTCCAGGCGCAGGCGGGCTTTCTCGTCCACTTCGGCCGGGGCGCCATCGGCACGGTACATGCGATCGCGGAACATGCGGTCCAGCTGGTCCTGGGTGCCTTCGTGCACACCCTTTTCCTGCATGATCTTGAAGACCATCGACAGGTACAGCGGCATCACCGGGATGGCCGAGCTGGCCTGGGTGACCACCGACTTCAGCACGGCCACGTTGGCGCCGCCCTTCACTTCGCCGGCCAGTTTCTTGTCCAGGCGCAGTGCGGTTTCGTCCAGGTCCTGCTTGGCCTGGCCCAGGGCGCCGTGCCAGTAGATCGGCCAGGTGATCTCGGTGCCGATGTAGCTGAAGGCCACGGTACGCGCGCCTTCGGCCAGCACGTCAGCACCCGCCAGGGCGTCGATCCACAGCTGCCAGTCCTGGCCGCCCATGACGGTGACGGTGTCGGCGATTTCCTGCTCGGTGGCCGGCTCGATGCTGGCCTCGATGATGGTGTCCTTGTTGGTGTCGATGGCGGTCGACTTGTACGGCTGGCCGATCGGCTTCAGTGCCGAACGGATCAGTTCACCGGTCTGCGGCAGCTTGCGCACAGGGGACGCCAGCGAGTAGATGACCAGGTCGACCTTGCCACCCATTTCGTTCTTGATCAGCTCGATGACCTTGGCGCGGGCTTCGTCGGAGAAGGCGTCACCATTGATCGACTTGCTGTACAGGCCCTCGGCCTTGGCGAACTTGTCGAAGGCGGCAGCGTTGTACCAGCCGGCGGTACCGGCCTTGGTCTCGGTACCTGGCTTTTCGAAGAACACGCCCAGGGTGTCGGCCTTGAAGCCGAAGGCCGCAGTGATGCGGGCTGCCAGGCCGTAGCCACTGGAAGCGCCGATGACCAGGACCTTCTTCGGGCCATCCTCGCGCACGCCCAGCTTGCGGGTGGCTTCGATCTGGTCACGGACGTTGAGCTCGCAGCCCTTCGGGTGAGTCGTGGTGCAGATGAAACCGCGAACCTTAGGATGAATGATGGCCAATGTCTGTACCTCGTCAGGTAGTTAGTGGTATGGGATGCCCTACGGGGCACCAGCGCCATGAGTTGAGGGTTAGACTACCTTCAACTCCTATTAGGCACATTTTACAAGCAGATCCTGCATCTGCATAACCGCAAGAGCAGCATCCCGTGATCCATCCCTAGTCAATGCACATTACAGAGGGAGTACTCACTTTTTTTATCTGATCAAAGGTGCCATGATCCGACACAGACAAACACCAACCCAGCCCCCAAACAAGATTTATAATCTAGAATCCTTTAGCACATGAAGAACACCTCAATTATTGCGCTACTTGCAACCATAATCGTAATAGCAATAACAGGATTTTGGCCATCAGTTTCAAGCACTGTATTACCTAATACCACGTGGGGTCTATATTCTAAAGATTTTTTCGAGAATGTATTGGTTGAAGCACACGGCACACTCATTGACCTGATCGTAGTGGGTCTTGTTTTATACTGGTTTGAGCAACGCAACACAAAAAAAGAAGAAATTACAAAAAATTTAGAGCTGCTCAAAGACTTAAGATTTTATCAGTCCGAAGGTGCACCCTATAAAACATTCGGCACAATAAGACGACTTTTAAGCTTAAACGAAACCTCACTAAACCTGTCAGAGTCAAACTTAAGCAAGCTGACTATAACATCATTCAACTTCACAAAATGCAGACTACATGCAACACTACTGATAGACACCACTCTGAAAAACGTTGAATTCTCTAACTGCTTATGTGACGGAATAATCCTAGCAGGAGCAACTTTGCAAAATACAACCTTTGCACAATGCTCATTGAGAAGAGCAAAATTTAACAATGCCAAACTAAACGGCATAGATTTCACGACCTGCGAAATTCAAGACGCAAACTTTACCAATTCAACGTTAAGAAGCTCAAACTTTAAAAATATTGACTGCCTAGGAGTGAATTTTTCCAACGCAGACTTGAGATCAGCAAATCTTATTGGCGTAAGAAATATTGATCTTCAATCACTGGAAAACGCCAAGAGCCTGAGAGGGGTAAAAACAGACAATTCAGATATTAAACGACTCATTGCGAGTCGCGTATGGCCATAATAACTGGGGAGGGAATCGAACCCTCCTCATTGATTGAGCGCTAAGCACTCCCTCACAGCACCAGCCAGTTGACCTACAGGCTAACACAAGGCACGACATGAACGCCACAGAGGCATTCATGTCATCGCATCTGCTGGAGATGGCATTAATCGCAAGACGTACATCACTGCCGGCAACGGCGGCCGGCCAGCATCGACATTGGCAGACCCTCATTCAAGCGCAGGCACTAGGCCAACGCTGCCAACAGGCACATCGGCGATGAAGCTATAGATTTCCAATGGCCAGTCTGCGCCCCCACAGCACGTCCGCTTCTACTAAGAATCCGCTCAGGCCATAGCAGCGAGCCAGGTCAGCATCAGCACCATCACCATCACCAGCGCGCCTATCATTGAATGGCCAAGGCGATCGAATGGCTTGCCTTGCAGCAAGGCGCGTGTGTGGGCAACCAGCCGGCCCAGCGCGCACTCTGCGGCCCGACGAAGCCCCACACCAGACGCAGCAACACGCAGCCAACGGCGTAGTAACCCAGCCAGCGGCGCCAGCCATCACCCTCTTCGTTGAAGAAGTAGTTGGCGAAGAACACCGTGGCGAACGACAGGTGGCGGCGGGAATCAGTAGCCCTCGACCTCGCTCTTGACCGCCTTGCCAGTGACCGGGTCATGGTAGATTTCGACTTTCTTGCCGTCCTTGTTGAAGCCGTAGATCTCGTAGCAGTTGCCTTTGGTGACCTTGAACTTGTTGATCTTGTAGCCCTGATCCTTGAGCTCGGCCTGAAATTTTTTCGGGTCTTGCCAGATGCTCTTGTCAACCATGGTGCATTGGGTGGCGGCGAACGTGGATCCGCTGGCAAGCAGCAGGGGCGAGAGTGAAAACAATACGCATGGAGAGAGTCTCATTCGGGTAAGAAGCGAGCCTGGTTCAGCTTAGCTCACACCCGGCAACGGCCCGATTGATTGGCTTTTCACATCAATCACAAAGAAAAACAAACTTAACAAATCAACCAAACCCGCCGATGCTGGCAGCACTACGCCCATTGCCCGGAGAACAACAACATGAACGACGTGGTCATCGTCGCCGCAACTCGCACCGCCATCGGCAGTTTCCAGGGGGCCCTTGCCAATGTGCCGGCCGTCGACCTCGGTGCAGCAGTGATCAAGCAGCTGCTGGAGCAGACCCGGCTGGACCCGGCCCAGGTCGATGAAGTGATCCTCGGCCAGGTGCTCACCGCCGGTGCCGGGCAGAACCCGGCGCGCCAGGCCGCGATCAAGGCAGGCCTGCCTTACAGCGTGCCGGCACTGACCCTGAACAAGGTCTGCGGCTCGGGCCTGAAGGCCCTGCACCTCGCGGCGCAGGCAATCCGTTGCGGTGACGCCGAGGTGGTAATCGCCGGTGGCCAGGAGAACATGAGCCTGGCCCCCTATGTGATGCCATCTGCGCGCACCGGCCAGCGCATGGGCCATGGCCAGCTGATCGACAGCATGATCAGCGACGGCCTGTGGGATGCCTTCAACGACTACCACATGGGCATCACTGCCGAGAACCTGGTGGACAAATACGGCCTCAGCCGCGAGCAGCAGGACGCCTTCGCCGCCGAGTCGCAGCGCAAGGCCGTGGCGGCGATCGAGGCGGGCCGCTTCAAGGACGAGATCACCCCGGTCGTGATGCCGCAGAAAAAGGGCGAGCCCAAGGTCTTCGACCGTGATGAACAGCCCCGTCCGGACACTACCGCAGAATCGCTGGCCAAGCTGCGCCCGGCCTTCAGGAAGGACGGCAGCGTCACCGCTGGCAATGCCTCCAGCCTCAACGACGGCGCCGCCGCGGTACTGCTGATGAGCGCCAGCAAGGCCCAGGCCCTGGGGCTGCCGGTGCTGGCGAAGATTACCGGTTATGCCAGCGCGGGCGTGGACCCGGCGATCATGGGCATCGGCCCGGTGTCGGCGACCCAGCGCTGCCTGGACAAGGCTGGTTGGAAGCTGGCTGACCTTGACCTGATCGAAGCCAACGAGGCCTTTGCCGCGCAGGCACTGGCAGTGGGCAAGGCGCTGGAGTGGGATGCGAGCAAGGTCAACGTCAACGGCGGGGCGATTGCCCTGGGGCATCCGATTGGTGCGTCCGGCTGCCGGGTGCTGGTGACCTTGCTGCATGAAATGATCAAGCGTGATGCCAAGAAAGGGCTGGCCACCTTGTGCATTGGGGGTGGCCAAGGGGTCGCACTGGTGATCGAGCGTTGATCAGGCCGTAGCGCGCAATTCGCGGGCAGCCGCGTCATTGACGCCACTGGCCAGCCGCGCGACGTCCTGGCACTTGTGCACGGCCTGCTCCACCGGGCTGTGCAGTAACGGGCAGGCTGTGGCCAGCCACAGCCGCTCACCCAGGCGGTCGTGGGCATCGCGCAGCAGAGCCAGGGTATTTTCCTGGTCGCATGGCGAGGCGTTACGGCCGTCGACCAGGCCGAGCGACAGCACCTTGTAGGCCGGTATGCGGTCGAGGACAGTCTGATACTGATCGGGGGCCTGCACCAGGTCGATGTGCAGGCCATCGACCGGCAGGTTGACGGCCAGGCCGAGGTTGCCTTCCAGGCCACCGGAGTAGGTGGCGATCAGCTTCTTCAGCGGTGCACGCTGAAGGATGTTGTAGACACGTTCGAAAGCGTTTTTCCAATCCTGCGGCAGTTCCTGGGCCAGGATCGGCTCATCGATCTGCACCCATTCGGCCCCCAGGGCAGCCAGGCGGTTCAAGCCCAGGTCATACAGCGGCAGCAGGTGTTCCAGCTCGTCGAGGTCAGCGTTGCCTTTGCTGGCCTGCCACAGGTAGGTCAAAGGGCCAATCACCACGGGTTTGACCACATGGCCCAACGCCGTGGCTTCGGTCACTTCGTCGAACAGTTGCTGCCAGCATTGGGCAAACGGCTGATCGCACCAGGCAAAGTCGCCAACTGGCAGCAACTCGATGCCGGCGTCTTTCTGCACTTGCCAATGGCGGGCACGCAGCTCGCGATCACTGCCAAAGCGTGGAAAGCCCAGGTTGTGTGCCAGTGCCATGTCTTGTCCCTCAGAGTTCCGAAAAAGAGTACCGAAATGAATGAGGGCATTTTCCGACCGGCTAGCGCCTGAGACAAACTCATTAAATTTGAGATGAACTCAAGAAATGCTCATGATGCCGATGAATCTGAATGTCTTGTTCAGAGCAGCACCCTACGTATTCAGACATGAGCCCGACCGATAAGCTGCCGCACAATGCCAACCTGAATACGCCAGGTGCCCTCGAACCATGAGCCTGCTGAAAGCCGCGCTGCGCGAAAAACACTTCGTCTGCGTCATGGAATTCGTCCCCAAGCCCTCGGCGGAACGCTTCGCCGCGATGGAAGCGATCATGGCCCGCGGGCAGCTGTGCGGCTGGCCCATGACCGTCGCCATTGGCGACCGCGTGGGCAGCCCGCTGGACATGTCGCCACTGGACGCCCTCGCCTCGTTCAACACCCCGCTCCCCGCCCTGCCGCACTTCTCCGGCAAAGACCGCGAGCGCCATCATCTTTTGGCACAGCTGCAGCGCATGGACGCCGCTGGCCTCGATCAGTTGCTGCTGCTCACCGGCGACCGCCTGCCTGGGCACCAACCCGGTGAACGCCCGGTGCGCTACCTGGAGTCGGTCGCGGCCCTGCTGATTGCGCGCCAGGCCTGCCCGCACTGGTTGCTCGGGGCGGCATTGAACCCGTTCAAGTACCACGAGGAAGAAGGCGGCGCACAATACTTCAAGGCCGAGAAAAAACTCGCCGCCGGCGCCGACTTCCTTACGCTGCAACTGGGCTTCGATGCCAGCAAGCATCAGGAAGCCATCCGCTGGATGCAGCGCCAGGCCTCGCCGAAACCGATGCTGGCCTGCCTGATGAGCCTGACCCACGGCCGCGCAACGATGCTTGAGCAGGTGGCGGGGGTAACCGTCTCGCCTTCGATGCGCGACCTGCTTGAAGCCGAAAGCAAGGTGTCCAAGGCTTTCGCCCAGGCGCGCAGCGTCGACCGCCTGGCCTTGCAGATCATCGGTGTGAAGCTGATGGGATATGCAGGCGTGCACCTGTCGGGGATTCACGAACTCAAGTAGTTGCTGGCATTGGAAGAGCGCCTGGAACACTGGCAGGCGCAGATCCACTCACTGGAGCACTGGGCGCCCGCCTGGGCCGACAGCTGGCAGATGCCAGGCTTGCCCATCGTTGCGTTCCATCCGCCACAGGGCAACTGGCACCAGGGTGAATCGACCGTCAGCGCCTCAGGCAAGGAAAAAGTCCGTTATCACCTGCTGCACGGCGCCCATTCGCTGCTGTTCAGCCGCACCAACTGGCTCAGCAAGGCGTTCGGCTGGACCGTGCGCCAGCCACTGTGGGCAACCAAGCGTGGGGCCCGGGTGTTGCACGGGCTGGAACGGGCGGTCAAACGCCCGCTGATTGGCTGCGATACCTGCGGCCGCTGCCGCCTGGAAGACACCCTCTACACCTGCCCCGAAACCTGCCCCAAAGGCCTGGCCAACGGCCCTTGCGGGGGTACGGCGCTGAACCGCTGCGAGTTTGGCGACCGCGAGTGCATCCACAGCGTCAAGTACCGCACCGCCAAGGCCGTGCGGCAAACCGCCGTGCTCACTGAACGACTGATCCCGTGCATCGAGGTCGAGACACGCCACCGCAGCTCCTGGCCGCAGTGGTTCGAGGCTCAGCCGTCGCGCCAGCTCAACCCGCAGCCAGCGCCTCGAACCCAGCCCGAATCTTAGCTTCGGGCAGTTCATCGGCGATGAAAACCATCACGCTCTCACGGTTTTCGCCTGTCGCCCATTCGGCATCCCAGTCGAAGCCGTAGAGTTTGAGCACGCCCTGGAACACCAGGCGACGCTCCTCGCCGGCGATGTTCAGCACGCCCTTGTAGCGCAGCAACTGTTTGCCGTGCTCTTCCAGCAATTCGTTCATGAAGTCGCTGAGGCGGTTGATGTCCAGCGCGGTCTCGGTGCGCAGCACCAGGGTAGAAATCCGGTCCGGCGTGGCCGGCTTGAGCACCGGGCGCAGGCTTGGCTTGAGGTTGGCACCCAGGTCCGGGTTCAGGTTGAAACCGCGCACATCGAGCAGCTCGGCGAGGTCGATACGGCCATGTTCGACCGCACGGATGGCTGCGCGGCCATTGATCCGCGCCAGGCGTTCGCGCAGGGCCTCCACCGCAGCCGGTTCGACCAGGTCGGTCTTGCTCAGCAGCAGGCGATCGGCAAAACCGACCTGGGCCTGGGCGATGGTCTGGGTCAAGTGCACCTCAGCGTGGGCAGCATCGACCAGGGTAATGATGCCGTCGAGGATGTAGCGATCGCGCAGTTCTTCATCAATGAAAAAGGTCTGCGCCACGGGTGCCGGGTCGGCCAGGCCGGTGCATTCGATCACCAGGCGGTCGAAGGCGATCTCGCCAGCGTCCAGGCGCTCGAGCAGCAGGTACAGCGCACGGGTCAGGTCGCCATGGATGCTGCAGCACACGCAGCCGTTGGCCAGGGTCATGACCTGTACCGGCTCGTCGCCGAGCAACTGGCTGTCGATACCGGCCTCGCTGAACTCGTTCTCGATCACGGCGATCTTCAGGCCGTGTTCGGCCTTGAGCATGTGCTTGAGCAGCGTGGTCTTGCCGGCACCGAGGAAGCCGGTAAGGACAGTAACGGGAATTGGCGTCTGCACGCAGAAATCTCCTGAAGCTGAAAATGATTGTGGGAGGCCGGTTGCCCGGCCTCCCACAGGTTCACGCATGTTGCAGGTTCAACAGCACTTGGGCCCGGACTTGCCACCGTAACGTGCTTCCTGGCGTTCGCGGAAAAATTCCTCGTACGTCATCACCGGCTGGTCCGGGTGCTTGTTGCGCATGTGCTCGACATAGTTGTCGTAGTCGGGCATGCCGACCATCAGGCGGGCTGCCTGCCCCAGGTATTTACCCAGTCGACCCAGGTCGTTGAACATCACTGCAGTCCTCTCAAGCGTCAGGCAGGGCCTGGAACGGGGTTTCCTTGTCGGTGCGTTCTTTGCGGCCGAGGGCGGCGTAGCCGACCTTGAGGGCGAAGAACAGCACACTGAACACCACCAGCAGGAACAGAATGGTCAGGCCGGCGTTGGTGTAGGCGTTGAAGATCACGTGCTGCATCTGATTGATGTCCTTGGCCGGAGCCAGGACCTGACCGGCGTCCAGCGCGGTGCTGTACTTCTTGGCCAGGGCCAGGAAGCCGACGGCCGGGTTCGGGTCGAACAGCTTGATCAGGCCCGCCGCAGTGGTGCAGATCAGCAACCAGGCAGCCGGCAGCAGGGTGACCCAGATGTAGCGCTCGCGCTTCATCTTGATCAGCACCACGGTGCCGAGCATCAGGGCGATACCGGCCAGCATCTGGTTGGAGATACCGAACAGTGGCCACAGGGTGTTGATGCCACCCAGCGGGTCGATCACGCCCTGGTACAGCAAGTAGCCCCACAGCGCCACGCAGCCAGCGGTGCCGATCAGGTTGGCAGTCCACGACTCGGTGCGCTTGAGGGCCGGCACGAAGCTGCCCAGCAAGTCCTGCAGCATGAAGCGACCGGCACGGGTACCGGCGTCCACCGCAGTGAGGATGAACAGTGCCTCGAACAGGATCGCGAAGTGGTACCAGAAGGCCATGGTGTTTTCACCCGGCAGCACCTGGTGCAGGATCTGCGCGATACCCACCGCCAGGGTCGGTGCACCACCGGCACGGGCGAGTACGGTGTGCTCGCCGATGTCGCGAGCCACCGCTTCGAGCTGCTCAGGGGTGATCATGAAGCCCCAACTGCTGACCGTTTGCGCCACCGAAGCGACGTCGGCACCCACCACGGCGGCCGGGCTGTTCATGGCGAAGTACACGCCCGGCTCGATCACCGAAGCGGCGACCATGGCCATGATGGCGACGAACGATTCCATCAGCATGCCGCCATAGCCGATGTATCGGGCGTTGGCTTCGTTGTCCAGCAGCTTCGGCGTGGTCCCCGAGGAGATCAGCGCATGGAAGCCGGATACCGCGCCGCAGGCGATGGTGATGAACAGGAACGGGAACAGGGTGCCCTTCCACACCGGGCCGGTGCCGTCGGTAAACTGGGTCAGCGCCGGCATTTTCAGCTCGGGCATGGTCACCAGGATGCCGATCGCCAGGGCGATGATGGTGCCGATCTTGAGGAAGGTCGACAGGTAGTCACGCGGCGCCAGTACCAGCCAGACCGGCAACACGGCAGCGACGAAACCGTACCCCACCAGCATCCAGGTGATCTGCACACCGGTGAAGGTGAATGCCGGGCCCCAGACCGGATCAGCTGCAATCTGGCCCCCCAGCCAGATCGATGCCAGCAGCAATACCACGCCGACCACCGAGATCTCACCGATGCGGCCCGGGCGGATGTAGCGCATGTAGATGCCCATGAACATCGCGATCGGGATGGTCGCCATCACCGTGAACATGCCCCATGGGCTTTCGGCCAGGGCCTTGACCACGATCAGCGCCAGCACCGCGAGGATGATGATCATGATCAGGAAGCAGCCGAACAGGGCGATGGTCCCCGGAATGCGGCCCATCTCCTCGCGCACCATGTCGCCCAGCGAGCGGCCGTTGCGGCGAGTGGAGAGGAACAGGACCATGAAGTCCTGCACCGCACCGGCCAGCACCACGCCGGCGATCAGCCACAGCGTGCCAGGCAGGTAGCCCATTTGCGCCGCGAGTACCGGGCCGACCAAGGGGCCGGCGCCAGCGATGGCGGCAAAGTGGTGACCGAAGAGGATGTGCTTGTTGGTCGGAACGTAGTCCAGACCGTCGTTGTTGAGCACCGCTGGGGTGGCTCGGCGAGGGTCGAGTTGCATCACCTTGGTGGCGATGAACAGGCTGTAGTAACGGTAGGCGACCAGGTAGATGGCCACCGCGGCGACCACGATCCACAAGGCATTGATCGCCTCGCCGCGACGCAGGGCGACGACACCCAACGCGCAGGCCCCTATGACCGCCAGCGCCAGCCACGGGATGTGGCGTAGCAGGCTGTTATTGTTGTTCATGGCATGCTTCCAGCTAAGTGGTTGGAATAGACAGCCTCTTGAGTCTAGGGCCTGCTTGGCAGCTTTACCATATGCAATTGTGATCGGTGCTCTGCGGCAAATGGCGCACTAGAGCGGCAAAAGTAAATCTCGCGATGTTGACCTGACATTTTTGCCAGTTGTCAGCTTTTACAGGCTGGTACATTTTCATCACTCATTAACTCGTCAGGGATGTCACCATGAAAATGTTTCTGCAAACCAGCCTTGCTTGCCTGATTGCCGCTGCAAGCCTGCAGGTCAATGCCGCTCCATCTCAACCAAGGCATGGCGCAATGGAGGTACCCGTTGCCCGGCAGTATGCCTGCTACAACGCCCAGGACTACTACTGGCCTGAGGATGGTTCAGGCATCAAGAGCGAGGGCTGTCGCGCGGCCTATCAACATGTATTCAAGAAATATGACAATGATGCTCAGCAGGCTGTCTATCAGTTCAACCAGTGGCATGAAGTTTCGAAGAACGTGACTGACTACAACAACATGGCTGCCGTGAAAGCAGCGATTCCTGACGGGCAGCTTTGCTCGGCGGGCAATGATCCCGATAAGTCCGACGCCACTAAATTGCTGAAGAGCATCAACAACCTGGCTGAAAAATCAAATTCCGGCAGTATCGGTGTCACAGCCTTGGTGAACGACAAGAGTGGCCTTGATCAACGTGCCGACTGGGCAGCCCAAATACTCAAGAAAGGTGCCGACAACAAAGCAGATTTCCGCTTCAAGATCATGGCACCACACAATCCAAGTTTCTGGCAGATTTATGTCTCCAAACCGGACTACGATCCGAAGCAACGTCCACTGAAATGGGACGATCTTGAACTCGTTCAGGAGATTGGCGACGTTCAACCTGTCAACGGCTACTACGAGATGAAGGTTGACCTCAAGGAAAATACCGGCCGCCGTGTCATCTACACCCGTTGGCAACGGGAAGACGCCGCAGGCGAAGGCTTCTACAACTGCAGCGATGTAAACATCGTTTCCAGCAAGTAGGTTCCTGTCACCGCTCCTCCGGCAGAGTTGGCCATGCCTGGTCTATAGTCAGTGCAACTGACGAGGGGCCTGCCATGACCACTTCTGCCGACGACCGCCGCCGTTTCCAGCGCATCGATTTCGACGCCCCCACCGAGCTGCGCCAAGGTGATCGCCGGTGGCCGGTGAAGCTGCTGGACCTGTCGCTCAAGGGCCTGCTGGTCGAGTGCCCCTCCCCCTGGGACGCCGACCTGACCCAGGACTTCGATGCGATCATCCACCTCGACCACAATGTCCGTGTGCAGATGCAAGTGGAGCTGCGCCATGAAGAAGCCACACGCCTGGGCTTCATCTGCCTGTACATCGACGTCGAATCGATGACCCACCTGCACCGTCTTGTGGAACTGAACGTGGCCGACAGCACCGAAATGATGCGCGAACTGCGCGAACTCATCGAATAATGCAATCTCTTAGCTAGCTAACAGCATTCCCACCCTCTGTTTCTTGTCTACCCAGACAGCTTTATGCCTGGGTAGCAACGCTTTGTACACACCCCTCTAGCTCAGCTTCTGTCGACTTGGTACGCGATCTGCATTGGCGTCTTGCACACATTGCAAGGCCAGCTGTTCGCGCTCCAATCAAAAACTTGTATACAATTTATGTAGCAATCTTTTGTAGGAAATGTCTACAGTAGTGCCACAACAATAAACAGAGAGCCTGCTCCATGACTACGTCCCCTAGCACGTCTCCCGCCCAGCGCCCCGAGGACGAAAACCTCGGTCTGGGTGCCAACCTGGCCTATGGTCTGCAGCACGTGCTGACCATGTATGGCGGGATCGTCGCGGTACCCCTGATCCTGGGCCAGGCAGCCGGCCTCAACGGTGCCGAGATCGGCATGCTGATTGCCGCTTCGCTGTTTGCCGGTGGCCTGGCGACCTTGCTGCAGACGCTGGGCATCCCGTTCTTCGGTTGCCAGTTGCCGCTGGTACAGGGCGTATCGTTCGCCGGCGTGGCGACCATGGGCGCCATCCTCAGCAGCGAAGGCGGTGGAGGCCTGCCGGGTGTGCTCGGCGCGGTCATGGCAGCGTCGGTGATCGGCTTCCTGATCACCCCGGTGTTCTCACGCATCACCAAGTTCTTCCCGCCGCTGGTGACCGGCATCGTCATCACCACCATCGGCCTGACCCTGATGCCGGTCGCCGCGCGCTGGGTAATGGGCGGCAACAGCGCTTCGCCGGAGTTCGGCAGCGTGGCCAACATCGGCCTCGCCGCACTGACCTTCGCCATCGTGCTGGTGCTGAGCAAGCTGGGCAGCGCGACCATCTCGCGCCTGTCGATCCTGCTGGCCATGGTGGTCGGTACGCTGATCGCCTGGGCGTTGGGCATGACCGACTTCAGCAAGGTCAGCCAAGGCCCGATGTTCGCCTTCCCCACCCCGTTCCATTTCGGCATGCCGGAATTCCACATCGCCGCGATCCTGTCGATGTGCATCGTGATCATGGTGACCCTGGTGGAAACCTCGGCGGACATCCTCGCCGTAGGTGAGATCATCGACACCAAGGTCGACTCCAAGCGCCTGGGCAACGGCCTGCGCGCCGACATGGCGTCGAGCATCCTGGCGCCGATCTTCGGTTCGTTCACCCAGAGCGCCTTTGCCCAGAACGTCGGCCTGGTGGCCGTGACCGGGGTCAAGAGCCGCTACGTGGTGGCCACCGGTGGCGTGATCCTGGTGGTGCTCGGCCTGCTGCCGGTGATGGGCCGGGTGATTGCCGCCGTACCGACCCCGGTACTGGGTGGCGCGGGCATCGTGCTGTTCGGCACCGTGGCCGCCAGCGGTATCCGCACCTTGTCGAAGGTCAATTACAAGAACAACGTCAACCTGATCATCGTCGCGGCCTCGCTGGGCTTCGGCATGATCCCGATCGCCGCGCCGACCTTCTACCACAACTTCCCGAACTGGTTCGAGACCATCTTCCACTCGGGCATCAGCTCGGCAGCAATCATGGCCATCCTGCTGAACCTGCTCTTCAACCACTTCAAGACGGGCAACTCGGAGAACCAGTCGGTATTCGCCGCGGCCTACGAACGCACCATCCAGTACTCGGACATCTCGTGCCTGCGTGATGGCGACTTCTTCAAGGATGGCAAGCTGTTCGATGCCGATGGCAACGAAGTGCCGGTGATGGAGCTGGACGAGCACGGCAACCAGGCGCCCAGGCGCAGTGCGGTTGCCGAACATTGACCACTGACTGAGTGGTGACGTGGGGGGAGCCGATGCGCATCGTCGGCTCCCCTTTTTCGTTTATTCGAACAATGCATCCAGGGCCTGTTCCAGCCGGGTCACGGCAATCACCTGCAACCCCGCAGGCGGCTCCTTCGGCGCATTGCCCTTGGGCACGATGGCGCGCTTGAAGCCATGCTTGGCCGCCTCTTTCAGGCGCTCCTGGCCACTGGGCACTGGCCGCACTTCGCCCGACAAGCCGATCTCGCCGAACACCAGCAGCCCATGGGCCAGCGGCCGGTTGCGCAGGCTGGACATCACCGCTGCCAGCAACGCCAGGTCCGACGCTGTCTCCAGCACCTTTACCCCGCCGACCACGTTGAGGAACACGTCCTGGTCATGGGTGGGAATGCCACCATGCCGGTGCAGTACCGCCAGCAACATGGCCAGGCGGTTCTGATCCAGGCCCAGGGTGACCCGCCGCGGATTCGCCAGGTGGCTGTCATCGACCAGCGCCTGCACTTCGACCAGCATCGGCCGGGTGCCTTCCCAGGTGGCCATGACCACACTGCCGGGCACTTCTTCCTGGGTGCGGTTGAGGAAGATCGCGGACGGGTTGGATACCTCTTTCAGGCCGCGGTCGGTCATGCCGAACACGCCCAGTTCATTGACCGCGCCGAAGCGGTTCTTTACAGCCCGCAACAGACGCAGCCGGCCGTCGGACTCGCCCTCGAAATACAGCACGGTATCGACCATGTGCTCCAGTACCCGCGGCCCGGCCAACGAACCTTCCTTGGTGACGTGGCCGACCAGGAAGATCGCCGTGCCACTCTGCTTGGCATATCGCACCAGCAGGGCCGTGCTCTCGCGCACCTGGGCCACGCCGCCAGGGGCGGACTGCAACTGCTCGGTGAAGATGGTCTGGATCGAGTCGATCACCATGACCCGCGGTTTTTCCACCCGCGCGGTGGCGATGATGGTTTCGATGCAGGTCTCGGTCATCACCTTGAGCTGGTCCTGGGGCAGGCCCAGGCGCCGCGAGCGCATGGCCACCTGTTGCTGCGACTCTTCGCCGGTGACGTACAACGCCGGCAGGCCCACGGCGATGTTGCACAAGGTCTGCAGCAGGATGGTCGACTTGCCGATCCCCGGATCACCGCCGATCAGCACCACCGAGCCATCGACCAGACCACCGCCAAGCACGCGGTCGAGTTCGGTGCTGCTGGTGGTGAAGCGGGGGATCTCTTCGACGCTGACTTCGGCCAGGGTCTTGATCTGCGCCTGCTGCCCGGTCCAGCCGGCACGGCCGCTGGGGGCCGCCGCGCCGCCGCTTTCGATCATGGTTTCGACCAGGGTGTTCCAGGCCCCGCAGTCGGCGCACTGGCCGGCCCATTTGGGGAAGGTCGCGCCGCACTCGGTGCAGCCATACAAGCGCTTGGCCTTGGCCATGGGCAGGGTCTCCTGGAAAAAACCGCCATGATAGCCGAGGCCGACGTGTCTCGAACCGCTCGAGATGCGACAAAACTATTCGTTCTAACCGCAGTCACTATCCCCGAAGCCAACGCATGAAGCGTTTTAGTGGCTTACACTGCGTTAACCTCACCATTTGTTACAAGGAATCAAACATGGGCATGCTCAGTGAGTTCAAGGCCTTCGCGGTGAAAGGCAATGTCGTCGACATGGCGGTCGGTATCATCATCGGCGCAGCCTTCGGCAAGATCGTCTCCTCGTTCGTCGGGGACGTGGTCATGCCACCACTGGGGCTGCTGATCGGCGGCGTCGACTTCAGCGACCTGGCGATCACCCTGAAGGCTGCCGAAGGAGATGTACCGGCGGTGGTACTGGCCTACGGCAAGTTCATCCAGACCGTGATCGACTTCGTCATCGTTGCCTTCGCCATCTTCATGGGTGTGAAGGCGATCAACCGCCTCAAGCGCGAAGAGGCCGTGGCACCGACCACGCCGCCAGTCCCCACCCCGCAGGAAACCCTACTGACCGAGATCCGCGACCTGCTCAAGGCGCAGAACCAGAATCGGTTGCCCTGAAATGGCTGGGGCCGCATCGCGGCCCCTCATGCATTACCAGTAGTTTTCCACCGCCACCTGCCCCGGCCGCTTGCTCAGGCTCAGTTGCAGGTCACGTGCCTTGAGCACCTTGCGTGTCTCGTCGATCATGTCGGGGTTGCCGCAGAGCATGATCCGCGAATGCTCGGGCGACAGCTCCAGCCCCGCCGCCTTTTCCAGCCCGCCATTCTCGATCAGCGTGGTGATACGCGCATTCAGGGCCCCTGGGTGCTGCTCACGGGTCACCACCGGAATGAACTGCAGCTTGCCAGCGAACTCGGCCAGGTAATCCCGCTGCTCCAAACCGGCGATGTCATCTACATATGCCAGCTCTTTCGCCTCGCGGACCGAATACACCAGCTTGATGTTGTCGAAGCGCTCCCAGGCTTCGAAGTCCTGCAGGATCGACATGAAGGGCGCAATGCCGGTCCCGGTCGCCAGCAGCCACAGGTCGCGGCCGCCGACGAAACGGTCGAGGGTCAGGTAGCCGAATGCCTGACGGTCGATCAACAGGCTATCGCCCTCGCCCAGGCGGCTCAGCTCGCTGGTGAACTCCCCCCCCGGTACCACGATTGAAAAGAAATCGAGGTATTCGTCATGGGGGGCGCTGACCATCGAATAGGCACGCCAGACTACGCTGCCATCGGCCTTGGTCACGCCCAGCCGGGCAAACTGGCCGGCCCGGAAGCGAAACCCTGGATCGCGCGTAACCCGCAGGCTGAACAGGTTCGGCGTCAGCGGCTGGACGTCGAGCAGGGTCTGGCGGGTAAACTTGTCGGCACTGGCGGTCATGACGGGCTCCGTGTAAGGCGTGCGCCCAGTGTCGCGCAAAGCGGCCTGGATAAAAACCGCCGGAAAGTAGGGGCACAACACGGCGGCCGTGTCGGACGACATGAAAAATACGGCCTCTATAACAAAAAATCCCAACATAGCAGTCGGACTTTTCCTACAATCATCCCGGTATGCAAACGGATCGGCCCACCACATCCAGGGAGTGTGACGGATGCTTCAATGGAATCATGAGCATCTACATCAGTTGATCAGCGAAAGCACGCCGCAAAAGGTTTTTGACCTTGCTGTGCACCTGGCGCAGGACCTGGACATGATGTTCCTGGGGCTGAAAGTCCGCATTCAACTGGCTGCGCAATCGCCACGGCTGTATCTCTACAGCAACTATCCAGTCGCATGGATCGAGCGCTACCAGCGTGACGACTTCTACAAGCAGGATGCAGCGGCGAGCCGAAGCCACTCCTCGACCATGCCGGTTTTGTGGACCGACGACCTGTACCGCGAAGTACCCGATTTCCGTGAGCAGGCTTGCGCACACGGGCTGCGCCATGGCTGGACACAGTCCTTGCATGACCTTCAGCACAATGAGAGCCAGGTCAGCATTTGCAGGCCCAGCAAAGAAGTGAACATCGCCGAGCTGTATGACAAAGCCGGCAAGGTGCAGTGGCTGTGTCACTCCCTGCACGCGATCATCAGCGAACATCACCTGGCCAAGCTCAGCGCGCCACTGAAAATGAGCGAGCGCGAAATCGAGGTGCTCAAGTGGTCGGCCGCCGGCAAGACCGCCGCCGACGTCGCCTGCATCCTGTCGCTGTCGCAAAGCACGGTGAACTTCCACATTCGCAGCGTGATCACCAAGACCAACGCCGCCAACAAGGCCGGTGCCATCGCCATCGCCATGATGCGTGGCCTGATCGAACAGTAGCCAGGCCTGCGGCCTCGGGCAAAGCCCTGTAGAATCGCGTACCAAAGCTCGTGGCGAACCGCCATGGGCAGATCCGTACCCGAGCCAGACGCCATGCCCCTGTTGACCACCCCCTACGCCGAACTCGACCTGATCCGCCAGCCGGACCAGGCCAACGACCCGCTGCAAGCCTTCGATGCCGCCGATGAATACCTGCTCGAACAGCTGCATGCCCAGGGCCTGGATGCCGGCTGCCGGGTGCTGGTGCTCAACGACAGCTTCGGCGCCCTGGCGGCCAGCCTGGTCGATCATCTGCAGGTAGTCAGCAGCGGCGACTCGCACCTGGCGCACATGGCGCTGGAGAAAAACCTGGCACGCAATGGCAAGGCGTTCGACAGCGTACCTTTCGTGCCGGCCAGCGAGCACTGGCAAGGCCCCTTCGACCGCGTGCTGGTGCGCGTGCCGAAGACCCTGGCACTGCTGGAAGAGCAACTGATCCGCCTGCAAGGCCACCTGGCACCCGGCGCCCAGGTGATTGCCGGCGCCATGATCAAGCACCTGCCGCGCGCGGCCGGTGACCTGATGGATAAGTACATCGGCCCGGTACAGGCTTCGCTGGCGCAGAAAAAGGCCCGTTTGCTGACCGCCACGGTCGCCGACCGCCCTGTCGCCAGGTCGCCCTACCCGACCCGCTACCGGCTCGACACGCCGGCACTGGACCTGGTCAACCATGCCAATGTGTTCTGCCGCGAGGGCCTGGATATCGGCACCCGTGCCTTCCTGCCCCACTTGCCGCACAACCTGGGCAACGCCCGCGTAGCCGACCTGGGCTGCGGCAACGGCGTGCTGGCCATTGCCAGCGCGCTGGCCAACCCGGACGCGCACTTCACCCTGGTCGATGAATCGTACATGGCGGTGCAGTCGGCGCAGGAGAACTGGCACGCGGCGCTGGGTGAGCGGCTGGTAACGGTCATGCCGGGGGATGGCCTGGCCGGGGTGGAAAAACAGTCGCTGGATGTGGTGCTGTGCAATCCACCGTTCCACCAGCAGCAGGTGGTGGGCGACTTCCTCGCCTGGCGCATGTTCCAGCAGGCGCGCGAGGCGCTGGTGGTGGGCGGCGCGCTGTACATCGTCGGCAACCGCCACCTGGGCTACCACAGCAAACTGGCGCGGTTGTTCCGGGGTGTCGAGCAGGTGGCCGCGACGCCGAAGTTCGTGATCCTGAAAGCCCGCAAATAGGCTTCTGGGGCCGCTGCGCGGCCCCAGCGATCTCAATGGGTGGTCAGGCCAGCGGCCCCCATGAACAGGCGCATCACCCAGGCCGCCACACCCAGCGCCGCTACACTCATCGCCCAGATCAGCACCAGCCAACCCAGCCGCTGCCACAGCGGTTTCTTGTCTTCCAGGCCATGTTTACCGGTCATCATGCGGCCCTCCTAGTGATAGCCGTCTTCATGGGTCACCTTGCCGCGGAACACGTAGTAGCTCCAGAAGGTGTACATGAGGATGAACGGCAGGATGAACAGCGTACCCACCAGCATGAAGCCCTGGCTCTGCGGCGGCGCTGCGGCATCCCAGATCGAGATCGACGGCGGGATGATGTTCGGCCACAGGCTGATGCCCAGCCCGCTGTAACCCAGGAAAATCAACACCAGGGTAAGCAGGAACGGCGTGTAGTGCGCATTGCGCGCCACCGCCTTGAGCAAACCGTAGAAGGTCACCAGCACCAGCAGCGGTACCGGCATGAACCAGAACAGGTTGGGCATGCTGAACCAGCGGTCGGCAATCTGTGGATAAGCGATCGGGGTCCACAGGCTGACGATGCCGATCACCGCCAGCAGCACCAGCGCCAACGGCCGGGCGAGGTCATGCATCTTCAGTTGCAGGTCGCCCTCGGTCTTCATGATCAGCCAGGTACAGCCCAGCAGGGTGTAGGCGACGATCAGCCCAAGGCCGCAGAACAGGCTGAACGGTGTCAGCCAGTCGAGGGTGCCACCGGCGAAGTGCCGGTCGACCACCTTGAAGCCTTCGAGGAAGGCGCCCAGCGCCACGCCCTGGAAGAAGGTGGCGACCAGCGAGCCGCCGATGAACGCCTTGTCCCACACATGACGCTTGTCGGCCTTGGCCTTGAAGCGGAACTCGAAGGCCACGCCACGGAAGATCAGGCCGATCAGCATCAGGATCAGCGGCAGGTACAGCGCTTCGAGCACCACGGCGTAGGCCATCGGGAACGCCCCGAACAGCCCGGCGCCGCCCAGCACCAGCCAGGTTTCGTTGCCGTCCCAGACGGGCGCAACGGTATTCATCATCACATCGCGGTCACGCTCGCCCTTGACGAAGGGGAAGAGCATGCCAATGCCCAGGTCGAAACCATCCATCACCACGTACATCATGACGCCAAAGATGATGATCACGGCCCAGATCAGCGGAAGGTCGATACCCATGGCTCAGTTCCCCTTGCTCAGGCTGGCAGACTCGGCCTCACGGCCATCATCGGCGGCGGACAGCGGCCGCGCCGGCGTGCGTTGGGTGCCAGGGCCACCGGGGCTGTGTTCATCACCCTCGCCGGTCTGCGGGCCTTTGCGCACCAGGCGCATCATGTAGCCAAGGCCGGTGCCGAACAGGGCGAAGTACACCACCACAAACGCCACCAGGGTGAAGCCGAGCTGTGCATAACTGTGGTTGGACACGCCATCGGCGGTGCGCATCAGGCCATACACCACCCACGGCTGGCGGCCGATCTCGGTGGTGAACCAGCCGGCGAGCAGCGCGATCAGGCCGGACGGCCCCATCCACAGGGCCAGGTACAGGAAGGGCCGCGACGTGTAGAGGGTGCCGCGCTTGCGCAGCCACAAGCTCCACAGGCCGACGAAGATCATCAGCAAGCCGAGCCCGACCATGACCCGGAACGACCAGAAAACGATGGTCGAGTTGGGCCGGTCCTCAGGCGGGAACTCCTTCATCGCCGGCACCTGCTTGTCCAGGCTGTGGGTCAGGATCAGGCTGCCGAGCGCCGGGATCTCGACCTTGAAGCGGGTGGTTTCGGCCTTCATGTCTGGGATGCCGAACAGGATCAACGGGGTCGGCTCACCGGGCACGTTCTCCCAGTGGCCTTCGATCGCGGCGATCTTCACCGGCTGATGCTTGAGCGTGTTGAGGCCGTGGAAGTCACCGATCACCGCCTGGATCGGGGCGACGATCAGGGCCATCCACATGGCCATCGACAGCATCTTGCGCACAGCCGGGTTGTCACGCCCGCGCAGCAGGTGCCAGGCCGCCGAAGCACCGACGAAGAACGCAGTGGAAACGAATGCGGCAGTCGCCATGTGCATCAGGCGATAGGGGAACGAGGGGTTGAACACCACCGCCAGCCAGTCCACCGGCACCACCCGGCCATCGATGATTTCGTGGCCCTGCGGGGTCTGCATCCAGCTGTTGGAGGCGAGAATCCAGAAGGTCGAGACCAGGGTGCCAAGCGCCACCATCACCGTGGAGAAGAAGTGCAGGCCACGGCCGACACGGTTCCAGCCGAACAGCATGACGCCAAGGAAACCCGCCTCGAGGAAGAAGGCAGTCAGCACTTCATAGGTCAGCAATGGGCCGGTGATGGCACCGGCAAAGTCGGAAAAACGGCTCCAGTTGGTACCGAACTGATAGGCCATGACCAGGCCGGAGACCACGCCCATGCCGAAGTTCACGGCGAAGATCTTCGACCAGAAGTGGTAGAGGTCACGGTAGACCTGGTTGTGGGTCCGCAGCCAGAGGCCTTCGAGGACTGCCAGGTAGCTCGCCAGGCCGATGGTGATGGCCGGGAACAGGATGTGGAACGACACGGTAAAGGCAAACTGCATTCGGGCGAGCTCTAAGGCCTCTATTCCGAACATGGTGCTTCCTCTTCAGATAATCCGGCGTCCGGGCTTGTGGCCCCGTCGCCCACTGCCCCCACGGTAGTCGAGTGCGGCACGTTGGAATTGTTCTGTTCGATCGCAGGGATTCCGGCCCGAAGGCCAATTCGTTAGATCTGGAACGATTGATCCAGATCAACGACTGCTAGGAAGCATAGTCCCGAATGGCCCGCTGGGCCGTGTGGTTGATTGCCGCGTGACCCGTTGCCCCACCCTCTTTCGCGCCGTGTGAAAAAGTGCCGATCACGGCAAACAGTAACCGTTTGTTACAAACAGATGATACGCTGCGGGCCCCTCTACTGCGCCGAGGCCAACAGGTTTCCGATGTCCGATTCCGCACCGCAGTTGTTGCGTCATCACCGCCCCTTCATCGCCTTCTGGCTGGCCCGGGTGTTCACCGCCAGCGGCTTCCAGATGCTCACAGTGGCCATTGGCTGGCACCTCTACCAGCTGACCGGCAATGTGCTCGACCTGGGCCTGGTCGGCCTGGTCGAATTCGCCCCGCGGGTGCTGTTCATGCTGCACACCGGGCACGTCGCCGACCGCTACGACCGGCGCAAGGTCGCGGCCCTGTGCCAGAGCCTGCAGGGGCTGATCGCCCTGGCGCTGGCCGTGGGCAGCGCCACCGACAACGTCAGCCGCGAGCTGATCTTCGCCCTGGCCTTCCTGCTCGGTGCCACCCGCTCGTTCGAGATGCCGGCGACCCAGGCGCTGCTACCCAACGTGGTGCCGCCGGGGCTGTTCCCGCGGGCGGTGGCGGCCTCGGCCTCGGCGACCCAGGCGGCCACCATCGTCGCCCCGGCCGTGGGCGGTTTCCTGTACGCCTTCGGCAGCATCTGGGTGTACGGCCCGACCGTCGCCCTGTACGCCATCGCCTGCCTGTTGATGCTCAGCCTCGACTCGCGCCAGCAGGTGCCTCAGCGCGGCCGCGCCAGTCTCGAATCGCTGATGGCCGGCATCCGCTTCATCCGCAGCCGGCCCGACATCCTCGGGGCCATCTCGCTGGACCTGTTCGCCGTGCTGCTGGGTGGCGCCACCGCCCTGCTGCCGGTGTTTGCCAAGGACATCCTGCTCACCGGCCCGTGGGGCCTGGGCCTGCTGCGCTCGGCGCCGGCGGTGGGGGCGCTGCTGATGTCACTGTGGCTGGCGCGCTTCCCGGTCGAGCGCAAGGTCGGCCGCACCATGTTCACCGCTGTCGGGGTGTTCGGTGTGGCGACCATCGCCTTCGGCCTGTCGACCTCGTTCTGGTTCTCGCTGGCGGTGCTGGTGGTGCTGGGCGCGGCGGACATGATCAGCATGGTCATCCGGGGTGCCTTCGTGCAGCTGGAGACGCCGGACGAGATGCGCGGGCGGGTGAGCGCGGTGAACGGGTTGTTTATCGGCGCTTCCAACCAGCTGGGTGAGTTCGAGTCCGGGGTCACCGCGCACTGGTTCGGCACAGTGCCAGCGGTGGTCCTGGGCGGCGTGGGCACGCTGGTGGTAACCGGGCTGTGGATAAAGTTGTTCCCTACACTGGCCAAGCGAGATCGCTTGCACAACGGCTGATCGCTCTCCCGCGAAGAGGCCGGTACAGGCTATAAAGCACCCATTCCCCAACGGCGATAGGCCCCCGCCGATCATGCTGGTATGATGCGCGGCTTTTTTCCGCCCCGCACAAAAGCACAGCAATTGGTACGGTCTGTGCTTTGCTGATGGGGTCGATACATTCACGGCGCGAGGGCGCCCTGGGGAGCGGGCATGCTGGACAGGCTGTTTCAACTAAAAGCACACAACACCAACGTGCGCACTGAGATTCTTGCGGGCGTCACCACCTTCCTGGCCATGGCCTACATCCTGTTCGTCAACCCGAGCATCCTCGGCGAGACCGGCATGGACAAAGGCGCGATCTTCGTTGCCACCTGCCTGGCCGCCGCCATCGGCTCGACCACCATGGGCCTGATCGCCAACTACCCGATCGCCCTGGCACCGGGCATGGGCCTGAACGCGTTCTTCACCTACACGGTGGTCCTGCACATGGGCCACACCTGGCAGGTGGCCCTTGGCGCGGTGTTCCTCTCGGCGGTGATGTTCTTCCTGCTGTCGATCTTCCGCATCCGCGAATGGATCGTGAACAGCATCCCGCTGCCGCTGCGTTCGGCGATTGCGGCAGGTATCGGCCTGTTCCTGGCGTTCATCGCCCTGCATAACGCCGGCATCGTCGTCGATAACCCGGCGACCCTGGTGGGCCTGGGCGACCTCAAGCAGCCGGCGCCGATCCTCGCCACCCTGGGCTTCTTCCTGATCGTCGGCCTCGAGTCGCTGAAGGTCCGTGGCGCGGTACTGATCGGCATTCTGGCCGTGACCATCGCCTCGATCCTGATGGGTGTGACGCCATTCGGCGGCGTCGTGTCGATGCCACCATCGCTGGCACCGACCTTCCTTCAGCTGGACATCAAGGGCGCCCTAGACGTGGGCCTGGTCAGCGTCATTTTCGCCTTCCTGTTCGTCGACCTGTTCGACAACTCCGGCACCCTGATCGGCGTTGCCAAACGTGCCGGCCTGATGGGCAAGGACGGCCACATGCCGAAGATGGGGCGTGCCCTGATCGCCGACAGCACCGCCGCCATGGCCGGTTCCCTGCTGGGCACTTCGACCACCACCAGCTACATCGAATCCGCTGCTGGCGTGAGCGCCGGCGGCCGTACCGGCCTGACCGCCATCGTGGTCGCCATCCTGTTCCTGCTGGCGCTGTTCTTCGCCCCGCTGGCCGGTAGCGTGCCGGCCTTTGCCACCGCGCCGGCGCTGCTGTTCGTCGCCGTGCTGATGGCCTCGGGCCTGGCGGAAATCAACTGGGACGACGTCACCGAGGCCGCCCCGGTGGTGGTGACCGCCCTGGCCATGCCGCTGACTTACTCGATCGCCAACGGCATCGCCTTCGGCTTCATCTCCTGGACCGCCGTCAAGCTGATCTCTGGCCGCCACCGCGACCTGAACCCGGCCCTGGTGATCCTTTCCATCCTGTTCGTCATCAAGCTGGGCTGGTTCAACGCATGAGTGCTGTCTTCGATCCTTCCGCCTACGACACCCAGCTCGAGGGCAAAGTCGCTCGCCTGCGCGAGCTGCTGGCGCCCTTCGGCGCGCCGGAACCGGCCGTTTTCGACTCGCCGCGCGAGCATTACCGCCTGCGCGCCGAGTTCCGCCTGTGGCGCGAGAATGGCCAGCGCCACTATGCGATGTTCGCCCCGGGCGACAAGCACAAGGCGATCCTGATCGACGACTTCCCCATTGCCAGCCAGCGCATCAATGAGCTGATGCCGCGCCTGAAGGCCGCCTGGCGAGCCAGCGAGGAACTGGGCAATCGCCTGTTCCAGGTGGAGTTCCTCACCACCCTGGCTGGCGATGCCATGGTCACGATGTGCTACCACCGCCCGCTGGACGAAGCCTGGGAAGTGGCTGCCCGCCAGCTGGCCGAAGACCTCGGCGTGAGCCTGATCGGCCGTTCGAAGGGCAAGCGCCTGGTGATTGGCCGCGACTACGCGGTGGAAAAACTCGATGTGGCCGGTCGCGTATTCAGCTACCGCCAGCCGGAGGGCGCGTTCACCCAGCCCAACGGCGCGGTGAACCAGAAGATGCTGAGCTGGGCGTTCGAGGCCATTGGCGAGCGTGAGGACGACTTGCTGGAGCTGTATTGCGGCAACGGCAACTTCACCTTGCCGCTGGCCACCCGCGTGCGCCAGGTGCTGGCCACCGAAATCAGCAAGACCTCGGTCAATGCCGCGCTGAGCAACCTCGACGAGAACGCTGTGGATAACGTGCGGCTGGTGCGCCTGTCGGCGGAAGAGCTGACCCAGGCGCTGAACGAGGTGCGGCCGTTCCGTCGGCTGGAAGGGATCGACCTGAAAAGCTATGAGTTCGGCACCGTGTTCGTCGACCCGCCGCGTGCGGGGATGGACCCGGACACCTGCGAGCTGACCCGTCGGTTCGAGCGGATCCTGTACATCTCGTGCAACCCGGAGACGCTGGCGGCGAACATTGCCCAGTTGCAGGACACGCACCGCATCGAGCGTTGTGCGTTGTTCGACCAGTTCCCCTATACCCACCACATGGAAAGCGGCGTCCTGCTGGTTCGGCGTTAAAGCATTCGCGGGACAAGCCCGCTCCTACAGGTATTGCACAGCCTCTGTAGGAGCGGGCTTGCCCCGCGAATGGGCCGCAGAGCGGCCCCTGGCTTCACTCAGAAGTCGAAGAAGACCGTCTCCCCTTCCCCCTGAATACGGATATCGAAGCGATACGCCGTCTTCCCGTCCACCTCGCAACGTTTGGCAATCAAGGTTTCGCGGCGCTGTGGCTGCTCGATCAGGTTGAGCACCGGGCACTTGGCGTTGGCCTCGGCCTCGTCATCGAAATACAGGCGCGTGTGCAGGTGGATGTTGATCCCCCGGGCAAACAGGCTGATGTTGATGTGCGGCGCCATCGGCACGCCTGCGGCATTGTTCACCACTCCTGGCTTGACCGTGTGCACGGTCCACTCGCCGGCATCGAAGGTGGTGGCGGTGCGGCCGAAGCTGTTGAAGGCGTTTTCCAGGTTGTAGGCATCCTGGTACTGGCCATTGGCGTCGGCCTGCCACAGTTCCAGGAACGAATCACGCACCAGGTAGCCGTTGCCGTCATACACCTGGCCGATCAGCAGGATGTGCTCGCCCGCAGCGTCCGGCTTGGCCAGGCGGTTCCAGATTTCCTGGTCGCGCGTCGGGTTGCCGGCCGCTTCCAGGGCCAGGCCGATGTGGACGTAGGGGCCGGCAGTCTGCGAGGGGGTTTCCGGCAGCAGTTCGATAGGCATGGCGGGGTCCTCAGCAGTTTTCGAAGTGGGTCTTGCGCTGGCCGCGCAGCACGATGTCGAAGCGGTACGCCAGGCAGTCCATCGGGTTGGCGTTGCTCATGTCGAGCTTGGCGATCAACTGCTGTACGGCTTCAGGGTTGGCGATCGACTTGACGATCGGACACATCGGGATCAGCGGGTCACCTTCGAAATACAGCTGGGTGATCAGCTTGGTGGCGATCGACGGGCCGCTGATGGCGAAGTGGATGTGCGCCGGGCGCCAGTCGTTCGGGCCGTTGCGCCATGGGTACGGGCCCGGCTTGATGGTGCGGAAGCTGTAGTAGCCGTCGCGGTCGGTCAGGCAACGGCCGACGCCACCGAAGTTCGGGTCCAGCGGCGCCAGGTAGCGGTCGTTCTTGTGTCGGTAGCGGCCGCCGGCGTTGGCTTGCCACATCTCCACCAGGGTGTTCGGCACAGGCTTGCCGTACTGGTCGACGACGCGGCCGGCAACGATGATGCGCTCGCCGATGGGCAGGCCACCGTTGTTGAAGTTCAGCAGCAGGTCATGGTCGTTGGCACCGAAGCCCAGGTGGGAAAAGTCCGGGCCGGTGGTTTCGCTGATTGACTGCGGGATGCTGACCAGTGCCTGGCGCGGCGAGCGGGCAATGGACGTCTTGTAGTCGGGCGTCAGGGCCTTGGGGTGCCAGTTGCGATCACGGATCACGAAGCGGCTGTTGTCCTGGGCGGGCATGCCGGATTCCTCTCTTGGAATTATGAAAACGCCTGTACACGGCAGGCGGACTTGCAGTTTCAGATAGGTCGCGCGGGATGGATATTGAAATCAGCCGCCCATTACATAACCAAACGGTTATGTATTAGTCGCTTTGGCTGGGGTGATCTAATCTTTATCCCCATGTTTCACGCTCTGGAGAGCACTTCATGGAATGGCGAAAAGGCCGGCGCAGCGACAACGTGGTCGATGCACGCGGCGAAGGTGGCGGCGGCGGCATGCGTTTTGGCGGCGGCAAGGGGCTGGGGCTCGGCGCGGTGCTGCTGATCGTCGGCATCGGCTGGCTGACCGGCCAGGACCCGCTGCAGATCCTTGGCCAGCTCGCTGGGCAGATGGATCAACAGCAACAGCAGACAGCGCCAAGTGGTGCCGGCGGCAAGGCGCCGCCAGCCAATGACCAACAGGCGCAGTTCGTCGCCTCGATCCTGGGCGACACCGAAGACACCTGGAAGGCCCTGTTCGCCCAGGCTGGCAAGCAATACCGCGATCCCAAGCTGGTGCTGTTCAGCGGCCAGGTGAATTCGGCCTGCGGTTTTGCTTCCGCGGCAGTCGGGCCGTTCTACTGCCCGGCGGATCAGCGTGTCTACCTGGACATGTCGTTCTTCCGCGAGATGGAAACCCGCTTCGCTGCAGCGGGCGATTTTGCCCAGGCCTACGTGATCGCCCACGAGATCGGCCACCACGTGCAGACCTTGCTGGGGGTATCGGCCAAGGTCGATGCTGCGCGACGCAGCGGCCAGCGCATGGAAGGCGACAATGGCCTGCTGGTGCGTCAGGAACTGCAGGCTGACTGCCTGGCCGGGGTGTGGGCCTATCAGGCGCAGAAGCGGCTGAACTGGCTGGAGCCCGGCGATGTCGAGGAGGCCCTGAACGCGGCCAATGCCATTGGTGATGACCGGCTACAGCAGCAGGGCCAGGGGCGCGTGGTGCCCGACTCCTTCACCCATGGCACCTCGGCGCAGCGGGTGCGCTGGTTCAAGGCCGGGTTTGCCCAAGGTAATGTGAACAGCTGCGACACCTTCAGTGCGCGTAGCCTTTGAGATTTTGGGGCCGCTTTGCGGCCCCCTGCGATTGTCCAAATAGTTACAAATCAGCTGAAAAAGCGATTCAGCTTTCCGTGGGTCGTGCCGATAACACCTGCACGAGTCAGCGGGCCCCCAGAACAACAACGCCCTGCGATCGATGATCAAGTGAGCGAATGAATTTTCTGGAGAGCGTGCATGAACAGCTGGTTCGCCAATATCAGCGTCAACCTCAAACTCGGCCTGGGCTTCGGCCTGGTGCTGGTCCTTACCGGCCTGCTGGCCCTGACCGGCTGGACCAGCCTGGGCAGCCTGATCGACCGCAGCAACTGGATGGGCGACATCGGCCAGCTCAACAAGGACCTGACCGACCTGCGCATTTCGCGCCTGCAATACATGATCGCCAACGGCGATGACGCCGCCGCTGCCAACACCCAGGCCAAGCTCGACGCCTTCAGCAAGCAGCAGCAATACCTGGTCACCACCTTTACCAGCCCGGCCAACGTCGTGCTGCTCAAGGAGCTGGGGCAGACCATCAGCGAGTACAAGGTGTCGCTGAACAAGATGCGCGCGGGCTACAAGAACTCGCTGGCCGCCCGTGATGCGATGAACGTGTCGGCGGCCAAGGCCGATGACGCCATGGAAGTCCTCAGTCAGGACGTCATGTCCCGCCCCGAAGCCGACAGTGTGCGCCTGGCCCAGTACCAGCTGATCAGCAAGGCGCGCCAGCAACTGCTGCAGGTGCGCATCGATGTGCGCGGCTACATCGCCGACAACACCGCCGCCAACGAGCAGGCCGCCCTGCGCCAGCTGGAGGGTGCGCTGGCCGACATCGACAACCTCAAGCGCCAGCTGCCAGCTGAGGCCACCCGCGTGCAGCAGTTCGAGCAGTCGGTGCTGACCTATCGCGATGCCGTGCGCCAATTCCGCGATGCAGTCGCCGATATCACCGTTGCCCGTGCGGAAATGACCGTGCAGGGTGCCGACATCGTCAAGCGCAGCGACGCGCTGTACAAGATCCAGCTGGAGCGTCGTGACGCCGAAAGCATTCAGGCCCGCAGCCTGCAGACCATCGCCACCCTGCTGGCACTGCTGGCCGGCGTCATCGCCGCCGTGGTCATCACGCGCCAGATCACCCGTCCGCTGCGCGATACCCTGCAAGCCGTTGAACGCATCGCCGGTGGCGACCTGACCCACGACCTGCGCGTCACCCGCCGCGACGAAATCGGCGTGCTGCAGCAAGGCATCGCGCGCATGGGCACCACCCTGCGCGAGCTGATCAGCGGCATCCGTGACGGTGTCACCCAGATCGCCAGCGCTGCCGAAGAGCTGTCGGCAGTGACCGAGCAGACCAGCGCCGGCGCCAACAGCCAGAAGGTCGAGACCGACCAGGTGGCCACCGCCATGCACGAAATGGCCGCCACCGTTCAGGAAGTGGCGCGCAACGCCGAACAGGCTTCGCACGCGGCCACCGGTGCCGACGACGAAGCCCGTGCCGGTGACCGCGTGGTGGGCGAGGCGATCAGCCAGATCGAGCGTCTGGCCGAGGAAGTGCACCGCTCCACCGAGGCCATGAACCTGCTGCAGCAGGAAAGCCAGAAGATCGGCAGCGTGATGGACGTGATCAAGTCGGTGGCCGAGCAGACCAACCTGCTGGCGCTCAACGCCGCGATCGAGGCGGCCCGCGCCGGTGAGGCCGGCCGTGGCTTCGCCGTGGTGGCCGACGAAGTGCGTGGCCTGGCCCAGCGCACGCAGAAGTCCACCGAAGAGATCGAAGAGCTGGTGGCCAGCCTGCAGCACGGTACCCAGCAGGTGGCCAATGCCATGCAGGGCAGCCGCACGCTGACCGACAGCAGTGTCGAGCTGGCACGCAAGGCCGGTGCCTCGCTGGAGAACATCACCGGCACGGTGTCGAACATCCAGTCGATGAACCAGCAGATCGCGGCGGCGGCCGAGCAGCAGAGCGCGGTGGCTGAAGAGATCAGCCGCAGCATCCTCAATGTGCGGGATGTGTCCGAACAGACTGCAGCGGCCAGTGATGAGACCGCTGCGTCCAGCGTCGAGCTGGCGCGCCTGGGTGGTCATCTGCAGATGCTGGTCAGCCAGTTCCGCGTCTGACCTCAAGGCCCAGGGGCCGCTTTGCGGCCCTTTCGCGACACAAGGCCGCTCCTACAGTGAAACGCGATTTTCTGTAGGAGCGGCCTTGTGTCGCGAAAGGAGGGCAAAGCCCTCCCGGCAATCTCGATATTACTTCACGATCATCCCTACTCCACGCCCACGCGGATCGGAAGCGGTCTCGACCTTCGCCCCGTCCACCCGGATCGCCTGGATATCGCCCATCTCCCAGCCCTGATCCTCCAGCACATAGCCCATCTTCTTTAGCTCATCAGCCACCGGCCCGGTCAGCGGCGCGTAACTGTCGAAGTAGAGGGTGTCCTTGGGCAGCAACTGATGGTGCACACGCTGCGCCGCCACGGCCTTCTCCAGCGGCATGCCGTAGTCGTACAGGTTGTTCATCACCTGGAAGATCGAGGTGAAGATCCGCGAACCACCCGGGGTACCGATCACCAGCTCGACTTTGCCGTCGCGGGTCATCAGGCTGGGGCTCATCGATGACAGCATGCGCTTGCCCGGTTCGATGGCGTTGGCGTCACCGCCGACCACGCCAAAGGCATTCGCGGCGCCCGGCTTGGCGCTGAAGTCATCCATCTCGTCGTTGAGCAGGAAGCCCGCGCCCTTGACCACCACACCGCTGCCGTAATCGAGATTGAGGGTGTAGGTGTTGCTGACGGCGTTGCCCTGCTTGTCGACGATCGAGAAGTGCGTGGTCTGGTGCGGCTCCAGGCCCGGTTTGACCTTGTCGGTTGCGGAAATGGCCTTCGGGTTGACCTGGGCGGCGCGCTTGGCCAGGTAGTCCGTGGCCACCAGCTGGTCGACCGGCACCTTGGTGAACGCCGGGTCGCCGAGGTAGTCGGCACGGTCGGCGAACACACGCTTTTCAATCTCCGAAAGCAGGTGGATGTACTGCGCCGAGTTGTGCGCCACACCCTTGAAGTCTGCCGCGCGGTCTTCCTTGATGCCCAGCAACTGGGCCAGGGCCACGCCGCCGGAGCTTGGTGGTGGCGCGGTGTAGACCACATTGCCGCGCCAGCTGATGGCGACCGGCTCGCGCCACACGGCCTTGTAGTCCTTGAGGTCGTCCTTGGTGATCAGGCCCTTGTCGGCCTGCATCTGCGCCACCAGCAGGTCGGCGGTCTTGCCCTGGTAGAACTCGCTTACGCCTTTGTCGGCGATGCGTTCGAGGGTCTGGGCCATTTCCGGCTGTTTGAACAGCTCACCGACCTTCATGTTGCCGAAGTAGTCGTTGAAGTTGGTCGCGGTCTTGAACATGCCTTGGGCATCGTTGCGGTACTGGTACTGCTTTTCGGCGACCTTGAAGCCGTTTTTCGCATAGCCGATGGCCGGGGTCAGCAACTCGCTCCAGGGCAGCTTGCCGAACTTCTGGTGGGCCTCCCACAGGCCCATCACGGTGCCAGGTACGCCTGCGGCGCGCACGCCAACCAGGCTCAGGTTCTCGATCACCTCGCCCTTGTCGTCCAGATACATGTTGCGCGTGGCGGCCTTGGGTGCCACTTCGCGGTAGTCGAGGAAGTACGGCTTGCCGTCGACGAACAGGGTCATGAAGCCACCGCCGCCGATGTTGCCCGCCTCAGGGTAGGTCACCGCCAGGGTGAACGCCGTCGCCACCGCAGCATCCACCGCGTTGCCGCCCTTCTTGAGAATGTCGGCGGCTACCTGTGCACCATATTGATCGGGTGCGGCTACAGCGCCGCCTTCCAACGTGGCGGCGTAAGTCGAGGAACAGCTCAGGATCGCGGCTGCCAGAGCCAGGTACTGGAACGGGACGATACGCATGACACTTCCTTGGTGTTGTTTTTGTTGAGCAGTCAGTAAGGCCGAAGCGCTGCGACTGTGCAATCAAACGCCGGAAGTTTCGCCGCCTGTGGACAGGATCTGTCGCGTTCAGGCAACTCAGCAGGCGTACATCGCCAGCTTGCGCTGGATGAAATCGAGGAAGCACTGGATACGCAGGGCCAGCTGCGTGTTGCGGTAGTACACCGCGTGGATCGGCTGGCGGTAGCCGTTGTTGGCGTCGCCCAGCAGCACCTTGAGGCGCCCGGCGCGGATGTCTTCGTGGGTCATGAAGTGCGACAGGGCGACGATGCCCTCCCCGGCCAGCGCCAGCTGGCGCAGGGTCTCGCCGCTGGAGGCGATCAGCGCCGGGCGAATGCTCCAGCGGTCGCCCTGGGCGTGGCGCAACGGCCACTGGTTGAGCGACTCGGGCTGGCTGAAGCCGAGCAGAGCGTGGCTGTTCAAGTCTTCGACCGTTTCCGGCGTGCCGTGTTGTTCCAGGTACGCCGGGCTCGCCAGCACCTGAACCGGGCTGCAGCCGAGCGAACGGGCGTGCAGGCTGGAGTCGGCGAGGTCACCGATGCGGATGGCCACATCGGTGCTCTGCTCCAGCAGATCGATGATCAGGTCGTCGGTGTTCAGCTCCAGCTCGATGGCCGGGTACTGACGACGGAATTCGCCGATCCACGGCAGGATGGCATGCAGCATGAACGGTGCGGCGGCATTGATGCGCAGGCGCCCGGATGGCGTCTGGCGGTTCATCGACAGATGCTCCTCCATCTCGTCCATCTGCTCCAGCACCCGGCGCGAGCGTTCGAGGAAGAAGCGCCCTTCTTCGGTAAGGTCCATGCGCCGGGTGGTGCGATTGACCAGGGTGGTGCCGAGCTTGGTCTCCAGGCGTGACAGCGTGCGGCTGACGGCCGACGGGGTCTGGCCCATCTGCTCAGCGGCGGCGGAAATCGAGCCGCAGTCGATGACGGCGACGAATACCTGGAGTTCTTCGGATCGGGTTTTCACGTCTGGGCCCGTGGTGGATGCTTGCAGCGATTAGATCGCCTTGCCAAAGACCTTGTCCAGATGCGCGGCATAAGCCGCCAGCGCCGCCGGCACGTCCGGGCGCTTCATCACATCCACCGCCAGGAAGGTTGGCAAGCCGCTCATGCCGAGGAACTGGTTGGCCTTGTGGAACGGGAAGTACACCGCATCCACTCCTTTGCCCTCGAAGAAGTCGCTCGGGTCATCGAACGCCTGCTGCGGGGCGTTCCAGGTCAGCGACAGCATGTACTGCTTGCCGTGCACCAGGCCACCGCTGCCGTATTTCTGCGAGTGGTCGGAACGGGTACGGCCATCATTGGCGTAAAGGCTGCCGTGGCCGGCGGTGAAGACGTCGTCGATGTATTTCTTCACGGTCCACGGTGCGCCCATCCACCAGCCCGGCATCTGGTAGATGATCACGTCGGCCCAGAGGAATTTCTCCACTTCGGCCTGGGCGTCGTAGCCACCGTCGATGAAGGTCTGCTGCACGTCGTAACCGGCGCGGTCGAGATGGGCAAGCGCAGCGTCGTGCAGGGTCTGGTTGAGGCGGCCGTCGGAATGGGCGAACTGTTTGCCACCGTTGAGCAGAAGGATCTTTTTCATGCTGGGCCTCCCGGGCCGAGTCAAAAATTCAGGGCCGCAGGTTAGAGGCTCGCAGGCGCGGGATACAGCAGGCGCGGGGCAAAAAACAATTGACCTGAAGTCAAGAATGCTCGAAGTATTATTGCCGTAGAATCGTTTCACCCCCCTATTTTAGTGAGAACCGATCCATGAGCGAGCAGCACGCATTCATCCTCAAGGCCAAGACCCGTCCGGAAATGGCCGAAGCGTTCGAAACCCTGTTCCGCGCCTACGTCGAACCAAGCCGCCAGGAACCCGGCTGCATCGAATACCACATGCTGCGCGACCAGCAGGACCCGAGCCTGTTCGTGTTCTATGAGGTGTGGGCCGACAAGGCTGCGCTGGATGTGCACTCGGCACTGCCGCACATGGTCGCGTTCTTCGAAAAGCGCATGGACTATCTGGAGCGCGATTTCGACATCCAGCCGATCGTGATGCTCAGCGCCTCGTCCGCTAACCGTTGATCAGCAGATGGCCGCCCAGCGCGGCCAGGCCAATGAAGAAGCAGCGCTTGAACAGCGCTGCGCTGATGCGCTGGCGCAGCCACTGGCCAGCAAGCATGCCCAGCAATGCCGGTGCCAGCATCAGCAGTGATGCACCCAATGCCTTGCCACCCAAGGCATCCTGGCCCGCCAGGCCAACGGCCAGCGCCAAGGTCGAAACGGTGAACGACAGGCCCAGCGCCTGAATCATCTCGTCACGATTCAGGCCTAGGCTCTGCAGGTAGGGCACCGCTGGCATCACGAAGACACCCGTGGCCGCAGTGACCACACCGGTCACCAGCCCGCAGACCGGCCCCAACCACCCTTCCCGCTGCGGCGCCACTCGCAGGGCGGGGCCTGCCAGCCCGTACAGCGCATAGATCACCAGCGCCGCCCCCAGTGCATGCACCGCCCACGGCCCGCTGTCGATACCCAGCCAGACACTGCCAAGCAATGTTCCAACGAAGATCATCGCCAGCATCGGCCCGAGCCTGCGCAGCAGTGCAGGCAGATGCCCACCGGCCGCGAGTTGCCAGAGGTTGGTAAGCGTCGAAGGCACGATCAACAGCGCCGCAGCCTGCGCCGGTGGCATAGCCAGCCCCAGCAGGCCCATGGCGACAGTCGGCAGGCCGAGACCGATTACCCCCTTTACGGCCCCCGCCAAGAGGAAGGTGATGACCACCAGCAATGACAAAGCCGGGCCGATGTTCTGGTAAAAGGCGATCAAGGTATCCATGGCCGCCATGATGGCGCCCTGCGGTTGGACTGAAAATCTGCCATATACTCAGCCAGACTCTTGCCAGGACAGAGGCAGATGCATTTCGACCTGATCGACCTCCGGCTTTTCCAGCACACCGCCGAATGCGGCAACATCACCGCCGGAGCCCGCCGCAGCCATCTTTCGCTGCCAGCTGCCAGTGCACGTATACGCGCGATGGAAGCGTCGCTCGGTACGCCGTTGCTCGAGCGCAACCGCCGCGGCGTGCAGCCGACGCCCGCCGGGCAGGCGCTGCTGCAACATGCGCGGCTGATCGGCCAGCAGGTCGAGCGCCTGCAGTTCGACCTCGCCCACTATGCGCGCGGCCAGCAAGGCCAGGTGCGGCTGCTGTGCAACACAGCGGCGCTGACCGAGTACCTGCCGGAGTTGCTGGCCAGCTACCTTGCCGACAACCCCGGGATCAGCATCGATGTGCAGGAGTTGCCGAGCCTGCGCATCGTGCAATCGATCACCCAGGGCATGGCTGATCTGGGCATCATTTCCACCGCCGCGCCCAGCGCCCATCTGCAGACCTTGCCCTTTCGCGATGATCCGCTGGTGCTGGTGACACCCCTGGATCATCCCCTCGCCGCAGAGCCCGCCCCGAGCTTTGTCGACTGCCTTGCCCATGGCCATGTCGGGCTGGGAGTGAACAGTGCCCTGGCGTTGTACCTGGAAGAACAGGCCCTGCGCGAAGGCCACCGCATGCAGGTACGGGTGCGGGCCGAAGGGTTTGACGGGGTGATTCGCATGGTCGCCGGTGGTGCCGGTATCGGCGTGGTACCGCTGGCATCGGTGCAGCGCTGGAAGGGCGTGTTGCCGATGCACTGGGTGGCGCTGCGAGAGGACTGGGCCAACCGGCGGTTGCTGTTGTGTGCCCAGGATTTTGCCGGGTTACCGGGCTATGCGGCGGGGTTGGTCGAGCGATTGATGCATGCCTGAACGTCCAACATCGCCTCGTGGTTCAGTGCGCGAGCGCCAACTCTCGCAGTGCGGCCGAGGCGAGAAATCCGGAACGGGAGGCATATCGATGATCGCGCTTCACTTTTTCATCGATCCGCTGCAGCAGGTTTTCCGGCAGTGTTGCGTTGAACCGCACAGCCTTCCCCAGATACGGCGTTATATCGAAATCAACAACAGCCCAGACCCCACCGGAAAAATCGGGATTCGCCACATGGACATCGACTTCCTGCGCTTGCGGTAGCGCTTCGTTATCAGCAACCAAGCCTTCGAAATGAAGCGCCAGCGCCTCCTGAACGTTCTCCAGCGCTTGAGCGACACTCTCTCCGGCAGAGAAGCAGCCTGGAACATCGGGAACGGTCACGCCGTAGTCCGAATCGGCGTCCTTGTGCAATACGACCGGAAATTTCATTGCGCGTCTCCACTGATGTTCGCGCTGACGAAGCCACTGGACTGCTTCAAGCCAGCTTGTTTCAAGATGCTGTGTACGGTGCCTTTAGGCAGATCGCTCTTGGGATGAGGAACTGTCACCCTCCCCTTCTTGAACGGATGCCTGAACTGGTGATGGCTGCCCTTCACCTCGACTTCATGCCACCCATCCGCCTCAATGAGCTGGATCACTTCACGACTGCGCATTCACCCTTCCTTCGGCAGTCGATGTGTATGATACACACCAAATTGACCAAAACGAAGCGCAGCACACACTATGCACACTTCCGGCGACCAGCGGATGGTTCTGATCACCCAGCAGGCTTCAACTTATAGCTCTGTAGGAAACCTACACTCCTACCGTATACCCCCAGGGGGTATCACTTCAGATAAGACCGCAACAACGCCGCCACCTTGTCCGCCTCTTCCTGCCGTTCCTCGGCGCTCAGCCCTTCCGCCACCAAGTGTTCGCGGATGTGCCCTTCCATCACCTCGGCCATCAGCCCGTTCACCGCGCCGCGTACGGCGGCGATCTGCTGGAGGATCGCCAGGCAGTCCTTGTCCTGCTCCAGCGCGGTCTCCAGAGCTGAGGCCTGGCCTTTGATCTTGCGCACGCGGGTCAGCAGCTGCTTCTTGCTCTTGATCGTATGTGCCATATGCTTTCACACCATGCTAGGTATACTGGGGTATAGTATATTTCTCGACATTCCGGGAGCATGATAAACCATGGCGACACAAACCTCTGGCCGCTGGCAGCACAGCCACCAGTTCCACACCAGCAACCTCGGCGCCGAGCGCAAGACACGCCTGGCCGTGTGGCTGACGGCAGTCATGATGGTGGCGGAAATCGCCGGTGGCTGGTTCTTCAACTCCATGGCCCTGCTCGCCGACGGCTGGCACATGAGCTCCCATGCCCTGGCCCTGGGGCTGTCGCTGCTGGCCTACGCTGCGGCGCGTCGCTATGCCAAGGATCAGCGCTTCGCTTTCGGCACCTGGAAGATCGAGATCCTTGGCGGCTACTCCAGCGCCTTGCTGCTGCTCGGCGTGGCCGGGCTGATGGCCTTCCAGTCGGCCGAGCGCCTGCTGACGCCGGGGCCGATCCACTATGACGAGGCGATCTTCATTGCGGTGATCGGCCTGGCCGTGAACCTGATCTGCGCCTGGCTGCTGCGTGACGACCACGATCATCACCACCACGGTCATGGCCATGACCATCATCACGATCACGGCCATCACCACCACGACCTGAACCTGCGCTCGGCCTACCTGCATGTGATCGCAGATGCCGCCACCTCGGTGCTGGCGATCGTCGCCCTGCTGGCCGGCAAGTTCTGGGGCGCCAGCTGGCTCGACCCGGTGATGGGCCTGGTCGGGGCTGTGCTGGTGGCGCTCTGGGCCCGCAGTCTGCTGCGCGATACTGGCCGCGTCCTGCTGGATGCCGAGATGGATGCGCCAGTCGTCGAAGAGATTCGCGAGGTGGTCGCCGAACTGCCGGTGCCCGCCACCATCACCGACCTGCACGTGTGGCGCGTAGGCAAGGACCAGTACGCCTGCATCCTCAGCCTGGCCACCGAGGCCGCACTGAGCGCCGATAGCGTGCGCCAGGCGCTGGGCGTGCATGAGGAACTGGCCCACATCACCGTCGAGGTCAACGCCCTGGCATAGCGCGGGCAGGCAGCTGGACGTCGAGCCCAGGCAACTGCGGCTCGGCGGATGGCCCTATGGTGACGAGTCATTCAGCCAGTCACCAGGAGTTGTGCCATGTCCGATTTCATCACCGTCCTGCGCGAAACCTGCCCGACGCCGGTCGTGGACGCCACCAAGTGGAAGCGCATCGGCGGCGATCCGCACACCGTCAACCTCAACGCCTACCTGTCGGCCGACGGCAGCAAGATCATGGGCACCTGGATCTGCACCCCAGGCAAGTTCGAGGTCAACTACGAGAAGTGGGAGTTCTGCCACTTCCTCGATGGCTACTGCATCATCACCCCGGAAGGCGAAGAGCCGAAGCACCTGAAAGCAGGTGATGTGTTCGTGATCGAACCGGGAATGAAAGGCACCTGGGAAGTGGTCGAGACCGTGCGCAAGTATTTCGTCTTCGCCTGATAAAAAACATCGCAGGAAGGGTGCCCTTCCCTCTGGTGCGCAGTTACAGAGGGAAGGCCGCCCGGCCCGCGATGAAGTCCTCGCTCGTCAATCCTTCTTGCGGTAACCCTCGACGATCGCCGAGAAGTCCTTGCCGCCGTCGCCACGCAGGCTCATGGCCTGGTACAGCTGCTGGGCCACGGCGCCGAGGATCACCGGCTGGTGAGCCTGGCGTGCCGCCTCGGTGGCCAGCCCCAGGTCCTTGAGCATCAGTTCGGCGCCAAACCCACCGGTATACCCACGCGAGGCAGGTGCAGTCTCGATGATGCCCGGCCACGGGTTGTAGGTATCGGAACTCCAGCAACGCCCGGTCGAGCTGTTGATGATCCCTGCCAGCACCTTGGTGTCGATGCCCAGCGCATTGCCCAGGGCCATGGCCTCGGACACGCCGATCATCGAGATGCCCAGCAGCAGGTTGTTGCAGATCTTGGCGATCTGCCCGGTACCGACCTCACCGCAATGCACGATGTTGCGGCCCATCTGCTCCAGCACCGGCTTGAACGTGGCGAACAGCCCGGCGCTGGCGCCGACCATGAAGGTCAGCGTGCCCGCCGCCGCGCCGCCGGTACCACCGGACACCGGCGCATCGCCCATGTCCACCCCTTTGGCCGCAGCGGCCTTGGACACATCACGTGCGGTCTGCGGGTCGATGGTGCTGCAGTCCAGGGTCGGCGTGCCAGGGCGGATGCCCGCCAGCACACCGTCGTCTTCGTTGAGGTACACGGCGCGCACATGGGCCGCCGCCGGCAGCATGGTGATCACCAGCTCGCTGCTGGCCGCCGCGTCCCGGGGCGAAGCGCTGACCTGCCCGCCCAGCTCGGCGAGCTCGGCCAGCACGGTCTTGTTCAGGTCGAACAGGTTCAGCTGGTGCCCGGCCTTGATCAGGTTGCGGGCCATGGGCGCGCCCATGTTGCCCAGGCCGATGAATGCGATACGCATAGCGAACTCCTTAGCGCAGGCTGATGGTGGTGTTCACACCGTCGTTGACGCTGTCGTCATCGAACCAGCGGGCGGTGACGGTCTTGGTCTGAGTGTAGAACTGCACCACTTGCTTGCCGTACGGACCGAGGTCGCCGAGCTTGGAGCCGCGCGAGCCGGTGAAGCTGAAGAACGGTACCGGTACCGGGATCGGGATATTGATACCGACCTGGCCGATGTCGATCTCGCTCTGGAACTTGCGCGCCGCCGCGCCGCTCTGGGTGAACAGGCCGGTGCCATTGCCGAACGGGTTGGCGTTGACCAGGGCGATGGCTTCGTCGAGGGTGTCGACTTCCAGGGTCACCAGCACCGGGCCGAAGATTTCCTGGGTGTACACCTGCATGTCGGTCTTCACCCCGGAGAACAGGGTCGGGCCGACGAAGTTGCCTTGCTCGTAGCCCGGCACCTTCACACCACGGCCATCGAGTTCGAGCTTGGCGCCTTCCTGGATGCCGCTTTCGATCAGGCCCAGCACCCGCTCCTTGGCGCGCTTGGAAACCACCGGGCCGACATCGGTGCCCGGCTCGCAACCGGCATTGACCTTGAGCTTGCTAGCCGCCTCCTTGATATCCGGCAGCCAGTCACGTGCCTTGCCTACCAGCACCGCCACCGAGGTGGCCATGCAGCGCTGGCCCGCCGCGCCGAAGGCGGCGCCGACCAGGGCGTTGACGGTTTGCGTGCGGTTGGCGTCAGGCAGCACCACGGCGTGGTTCTTCGCGCCCATCATCGACTGCACGCGCTTGCCGTGCTGGCTGGCCAGGTTGTACACGTGGGTGCCGACTTCGGTGGAGCCGACGAAGGAAATCGCCTTGATGTCCTGGTGGGTGCAGATCGCATCCACCACCTGCTTGCCGCCGTGCACCACGTTCAGCACCCCGGCCGGCACGCCGGCTTCCAGCGCCAGCTCGACCAGCAGCATGGTCGACAGCGGGTCCTGTTCGGAAGGCTTGAGGACGAAGGTGTTGCCGCAGACGATGGCCATCGGGAACATCCACAGCGGGATCATCGCCGGGAAGTTGAACGGGGTGATGCCAGCGCACACACCGATCGGCTGGCGCAGGGTGTAGGTGTCCACGCCACCGGCGACGTTCTCGGCAAACTCGCCCATCTGCAGGGTGCCGATGGAAGCCGCATGCTCGACCACTTCCAGGCCGCGGAAGATGTCGCCTTCGGCGTCGGCGAGGGTCTTGCCCTGCTCAGCGCTGAGTACCTGGGCAATGCGTTTGGTGTGTTCGCGGATCAGCGCCTGCAGCTTGAGCATGATGCGCATGCGTGCCCCGATCGGGGTGTCACGCCAGGTCTTGAAGGCGCGCTGGCCAGCGGCCACGGCGGCATCCACTTCTTCGACGGTGGCGAACGGTACCCGCGCCAGCACCTCTTGGGTAGCCGGGTTGACGATATCGCGCCATTCGCTGGTTTTCGACTCGACCCACAGGCCGTCGATCAGCAGCTTGACCTGTTCGACCTTGGTCTTGTCAGGGGATTGTGGTGCGTTCATCTGCGTTCTCCTTGGAATTATTGTCAGGACGAGATCGCCAGCGCCGGGCAAAGACGAGGTGGCGCCTTGGGGCTTTTTTCGAGTATAGATGTGCAAACATCCAACAAGAACGCACAAAAAAACCGGATCAACATGCAAAAAGACCTGACCTCCCTCAGTGCGCTGAACTGGGACGACCTGAAGTTCTTCCTCGAAGTGGCGCGTACCCGCAAGGCCAGCAGCGCGGCCAAGCGCCTGGCCGTCGACTACACCACGGTGTCGCGGCGCATCAGCTCGCTGGAGGGGGCGCTGGGCACGCTGCTGTTCGAGAAGTCACGCACCAACGGCTTCGTCCTGACCGCCGAGGGGCAGCGCCTGCTGAGCTACGCGGAGTCGATCGAGAGCACCTTGCACATGGCCTGCGAGCAGGTCTCCGGCTCCGGCGTGGCGCTGTCGGGGCATGTGCGCATGGGCTGTACCGAGGGCTTCGGCAGCTTCTTCGTTACCCCGCAATTGAGCCATTTCGTCGATGCCTACCCGGCGATCTCGGTGGATATCCTGCCGCTGCCGCACTTCATCAGCCTGTCCAAACGCGAGGCAGACATCGTCATTGCCCTGGAACGGCCGGAGCATGGGCCTTATGTGTGCTGCAAGCTGTGTGACTACCGGTTGCGGTTGTATGCGACCCAGGATTACCTCGACAGCCATGCGCCGATCCGCCAGGTCAGCGACCTGGTGAGCCACCCGTTCATCAGCTATGTCGACGACCTCGCGTTCAGCTCGGAGCTGCTGTACCTGGCCAACCTGATTCCCAATGCCAATGCGCATTTGCGCAGCACCAGCGTCATAGCCCAGTACACGGCGGCGCTGCAGGGGCGTGGGTTGGCGATCTTGCCGTGCTTCCTGGCGGCGCAGGATGCGCGGCTGGTGACGGTGTTGCCGGAGGAGATCGAGGTGACGCGGCAATTCTGGATGTATTGCCGGGAGGATTTGAGGAAGTTGAAGCGGATCACCCTGTTGTGGGATTACATCCGTGGGGTGACTGAGGCGAATGCGCCGTTGTTGATGGGTGAGACACGCGAGATGCGCTTTGCAGAGGATTGATGGAGGTATTTATGTGTTCGCCACAGCATTTCCGGCGCCTATGAGATCGAGCGCCGCCCGCGCGGCGCTCGATCTCATAGGCGATGAAAGCCCAAAGGCAGGCACCTACCAGCCACACCGCGCTACCTTCTTAGCAGCTAGGCCTATATCAATAAGATGCCACCACAATCGACACCCGGCGGTTCTCGGTCCGCCCCGCACTGGTGCGGTTGTCCGCCACCGGCTGCGTGCTACCCAGCCCACGGGTATGTATGTTCTGCGCCAGCATGCCAACGTCGATCAACGCCTTGGCCACGCTCTGCGCGCGCCGTTCGGACAGCTGCTGGTTGTACGCCGCCTTGCCCGAGGCATCGGCATGACCATCGACCCGCACGCGCTGAATGCCCACGCTCAGCAAGGCCTTGCCAACTCGCTCGACGATCGTCTGACTCGGGCCATTGAGGCTGTCCAGGTCGCTGCCGAACAGCACCTTGCCCGACAGGTCGAACGCCCAGCCCTCGTCGGTGGGGGCAAAACCTTCGCGCTTGAGCACGGCAATCTGCTCGGCGGTCAAGCCTTTGGGCGGCGTGCTCTGGCACCCTGTCAGCGCCAGCATAGCCAGCAACATCACGACGAACGAAAAACGCAAACGCTGTATCACGGTTCAACTCCTGTTCCTGAAATCGGCGGCGGACCGTTCCGTCTGCGCCGCTTGCCACTGGCCACGGCGCTTGCGCTTGGCCTGGTACATCGCCGCATCTGCAGCATTGAGGAGACTGGCAGGGTCACTGCCGTCATCCGGGTAATAGGCGATGCCGACACTGAGCGACGTGGTGAGTCTTTCGCCGCCCTCGAGCAACATCGGCAGCTGCATGCTGGCGATGATCTTCTCGGCGATACGTTCGGCGTCCTCGCGAGTGTGCAGCGGGGTCAACAGCACGGCGAACTCGTCACCACCCAGGCGGGCCACCAGGTCGTGCTCGCGCAGCTGCGCGCGCACGCGGTCGGCAACGTTGATCAGCACTTCGTCGCCCACGGCATGGCCGAGGCTGTCGTTGATCTGCTTGAAGTGGTCACTGTCGAGGAACAGCAACGCCAAATGGTCCTGCTGCCGTGCAGCGTTGCGCAGGCTGCGGCTGAGGCGGCCCTCGAAGAACGCGCGGTTGGGCAGGCCGGTGAGGCTGTCGTGGCTGGCCTGGTGAGCCAGGGTCGCGTTCTCGTTCTGCAGGTGGCTGTGCCAGACCTCCAGCTCATCGAGCAACGCGTTGAAGTCGTTGCCCAACTCGTTGAGCTCGGCAATGGGCGCTTCCGGCACCCGGCGGTCGAAACTGCGTTCGCGACGGGCGGCATGGGCGACGCTGGCCAGGCCGCGCAGCGGGCGGACGATATCGCCGAGCATGCGCTGCGACAGGTACAAGGCAACGAAGGCACTGAGGATCGTGCAGAACAGGATGCCGCCAAGGCCGCTGAGCAGGAACAGCAGCAGGCTGCGACCCTGACCGATCAGCTCGATATGCCCGACCTTCTGTTGCTGGTGCAGGATTGGCAGGTTGATCGGCTCACCCAGCAAGGCCGTCGCCACCTGCGCCTCCAGGTGCCCAAGCACGCCCTCATCACGGCGCTGCCAATGCGCCAGTTGCTCGCCGTCGTTGTTGAAGACCTTGGCATCCGCCACTTCTTCCGTCTTGGCGATCAGTTCCAGCGCCTCATTGGCCGCAGCGCTGTCGTCGAATACCACAGCGGCTTCGACGGTGTAGTTGATCGAACGGGCAATCAGGTGGAGGTTGTGGTTGGCGTATACACGCAGGGCCAATACGCCGAGCAAGGTCAGCGAAATACCGACCAGGCCCACCGCCAGCAGGGCCACGCTGAGGTGGCCACGGCCGAGCACCGAGCGCAAGGTCGGGCGCACGCCGTGCTTCTTGCTCATGGCGGCGCGCTTCATGGCACAGCTCCGCGACGCCGTGACAGCTGCAACACGCTGGGGTGGATTCGCACGCCGGAACGCGCCACGGAGTCCAGGTTGACCTCAAAGGCGACTTGCTGATCGCTCACCCGCAGGCAGAACAGGCTACCGACCGTGCACGGGTCGTCGGCTTCGCTGATGCTGAGTACCGGGTGGCCACTGACGGCCTGGAACAGGCGGTCACGCTGGGCATCGTCGAGCTTGCCGATGTACACGGCGTCACAGGCCTGGGCGACCTGCCGGTCATCAGCCAGCAGGCGGCGTACCTGCAAGGGTTGGCCAGAGTTCTGCACGCTGCCCTTGATCAGGTCGTCGGCGTATTCGGTGGGGCCGACCAGGCAAAGGCGCAAGGGCACTGGCTCGGTCGGCCAGCGCGCATAGCTGAGGATCCCTAGCACCACCTGGGTGACCGCCCTGGCACGTTGCTGGGCCTGTGCGGCGGTGGCCGAACCGTCCGCCTGGGCAGGGCCGGCCAATAGCGACAGGCCAACTAGCAGCAGCGAAAGCGCACAGCCTGTCAACCGCTCCCTGGCGCCTGTCATGTGAGAATTCTCTCAAAAAGCCTGTCTGAGTCGGCGCAACGATAGCACAACGCTGGCTCTCTGTAGGAGCGTCAGGCCTGCTCGAGCATCAGGCCGGAAATACGCCGTACCTTGCGCAGTACCGCTTCCTCGAAAATGCCCTGGCGCGGCTCGATCAGACTGAAGCAATGCTTGGCCCGGGTGATGCCGGTGTACACCAGTTCCTTGGTAAGCACCGGGTTGAGTGCATCCGGCAGCACCAGCGCGGTGTGGCTGAATTCGGAGCCCTGGGACTTGTGTACGGTCATGGCGTAAACGGTTTCCACCTCGTTGAGGCGGCTAGGCAGGACGAAGCGCACCCCACCACTGCCGTCGTTGCGTGGGAAGGCCACACGCAGCAGCGCTTCACCGTGCTCGTCTGGCAGGCGCAGGGCGATGCCGATGTCACCGTTCATCAAGCCCAAGCCATAGTCGTTGCGCGTGACCAATACCGGGCGGCCTTCATACCACGCCTGCCGGCTGTCGATCAGCCCGGCATTGTGCAGCACCCGCGCCACCCGCTCGTTGAGGCCTTCTACCCCCCAGGCCCCCTTGCGCACGGCGCACAGCAACTGGAAGTCTTCGAAACTGTGCAGCACCTTGGCGGCCCACTGTTCCCAGTGTGGATCGTCGAACCCAGTACCCGGTGCCGGGCGATAGCGGCCAATGGCACGCAGGTAGCTGCGATAGCCCTGTGGTCCTTCATTACCGCGGTTGAGGCCGTCGAGAATCAGCCGGTCGAAGGCCCGATCCTGCTCGCCGCGCAGCGCCAGGCCGAACACGTCCGCTGGCGGCATGCTCAGCAGGTCGCGTGCCGCCTGGGCCTCCTGACGGTTGACCAGGCGCGCCAGCTGGCCGATGCCGCTGCCCTCACCAAAACGCCGCGAGAAACGCAGCATCACCACTTGCTGGGCCAGCGGATTGTGTTGTGCATCGCCGGCTTTCAGACCACTGGCAGCCAGCGATTGGCCACCGATCTGTTCCAGCCAGGCCTGGGTCGCGGGCGAATAGCAGCCCTCTTCGGCATCCCGGCACAGGTCACCGAGCACAGCGCCAGCCTCGACCGAGGCCAACTGGTCCTTGTCCCCCAGCAGAACCAGCCGCGCCTTGGGCGGCATAGCCTGCAGCAGGTTGGCCATCATCTCCAGGTCGATCATCGACGCTTCGTCGACCACCAACACATCCAGCGGCAACGGGTTGCCGGCGTGATGACGGAAGTGCCGCGAGCCGGGGCGGCTGCCGAGCAGGCGGTGCACGGTGCTGACGTCGGTGGGGATCTGCCCGCGCACTTCGGCGCTCACCTGCAACCGCTCGACCTGCTGGCCGATGGATTCGGTCAGGCGTGCGGCGGCCTTGCCGGTCGGCGCGGCCAGGCGAATGCGCAGCGGCCTGCCCTGCTCTACCGCTGGCGCCTGCAGCAGCGCCAGCAAGCGCACCACGGTGGTGGTCTTGCCGGTGCCGGGGCCTCCCGTGATGATGCTGAAGCCTGCGCGGGTGGCCAGGGCGCAGGCGAGTTTCTGCCAGTCCACCTGGCCAGCCAGGGCGCCTTCGTCGAACAGCTGCGCCAGGCGCGCGGGCAGGTCGGCCGGGGCCGCTTCGTCCTGGCTCAGGCGTTGGCGCAAGGTCTGGTCGATCTGTCGCTCGTAGCTCCAGTAGCGACGCAAGTACAGGCGCTGGCCGCTGAGCACCAGCGGGCGCGCCTGCTGGCCCGGCGTATCGCCGGCGGCCACCAGCGGGCTGGCGGCAATGCGCTGCAGCCAGGTGGGCAAGCCGAGGTTGGCCAGCAACTGCGAGGGCAACAGCAACGGGCCGGTCAGGGCATCGCCTTCCGGCGGCAGCGACAGCGCGAAATCAGGCTCGGCGAGGGTCTGTTGCAGGTCGAGGCAGACATGCCCGTGGCCCAGCTGGTGGCTGGCCAGGGCTGCCGCCAGCAGGAGCAGCGGGTCACTGCCAGGGGCGCGCTCCTCAAGAAAACTGACGAACGCCCGGTCAAGCGCACGCAGCCAGCCCCGCTCGACCCAGCGATCGAGCAACTGCACGAGGTCCGCGCTGTTGTGCTGGGGGGCCAGGGCCAGCAGATGCTCAGCGTGCAGTGGCGTAGGCAAGAGATCGTCAAGGGTTCGGCTCATGTCACGGCTCCGGCAAACAGGTCCTGCTGCTCGGGCGCGTGCACGCCACGGAACAGCGCGTCGAGGGCCTCGATCAGCTCGCGTGATGGCTTGGCGAAGTACACACCGTGGCCACTGCGGCTGGCGCCGCGCAGGAAGATGAACAGGGCTCCGCCGACATGGCGGTCGTAATCGTAATCAGGCAGCCGTGCGCGCAACTGGCGATGCAGGGCCAGCAAGTAGAGCACGTACTGCAGGTCGTAGCGGTGTTCGAGGATGGCTTTTTCCATGGCCTGGGTGTCATAGGCCTGGATATCCGGGCCGAGCCAGTTGGACTTGTAGTCGGCCACGTAATAGCGCCCATCGAGCTCGTAGGCCAGGTCGATGAAACCTTTGAACATGCCATTGAGCACGGTCGGCTGCGCAGCCGGGCGTGCCGTACCGGGGTGGGTATGCCGGGCCACCAGGCGGTCGAGTTGCTCGGCGTCGACATTGTGGCTGGCGAACCAGAACTCCATCTCGATCTGGTAATGCTGCAACTGCGCGAGCGTCAACTGCGCAGCGCCGGCCGGCAGGGGCTCGTCGAGCAGGCGCTGCAGCCACTGGCTGAGTGTCGGGATCCAGCCGGCCCAGTCGCGGCGGTTGCAACGCTGGCCAACGGTACGCTCGATGAGCTTGGGGTTGCCGGCGACTTCGCCAAAGCCTTCACGGCCAGCCCACTCCAGCAGCCCATGGAGGAAGGTGCCCGGGTTGGGGCCACGGGGGAAGCGATGGATGTCGCCACCGTCGGCAGGCACTTCGCGGATCAGCTGGGTATCGGCCACTTCGTCATCGAGCAGTTGCTGGGCCTGAGAGCTGTCGGTGCCGAGGGTCTGTTCGCCAACGCGCAAGGCACTGTAGGACGCAATCCACCAATGTTCGGCGGCGGCGCGGCGTGGCTTGCGTGCGGGTAACAGTTCGTGTTCGGCCTGGGACGCACGGTAGCGCTCATCGCCGGCCTCCGGCAGAGCCGGGCAGGCAATATGCTCGCAGCCTGCCAGCAAGCCCTGCAGGCACACCTTGAGGTGCTCCGAGCCAGGCAGGGCCAGACCGCCACCGAGCAGGTAGCCCAGCGCCGAGCGGTGCAGCTGCGAGCTCTTCTGGTTGCCGCGCTTGAGGTCGGCGACACCCAGCCAGCAGGCATGCTGGGCACGCGTCAGGGCCACATAGAGCAGGCGCAGGTCTTCGGCCAGGCGCTCCTCGTCGGCCAGGGCGATCTGCGCGGCATCGGGGGTCAGCGTCAGTTGTGCATTGCCCAGGCTGTCGTGCCAGGCCAGTGGCAGGCGGCTGCCGTCCACCGGTTTGCTGGTGCAGATGAACGGCAGGTAGACCAAGGGGTATTCCAGGCCCTTGGACTTGTGGATAGTCACCACCTTGACCAGCTGCTCGTCGCTTTCCAGGCGCAGGATCTGCTCTTCGCCCGCCTGGCCGGCGTTGGCCAGGTGCTCGGCCAGGTGGCGGATCAACGCCTGTTCACCGTCCAGCTCGCCGGCTGCCTGCTGCAGCAATTCGGCCAGGTGCAGCAGGTTGGTCAGTACGCGTTCACCATCCGTGCGGCCGATCAGCATGCGCGGCAGCTCGAAGTCGTGCAACAGGTGCCGCAGCATGGGCAGTACACCCTGGCGCTGCCAGATTTCGCGGTAGCGGCGCAAGCGCATGACCCAGCCTTCCCACACCCGCTCGTCCTGGTTCAGCTGATCCAGTTCGGCCAGCGACAGCTCCAGGGTCAGGCTGGCCAGGGCGGCCTTGAGCAGGCGCTCGGAATCCGGTTCGGCGCAGGCCTTGAGCCAGGCCAGCAAGTCATGGGCCTCCTGGGCGGCAAATACCGAGTCCTTGTCGGACAGGTACACGCTGCGCACATCGCGGGCGGCAAGCTCACTGCGCACCAGCTGCGCTTCATGGCCATCTCGCACCAGGATGGCGATGTCCGAGGGCTGGCACGGGCGCAGTTCGCCCTGATCATCGCTGAAACCGGTCACCCCACGCTGGCCGCCGTTCAACACGGCAACGATATGGCTCGCGCAGCTGGCTGCCAGCTGCTGCCGGTAAAGCGTGCTGGATACCGGCTCTTCACTCTGCAGCTGCCAGCATTGCAGTGCCGCACACGCCTCGCCGTCGATCAGCAGGCGTTCGCGGCGGCCCTTGGCGCGGACCTCGACAAACGGCAATGGGTTATCGTCGGCTTCGCGGAACAGGAAGGCGCCCTTGCCCTGTTCGCGCGCTTCGGCCTGCAGGAACACCTGGTTGACTGCCGCGACCATCGCCTGGCTGGAGCGGTAGTTGGTGTCCAGGCTGTGCAGCCGGCCGGCGGTGGCACGCCGGGCCGACAGGTAGGTGTAGATGTCGGCGCCACGGAAGGCGTAGATCGCCTGCTTGGGGTCGCCAATCATGAATAGGCCGGTTTCCGGGTGGTTCTCGCTGATGCGATAGATGCTTTCGAAGATGCCGTACTGGACCGGGTCGGTGTCCTGGAACTCGTCGATCAAGGCCACCGGGAACTGCTCACGGATCAGCGCCGCCAACCGTTCACCCGACTCCGTGCCCAACGCATGCTGCAGCCGTAGCAGCATGTCGTCGAAGCCCATTTCGGCACGCCGGCGCTTTTCCACTTCAAAGCGTGCCGCAACCCAGGCCGCAGCGTGTTCGAGCAAACGCGCCTCCGGGCTGACCAGGGCTTGCAGCTGTTGCTGCAGATTCTGCATGGCATGAAAGGCCGGGTGGTCGGGCGGATCACCGGTCTTCCAGGCTTCGGCCATCCCGGCCGGGGTCAGGCGGGTAAAGCCGGTACCCAGGTCGAGCTCCACCTCTTGTTCATCAATGGCCCAGATACGCAGTTTCTCGAACCAGGGCTCGAAGAAGCGCGCCTGCAGTTTGCGGCCATCGGCCTGTTTCGCGGCCACGGCGTCGCGGCAGATCTGCTGCAGTTCGTCCGCCCATTGCGCCCACGGTGCCTTGAGTTGGCGCAACTGCTCGACCCGCTGTTGCAACGCGGCATCGATCAGCGCTTGCGGTTCCGCTTCGTCCTGCTGTGCACGCACACGGCCGAACAGCGGGCGGATGCGCGGCAGCAGGGCATCGGGGCTGACCCAATGGCTGCGCACCCAGTTCAGCGCTTCGCCGTGCATGCCATAGCAGAAGCGCCGCCAGTAATCGCGCATGACCTGGCCGAGCAGGTCGCTGTGGTCGGTTTCCAGGCTCTGGGTAAACAGGCTGCCGCTGTCGAAGGCATGCTCACGGAGCATGCGCTGGCACCAGCCATGGATGGTCGACACCGCCGCTTCATCCATCCACTGCACAGCGACTTCCAGGCGATTGGCGCAGCGTGCCCAGTGTTCTTCGGCATAGTCGTCACGCAGCTGATGCAGCAGCGGGTCGCCACCGTCCAGCTCGCCGCGGAAGAACCGCGCCGCCTCGGCAAGGCGGGTGCGGATACGCTCGCGCAACTCCTTGGTGGCGGCATCGGTGAAGGTCACCACCAGAATCTGCGGCGGCAGCAGTTCGCGGCCAAAGCCTTGCTCACCACCGTGGCCGAGAATCAGGCGCAAGTACAGTGCGGAAATGGTGAATGTCTTGCCCGTGCCAGCGCTGGCTTCGATCAGCTGGCTGCCATGCAGGGGAAAACTCAGTGCCAGGGGGCGGGCCTGGGTCATGCTTCACTCTCCGGATTGCCCTGGGCTTGCCAGGCGGCGCTGAACAGGGGGCGGTACAAGGTTTCACACCAGCCTTCAAAGGTTTCGTCGGCGCTGAGTGCGGCGAAATCGCGGAACTGTCGGGCCAGGGCAACACTTTCGCTGCGCTCGCCGAAACTGGTACGGCCATCGCCCTCGTAGGCACGGGTGGCGGCTGCCAAAGCCTTTTCCGGATCTTCCTGAGCCAGCCAGGCAAAGGCGGTCTTGGCAGCGACAGGCAGCGGAGCATTCATCGCGGCCTGACGCGCTACCAGCAAGTGGCCCAGTTGTTCGGCAGCCTGAGCCTGTGGCAAAGGGCCGAGCAGCAGGGTGATGTCACTGGCCAGCAATGCGCTGTGCAGGGGATAACCGGCGGCGCAGGCAGCCAGGTGCATCACCCAGCTGGCAATCAGGCGGTGCCACTTTAAGTTGTTGCGCCCGGCGCTGATGGTGTTGGGCACTGTGGTGATGCTCAACAGGCTGTGGTCGTCGGCCTGGTAGACCCGGCCCAACCAGCCCTCAAGACGGTGGTTGGCGTGCTCGAAGTGAATCGGCAGCGCGCCGTCGACCACCGTTGGCCAGCGCTGCAACAGTTGGCGATGACGTTGCAGCAGATCGGGCAGTGGCTGGATCAGTTCGGCTTGCAGCAGTTCGCCGAAACCCGCCAGGGGCAGCAAGCCGCAGGCTTGCAGGCGGCGGGCCTGGGCCTGCAGCGCTCGTTCGGCATTGTCAGGGTCGCCAAGGGCAGCGCCCAACAGGCTTTCGCTGGCGCTGTAGCGCTGCAAGGCATCGAGGACGAATGGCTCTTCGTCTGGTGTGGGTGCTTCCAGGGCTTCAAAGAACACTTTCAGGCGCTGGCTGAAGAAATGCCGGACTGGGTGACGCAAGAAATCCTGCAACTGGGTCAGCGTCAGTGCTTCATCGCTGACATAAGGTGGCAGGCCGGGATCGGGCTGCTCGTCGTCGGTCGTTTGCTGATGCAGCAATTGCCACTCATGGGCATAGCTGAACAGCGCGCTGCCCTTCTGGAAATAGCGCGCACTGAAAGGCTGTAGCGGGTGCTCCTGGGTCAAGGCGTGGAGCAGTTGTTCGCCCTCGGCATCGCCCTTGAGGCGCCAACCAGCAGCCAGGTGATCGCGCAACTGGCCGATCAGCACCGAGGCCGGTCGCTCACTGTTATCACGGATGCTGCGGCCCACCCAGCTGATGTAGAGCTGGTCACGTGCCGACAGCAGTGCTTCGAGCAGCAGGTAACGGTCGTCCTCGCGGCGTGAACGATCACCGGGGCGGTAGTCGCTGGCCATCAGGTCGAAGTCCAGCGGCGGCTGGGCACGCGGGTAGTCGCCATCGTTCATGCCCAGCAGACAGACGACGCGGAAAGGAATTGCCCGCATCGGCATCAAGGTGCAGAAGTTCACCGAACCGGCGAGAAAACGCTGGGACAGCTTGCCTTCGTCGAGGCCCGACAGCCAGGCCTCACGGATCACCGTGAGTGGCAACTGGTCTTGCAGACCTACGGTTTCACAGACTTCCAGCCAGCTGTCGCGCAATTCCTGCAGCTGCATCAAAAGATATTCGTCGTGCTCCTCCTCGGCGAGGAAGAACACTTGCAGCAAAGCGTTGAGACGTTCGCCCCACTCGCTGGCAGTGGCAGGCTGGGACAAGGCCTGGTTGGCCACTTCCAGGGCATCGAGCAGCGCGACCAAGGGGCCGATCAAGGCGGCATCCAGGCCGCCGATTTCATCGTAGGGTTCGATCCCGTCGCAGCCCTCCCCCACGCCCACCGCGTAACCCAGCAGCATGCGCCGCAGACCGAAGCGCCAACTGTTCTGTTCCAGGCCCTGGGGCAACCCGAAGGTGGCACGCTGGTCGGCGTTCAACCCCCAGCGAATGCCCGCGCCTTCGATCCAGCGGTGCAGGGTGGGCAAGTCACTTTCGCGGATGCCGAAACGCCCGCGGACCGCCGGTACGTCGAGCAGGTCGAGCACTTCGCTGACCGCAAAGCGGCTGTCCGGGAGCTTGAGCAGGTGTTCCAGGGCAATCAGCAGGGGGTCACGGCCACGCTGGCCCTGGTCGGTCAGGGTGAACGGAATGTAGCGTGGGTCGTTGCGCAGCAGTTGGCCGAACACCGCACGGATATGCGGCGCGTAAGTGTCGATTGCCGGGAGCATGACGATGACGTCACGTGGGCGCAGTGTGGGGTCGGCACTGAAGCGGGCCAGCAACTGGTCGTGCAGGATTTCCACCTCGCGCTGCGGACTGTGCGCCACGTGGAAACGCACCGAACGGTCCTTGGCCAGGTCAACTTCGGGCCACAGCTCACGGGTTTCGGTGAGCGGGCGCAACTCGAGAATATCGTCCTGCAACTGGTTCAGCAGCGTGGTGGGCTGAGCTTCGCTAAACAGGTCGATACGGCCGTCGCTGAATACACCTTGATAGCTGCCAGGGTCGTCATAGCTGTCCAGCAGATTGATGTAGTCGCGGCCTTGCTTGCCCCAGGCAGCCAGTAGTGGGTGGGCGTGTTGATGCAGCGACTCGTCGTCCAGCTGCAGGGGCATGCCTTGCTTGCGCTGCTGGCGCTTGTACTGGTGGCGTAGCAGGTCTTTGTCGGCAACGATGTCGGCCCAATGGTGACGGCAAGGGTTGTGAACGCAGAGCAATACCTGACTGAAACGGGCCAGACCGGCAAGTGCCTCCAATGCCTGGGCAGGCAAGGACGAAATACCGAACACGATTACCCGCGAAGGGAGCCCGTGGGGTGCCGTTTCCAGGCTGTTGATGCGTTCGATGAAGCGCTGGTGCACCCCTGCCCGGCTCTGCGCCATGCCCTGTTCACCGACATCCTCAAGCAATGCTCGCCACAGTTCGGCCTGCCAGCGGTTACCTTGAGCGAGCGGCTTTCGCTCACCACGAGCGGTATTGAGGATATGCTCGCCGGCTGCCCAGTCCTTGAGCCAGTCGGCGCGGTAGACCTGGTATTGGTCGAACAGGTCGGCCAGGCGCTCGGCCAGCTGATAGCGCTTGCGCAGGTCACTGTCATCGGTGAGGAAGCGGCGCAGCGGTTCGAAATGTGGGCGCTCGATCAGCGCAGGTAGCAGGCGCATCAGGCGCCAGGTCAGCGGTGCCTTGTCGAGCAGCGACACTTCAGGGATCTCGTCGCGTCCGAGCACCTTGCGATACAACTGCCACATGAAGCTTCCAGGCAGTTGCACATCGATGGCAGCAGCAATACCGCAACCACCCATGTCATCGTCCTGTGGGTCCTCGGCAAGGGCCAGCTTGAGCCATTGGGCAATGCCATTGCTCTGTACCAGGGCGATTTCGTTTTCCAGCGGTGCCAGCGGATAGCGGCGCATCCAACTCACCACCAGGCTGCGCAGGTCGTCCAGGCGGTTGCCATGGACGATCATGAAACCGGGCTGCAGCGAGGTGGTGTTGGGCATGGAGAAGTCCCTGGAAAGAGAATGGGGAACGATATCACGGCTGGCTGCCGATACTGCCCCAAGTAAAAGCCAGAAAAGACAAAACCCCTACCTGCATGCGCAGATAGGGGTTTTGCGAAATGAATCTTGACGATGACCTACTCTCACATGGGGAAACCCCACACTACCA